>CAILMQ010000068.1 GCA_903835385.1 uncultured Microcaldota archaeon | reverse complement strand
TTCCTGCCCTGGCAAAAGCTTTTTAAATTGAAGCTACATTAAGGTTACATTAGAGTTTCCAAATGGTGGGATTATGGACCTGAAAATAATCGCAATCGTGTTGGTGGTCTCGCTTGCATTCGCGGGCGCGGTTTTCGCAGTGCCCGGCCTGCACGCGGGACTGGATGGCTGGCTGGGCCGCAACGCTTCGGTGAATGCGACGTGGCATGGCTGCGGCGCTGAAAACGCCACCCAACGCGCCAACGCAACGGAAATAGGCGAGTTCCGCCAGGCGGTCCTGGACGGGGACTACCAAACCGCGAAACAGCTGCATGACCAGTACGGTCTCGGGGGTCAGTTGTTCGGGCGGCTGAACGAGACCACGTTCGCGGACTATTCCGGCATGGGCAAGCTGGCTGCCAAGCTGCGCCAGGAGCTCGGCATCGGGAACCAGTCCCTTTCCGGCAGGATGAATGCCGGAGCGGGCTTCGCAGGCGGAATGCACCGCCCGATGCGGGGAAAATTCGTAATCACGAAATAAGGTGATTCCTACGCTGTCATCCCTGAAGCCGAACAAGACCAATGTCGTGGGGACCATACTCCTCTTAGTTGCTAACTACGCAGGCGCATTCGTTTCCAGGATCGCCTCGGGCCTCATCGTTCCAAGGGGCGCCGCAGGCACTGCCACCCAGTTCGCCGGGGCAGGAACCAGGGGCGCAATGGCAGGGGCCGGAGGCGCGCAGTACGGGGGCACGGGCCTCATCAGCGGAGCCATAAGCCTGGTGGTGCTGGCTGTCCTGTTCTACATAATCATGTCGGTAGTTCCAGTCACGTTCGCCAAGTCTCAAGAGAGTCGGGAGGAGAAAGGCGAAGCCGGGAAGGTCGCAGGCAAGGAAAAAAAATAGGCACGGGTTTCCCCTAGCCCTAGCCGAATATTTCCACCTGGGCCCAACCCGCGCTACCGGAGTAGCCTGCCGCGGTTTTCAGGACCAAAATCCTGAAAACCCGGCCTCCGGGGTCTGTCCAGACCTCCGATTCCCCGGGGCATATCTCCAGCTTCGTTATAGCCGAGTAATTGGAGGCGTAATCCACGCTCAGAAGCGCGCACGCATTACCGTCCGGGACGGAGAGGTCGTCGAACACAAGGGCGTATTCCCCGTCGCCGAAAAGAATGCCGGCCCGGTTCAGGGTGGCGTTGGCCGCGGAGCTGTTTTTTTCCGCTTCAGGCGCGCCCGTCGTGGCGTTCGCGCCAGCGGTCAGGTTGGCGCTAATGTTCCCTGCGGCAGTGTTGTTCGCGCCGGGGGCAGGAATTGGCAGCGGATTAGCGCTCATGTTTCCGGTCATATCCGCGATGACGTTCCCGCTTGCATTCACGCTCGCATTCACATTCACTTTCTGCGGTTGAGCGGCGTTGGCCGGGGTGCCTCCCTCAGCCACCTGTGACACGCACCCTGCAAGCGCGAGTCCGAAAGCGAGAAACAGCCATAGCCGCATGATTTCCTTTCTACTGCTCGTTTTTTAAAATGTGGAACCGGATTTTTCCCATGCCAAAAAAAGACGGCGCCCGGGAGCGTGCGGAAGACGGGCCGGACAAGGGCAAGGATTTCAGCCTCGGGAGCCTCAAGAAGCCCGCGTATGCCGGGGGCATGTTCCTGAGCGCGGCCGGCATATTCATCGCGCTCGTGCTCGCATTCGTGATAAACGACGCGCTTGACAAGATGCAGTCGTCCATAAACACGAACATTGACGGCATAACCGCGCTGCTCGACGACACGGGCCAGACGGTATCCACCCTGGACTCCGAAATCAGCTCCATGAACGCGACGTTCGACGACATAAACAGTTCAGTATTATCGCTCTCGGAAGGCATGAACGGGACAGGCGCCACCATGAAGCAGCTGGGCGTAGCAATTTCCCAAATCAGCGTACTGGGCGCAGGGATTGGCCAATACGGGGCGCAGATGAGCGCGTCCGGAGACGAAATCATCAAGGGGTCCGGAATGCTGGCGCAGGCAGGCGGCCTGGCAGGGCACAGGGAGAACCTGGCAAGCCTAAGGGCGTCCGTGGACGCGATAGGCGCGGACCTCGCGAGCCAGCGCGCCAAGGTGGCGGAGACGAAGCAGTCCATAGGGGACGTCATCGGCCTTATCAAGCTGGCGAACATACTCGTGTTCGTGATGTTCGTGACAATGTTCAGCGTGCTCATGCTCAACTCGGCTGCGGGATTTCTGTGATTGCGCATGTGCCACGCGGCTCACAAAATTTGCGCAATTTCGTGACTCCTGTTTTTAACCATGGGCGGTCCAGATGAAGACGATGTACCTGAAGATACACGATACCCGCCAGGGGAAAATCGTCGCAGCCTGCGACAAAGAGCTGCTCGGCTCAGTGCTTGACGACGGCAGGGCATACCTTGATCTGAGGGCCTACCGCAGCTTCTACGAAGGCGGGCTCGTGACCGAAAAGGAGCTCGGGCAGGCGCTCGCGGCTTTTAGCTCCGCGAACCTGGTGGGCAAAAAAGCGGTCGCCGCCGCGCTGGCCACCGGCCTGGCCCGACAGTCCGACGTAATGTATATAAAGAAAACGCCGCACATACAGCTCTATCGTCTATAATCTGCGAAGGGGGGATGGAATGAAGCAGATAACCGTTGTGTCGGACGACAAGGTCGGGCTTCTGGCCGAGATATCCTACGCGTTGGCAAAGCAGGACATAAACATCGAGGCCCTGGATTTCGACGTCGTGGGCAAGAAGGCCATAGTCGGATTGATGGTGGCGGACCCGGAGCGTGCCAAATCAGCGCTCGGCAAGGCGGGCTACGAGGTCGCGGATGACAACTGCGTAATGATACGGCTGGATGACCGGCCCGGCGAGTTCAACCGGCTGGCCAGCATGCTGGCGCAGGAAGGCATTAATATAGAGAAGGTGCACATGGTAAGCCGGGATGGCAAGAGGACGATTCTTTCCATGGTCGTGAACCGCCCGGAGCCGGCGGCGAAGATACTGCGTGATTACCTCGCCTCAAGCGAGGCATTATGAAAAAGGTGTTGAAATTATGAAGTCCATAACCATAATTGCAGATGACAAGGTCGGCCTGCTTGCGGACATATCCTACATACTCGGCAAGGCGAAGGTCAACATAGACGCGCTTTCGGTTGACGTGGTGGCCAAGAAGGCGGTCGTGATTCTCACGGTGCCTGACAGCGAAAAGGCCAGGCAGGTGCTGGAGGCGTCGGGCTACACCGTCACCGAGGCGAACATGATAGTGGTAAGGCTCCCCGACGAGCCCGGAGAGCTCGGCAAGATAACCACCTCGCTTGCAAAGCAGGGAATCAACATAGAGAACGTCCAGACGCTGTCCAGGGACGGCAGGGACACGGTGCTCGGCATACTGGTGGACAAGCCCAAGAAGGCGAACGAGATGCTGAAGCCCTATCTCCTGAACAAGAGCGAGCCGACCTACTGAGCAGGCTCCATCTCTATTTCAATCGTCTTTTCCTTTTTATCCACTTTCGGCTTAAGCTTCGCCAGCCTCTTTTCCAGCTCCTCCAAAGGCATGGCCTTCGCCTCCTTCAACAAACGTTCAATGGCCTCGTAATTTGAATATATGTAATCGCCGTCCGCCTTGTACGCGGCCTCCTCCTTCTCCAGCTCCGCCATCCGCTTTTCCTGCTCCTCCAGCCTGCGCCCGAGCTTTTCCAGCTCCGGGTTTTGCTCCACGTGCTCCGCGCTCCAGTAGAACTCGTCAAGCGCCTCGCTGATGCTCGCGAACGGCCTTGATTCGAACCCCTCTCCTTCGTATTTTGCGAATGCGGCGAGCCCGTAATCCACCGGTTTCCCGCGTTCATAGAAAACAAGCGGCTCATGCGCCCCGAGCACCGCTTCAATTTCGGCCTCTATGCACTCAATCTGCTTTCCAGTCAGTTCTATCCCCGGCGTCTTCTCAGGAATCCCGCAGCGGAATAGGATTTCCTGCGCATATTCCTTCCCCAGCGGAAGCTTGAGCAGCGCGATGATTACGTACCTGTCCGAAAGCGCATCGCGGAACGCGGGCACGACGTTTGATTTCGGGTATGCGTACTCCCTGCCCTTGCGTATCTCCCTGCCTGCCCAGCTTTCCTCCTTCATGGCCGCCAGGGTCACGCCGTCCCTCACGAGAATGGCATTTCCCTTCCCGAACATTTCAAAAACAATATCCGTACGTTCGATGCCCGCCCGAGCGCCATCCGCATCCGTTTTCCTCGTTTCGAACTCGAACTCGATTATGCGGTCGTCGTTTATTTGTTTTATGGCAGCAAGCCTCGCATTTTCCAGCTCAGAATCCGTTTTCTGCGCGAGCTGGTCCTGGGTCTCGGCCTCCTCCACGTATTTCGTCCGATGGAGCCGGACGCCCGGCTCTATGAGTATCTCCGCATCCCCGATTTTCATCCTGTACATGCCGCCCGAGAGCCTCCTGATGCGGCCGAACCTCTTGCCTGAGAGCGGCTGGAGCTCTCGCACGACGCTGGCGTATTCAAGGTTCGACATGGCGCGCATGTGAAACATTAGCTAGGCAATGTTTTTAATGGTTCGAAGGGAAAACATCGCATGGACTACGAACCGCTCCTCCTCGAATCGCTTTCCAAAGAGCAGCTCGAGGAGCAGGTGGCGGAGAAAATAAGCCAGTTCCACGGCCTGCTCACACGCGAGGTCGCCATAAAGCTCCTTGCGCGGGAAAAGGGCCTGCTCAAGGAAGAGCAGGAGAAGAAGGTAATCATTTCCGCAATCCCCAAAGGCGGAAAAAAACTCTCCATCGAGGCTCAGGTGAAGAAAATCTGGCCCGTTGCAGCTTACAGCTCCGGGAAGAAGAGCCGCGTGGTGGAGGTGGAGGACAACACCGGCTCCGTACCGCTAATCCTGTGGAACGAGGACGTGAAGCTCGCGGACGGGCTGCGCACCAAGGACTCCGTGCTGGTGAGGGGCGCCAACGAGCGGAGCGGCGAGCTCCATCTGGGC
This sequence comes from uncultured Microcaldota archaeon, assembly GCA_903835385.1. Lineage (GTDB taxonomy): Archaea > Micrarchaeota > Micrarchaeia > Anstonellales > Bilamarchaeaceae > CAILMQ01. Next base: position 10,522 of record CAILMQ010000068.1, on the reverse strand, counting down.
TATTACGGCATGCTGGAGCTCAAAGGACGCACGCCGTTCTCAAGGCTGGACGCGCTCGCCCCAGGCGAGTTCCATCACGTGCAGGGTTTCGTGTCCCGCGTCCAGGGATTTGACCGCTACGTGAGCGGCACCAGCGCCACGCCCGGGTTCTCCTTCAACGTTTCGGACGGCACGAAAGAGGTCCAGGTCGTCATCTGGGGACGGCCGGAGCGCGGCAGGGCGCTGGAAGCGGGCGACGAGGTCATAATAGAGGCCGCGCTGGAAAAGGACGGCCGCCTGGAGCTGTCGGAGGATGCCCGGCTGCTCGTGCGCAGGAAGGAGCGCATGCTGCTGGGCAAACTGGAATCCATGGAGGCGGATGAAGATTCCCTCAGGGTCACGGTCGCAGGGAAGCCGGCAGTATTCGGCCGCAAGGACGCATTGAAGTTCATGGCAGTGGAGCTGGCCCAGGACATAATGCTCACCACCGCTGTAACACTTAAAAAGAACGCCATGCTCAATAGGAGCGTGGCGGTCCGTGTGAAAGAGAAGGACGGCAGGATGCTTGTGGAGAAATGAAGATGGTCGCAATGGCAGCTATCAGTCCAAAAGTCGCGGAATCGTTCCAGAACGACGTCGGAAGGGGCATAATCCGCATAGATTCGCGGGCCAAGAAGGAACTTGGCGTGGCCACAGGGGACATAGTCCGGCTCAGCGGCAAGAAGGCGGCGCTCGCCATCGTGTGGCAGGCGCACCCTGAGGACGAGGGCCTGGAAATGATACGCATGGACGGCATCCTGCGCCAGAACGCGGGCGTGGGCCTCGGCGACAGGGTGAAGGTGGAGCCTGTCCAGGTAAAGGAGGCGAAGAAGGTCGTGCTCGCGCCCAGGGAGCATGTCAAGTTCTCGCCCGGCTTTGACCAGTACGTGAAGAAGCGGCTCGTGGGCAAGCCCGTGCTCAAGGGCAACCTGCTCCCCGTGGGCATATTCGGCACGTCCGTGCCGCTCATAGTTTCCCAGGTGTTCCCCCAGGGCCCGGTGGTGATAGGGGAGAAGACTGAGCTCAAAATCGTGCTGGAGCCGGTCAAGGACCTGGAGGCCATATCCAATGTCACCTACGACGACGTGGGAGGGCTCAAGGACGCCATACAGAAGCTCCGCGAGATGGTGGAGTTGCCTTTGCGCCACCCGGAGATATTCGAGCGCCTGGGCATAGACCCGCCAAAGGGCGTGCTGCTCTACGGCCCGCCAGGGACCGGAAAGACGCTCATGGCAAAGGCGGTCGCGAACGAGTCAGACGCGAATTTCTACTACATAGGCGGTCCGGAGGTCGTGTCCAAGTTCGTGGGCGAGAGCGAGGAGAGGCTGCGCAAGATCTTCCTGGAGGCCCAGGAGAACGCGCCGTCCATAATCTTCATAGACGAGCTGGACGCAATAACCCCAAAGAGGAGCGAGGTCTTCGGCGAGGTGGAAAAGCGGCTGGTTTCCCAGATGCTCACCCTGCTGGACGGGCTAAAAGCAAGGGGAGAGGTCATAGTCATTGGAGCCACGAACCGCGAGGACGCCATAGACCCCGCGCTGCGCAGGCCCGGAAGGTTCGACCGGGAAATAGAAATCGGAGTCCCGGACGTTAAGGGCAGGCTGGACATCCTGCACATCCACGTGAGGAACATGCCTTTGGAAAAGGACGTTTCCCTGGAAGAGCTCGCAGGCATCACCCACGGCTATACCGGCGCCGACCTTTCCCTGCTCACCAAGGAGGCTGCGATAAAAGCGCTGCGCCGCGTGCTTCCTGAAATAAACATGCAGCAGGATTTCATACCGCCTGAGATACTCGACAAGCTGAAAGTCACGCGGGACGACTTCTTCAACGGCCTGCGGGAAATCATGCCCTCGGCCCTGCGCGAGGTGTTCGTGGAGCGGCCCAGTACCAGGTGGGATGACATCGGAGGCCTGGAAGGCGTGAAAAAGGAGCTGCGCGAGGCCGTGGAGCTGCCGCTGAAATCGCCGGAACTGTTCGAGCGCATGGGCATCAGGCCGCTCAAGGGCATACTGCTCTACGGCCCGCCGGGGACCGGCAAGACCCTGCTTGCAAAGGCAGTGGCCCATGCGACCGAGGCGAACTTCATCTCGATAAAAGGCTCCAACCTGATGCACCACCATGTCGGCGAATCCGCGAAGTTGACAAGGGAGATATTCAAGAAGGCAAGGATGGCCGCGCCCTGCATACTTTTCATAGATGAGATAGACTCGATTGCGCGATCGAGGGCGCATTCAAATCCATCAGTCATTCATGAGGACATCATTAACGGCGTGCTGGTTGAGATGGACGGCCTTCAGTCACTTAAAAACGTGATTGTCATCGCCGCCACCAACAGGCCGGACATCCTGGACTCCGCGCTGCTGCGCGCAGGCAGGTTCGACCGGATAATAGAAATAGGCCTCCCCGAAGAGGCGGCCCGGCTTGCCATACTAAGGATACACACTGCGAAGATGCCCATGGACAGCGACGTCTCGCTGCCGGAAATAGCCGGGCTCGCGGACGGCTACACCGGGGCAGACATGGAGAACGTGGTGCGGGAGGCGGGCATGTCTGCCATACGCGAAGGGAGCAGGAAGGTGAAGGGAAAGCACTTCCAGGCCGCGCTCAAGCAGGTGATGCCCATAACCCGCAAGGAGCACTTGGAGCACATCCAGAAGTTCAAGAGCTCGTCGCTGATGTACCGGTAGCCGTTGGTAGCGGCATTTTAAATTCCACGGAGAATAAACATGGTCAACGGTGACCCCCAGATGAAGCAGGATTTCTACATAGAGAAAGGCGAGGCAGTGGAGATAATCATCTCGGTGCTCGCCATATCATTCGCGTTCACAATCGTATTCACAGGCGGCCTGGGCACCCTGTTCAGCCTGCCGAAGGAATTCCTGGTTTTCATGGCGCTGTCGCTGGTCACAATCGGCTCAGGCTTCGTGCTGCACGAGATGGGCCACAAGCTCGTGGCCATATACTTCGGCGCATATGCCCGGTTCCAGATGTGGGTCCAGGGCCTGCTTTTCATGCTCGCCACCTCGCTGCTGGGCGTGCTCTTCGCTGCGCCGGGCGCGGTGTACATCTACTCGCAGCACATAAGCAGAAGGCAGAACGGCCTCATATCCCTGGCAGGCCCGGTCGTGAACCTCATGGTGATGCTGGTGTTCCTCGGGCTGTCCCTCATCGCGCCCAGGCACATATACTTCTCGTTCGACACGAGCTTCCTCGCGCCGCTGTTTGCCAACGGCGTGTTCGAGGTCTGGCGCTTCGGGGCGTACCTGAATTTCGTGCTGTGCATGTTCAACATGATTCCAGCGTTCCCCCTGGACGGCAGCAAGGTGTTCGCCTGGTCAAAGGCCGCCTGGTTCGCATTCATGCTCTCCATGTTCGTTTTCGGCGTTGGAACGGGCGTCATATCCGTATTCTTCGCAATCTCCTGGCTGGTAATGCTCGGCCTGATGTCAATCCTGTCCATGCTGCTTTTCAGGCAGAGGCGTTGAGCATGCGGGGCGCCGAAGCCGTCATCTCAAGGGGCTCGTTAATCGGCCGCGACGTGGCTGTCAAGGAGCGCATACGGAAAACATACCGCATAGCCGAGATTGACGCCAAATTGAGGCGGGAACGCACGCGCGCAGAGGCGCGTCTCCTTCACAGGGCAAAACTCGCCGGGGTGGACTGCCCGGTGGTGCTCGAAGTCAACGATTTTTCAATCACAATGGACTACCTGCATGGCAGCCACCCGGAAATGAAAGCTGTTGAGTGCGTGCGTGCCGGGCAGATGCTCGCGGCGCTCCATTTTGCGGGCATAATCCACGGTGATTTTACTCCTGTCAACCTGATGAAAAGCAAAGGCAGGCTGTTTGTGATAGATTTCGGGCTCGGCTTCTTCTCGCATGACGTGGAGGACAAGGCGATTGACGTTTACACCATGCTCAAGGCGCTGGATGCGAAGGCAGGCACTGCGTTCATAAAAGGCTACAAGACACGGAACCCGAAACACGGGGCGGTACTCAAGCGCGTCGAGGAAGTTAAAATGAGGGTGAGGTACGCGCAGTGATTCACAGCTTCATTATCGTTCCCTTTGCCGGGAACACGTAATCCCCCCACATGGTCGCGCTCTCTATGTTGCGCAGATTAGGGAATTCGGCCTTCAGACGCCGGATTATCGCGTTGTACTGCTGGTAATCCTCCACCATTATCTCCAGTTCTATGTCCCAGGGTGCTATGACCGTGACCACGTGCAGGATGTTCGGGTCCTGCTTGGCCATCTCGAAGAGCTTCTTTTCGTCCTCCTCAGGGAAAGAGTCAAAATAGAGGAACGCCTTGTAGAACTCCAGGCCGAGCTTCTGGTAGTCTATCAGCGCCTTGTAGCTGACGATGATGCCCTTGTCCTCCAGCTTCTTCATCCTGCTTCTCGCTATGTCCACTGTGGTCCCTGCCTCAGCTGCAAGCTTCACCAGTTTTGTCCTGGAATCATTGAAAAGCGCGGACATTATCTTCCGGTCAATGGCGTCCAGCCCGTTTTCCTCTATCCTGCCGAACATGTAATAGTAATCCTGCGGTTCCGGATAGAATATCTTCTTGGGGTAGGCGTACGCAACAACCGCGACGCCGGTGAATTTCTGGAGTATTATGCGGCTGTACTTGGCGAATATCTCGTTCTTCTTTTCAAAGAATTCCCGGTTGTCCTTTGCGAAGAACGTCAGGCCCACGTCCCACGCTCCGTCCGCGACGCCGAGCCAGAACAGATCCGCGCGCTTCTTGAGCTCATTGAAGAATTCCTCCCGCTCCTTCTCGTTGCCGCCTATCTTGAGATATATCTTGTATGCCTGGTAGCCGAGCTTGGACACGTTCATCCATGTCGCATAGCCTGAGATGATGCCCCGCTTCTCCAGCTGGCTTATCCTATAGCTCACGGTCTCCCGCGAGCGCTTGATTTTCTTCGCGAGCGCGGTCTCTGGCTGGCGCGCATTCCAGTCCAGCTCGTAGAGCAGGCGCATGTCTATTTTGTCGAGCTTTTCTTTCATTATTATGGAATACATGGAAATATTGATAAATAAATCCATTTTTCGCTGAAAAAATCGTGAGATATTTAATATACTATTTTGTGTTAATTGTTAAGTATGTGTGGCAATAAACTGACTCAGGACAAAAAGGCGCTTGTGGCGAAAGTCCAGGCCGCAAAAATAACGCCCAAGGGCTTCCATAGCGAGGAAGCGATGCTGGACAACATAGTGACCATGGTGCGGACCTGCCCCAAAAAGCGGACGCTGATGCTGACCGGCAACTACGTGGTGCGCGACGGTCCAAACGTCGGGCCCGGAGACCCGCGCCTTCTTGGGCACGAGATACTCCTGACAATAGAGCTTTGCGCGCGGGCTTACAAAAGATGCGTTGAAGCAAAAGTTGAGCCCCCGACAATACTGCTGGTGCCCAACGACATAGTGCCTGAAACTTTCGAAAGCTTCGAGGAGGAACGGGCTTTCAAAAAGGAATACGAGGTTCCGGCCGAGATCCGCGTTCTTCTGGCTGCTGCCGGCATGATTCAGGAGCCGCTTTATTTCTTCAACCGGAATTTCGAAAAGACGGGGCACGACACGGCCAGCGAGTTGGCCCTCATGAGAAAACGCATAGCCCAAGGAAGCGAAAAGCTGGTCGTGGTGTTCGAAAGCTTTGCCCAGAACCTGGCGGCAAAAGCGCTCAAAAAAGGCACGGTAAAGCACGCTGAAGATATGCAAAGCGAGAGCTCGGGCCGAAGGCGGGCAATCATACCAACGAGCATCATTGACACGTTCAGCATGCAGCCGCGGGTATGCCTCTATGGGACCGAGTCCTGGCTGGAACTGGGCGACAAGCCTCGGCTTTCGTCCACCGGAGTGCCCATAACCAACCCGAACGGCGCGCCGTCCTGTTCGTTCCTCGCAGCCACGCTATTCCGCGAATTCGAGGATTTGGGCTTTGAGCTGATGACAAACACGTTCGTCAAAGAGGAATATCCGTGCGTGGACAAGGCCGCGGCCGCATACAGGCATTTCCATGAAGGAAGGATGCCCATCCGCAACATCTACATGGACGGAGCGGGCGTGGTGGTTGACAACACGATAAGATGAAAAAACAAGGACGGTGGCCAAAACATGAATGAAACCAAAAGACAAGGAGCAAAAACGATTCTCACGAAACTACGCTCCTTAATTCTTCCGAAGAAAGGCACTGCGCCTCCAATAGCGGAGCCAATCCAGAGATTGCAGCTTAGCCCAGAGCAGCAGAAAAGGCTGAATGCCGAACTCCTTTCCGCGGCAGCGAACGGCGATACGCAGAAAGCCAAGGAGCTGCTGGATAAGGGGGCGGATGTGAATGCGAAGAGCGATGACGGGCTGGCTGCGCTGGTGTATGCGGCCTGGTATGGCCATACTGACACTGCGGATATGCTGATACGGAATAAAGCCAATGTGGACGCAAGGGATACTTTTGGCATATCCGCGCAAATGTTCGCTGCTGCGAGAGGGCATGCGGAAACTGCGGACATGCTCAGAAGGCAAAAATGGCCGTACTACGCCGGCGCTGGCTGCGCGAGTTCGTTAAAATCCTAATTCTAAAGGAACTCCCCCAGTCCCGTCTGCTTCACCTTGTCGTCCTCGAATATGGAGTCTATCTCCTTTTCCAGGAGTTCGAGCCTCTGCTTCATATAATCGGGCAGCTCGTAGTCCAGGATTATCTTCCTGGTTATCTCCAGGTACTTCTCTATTCCGCCCTTGTTTATCGTAAGCAGCAGGTTCCCGCCGCATTTGAGGCACTTGCCTATGAGTGGAGGCCTCCTGTGTATGAAATTGCAGTTGGAGCACCTGAAGGTCTGCCTGGAAAATGAGCGGAGGTTGCCGTAGAGGTCAGGGATGAAATGGCTAAGTATCAGCCGCTCGGCGGCGTTCCTCGCGTCCACGGCCCTTATCCTGCCCTGGAGGTTGAACTGGGTGGTTATCTTGTCGGGAATCGACTCCAGCTGCACGTATTTGGTGGTGGTCGGCCCCACGTCCAGGCTGCCTCCTGGATGGGTTATGGGCAGGCCCTCGTACTGCTCAGGGGTGCCCAGCACGTTCTTCACGGTCTTCATCTTGAAATCCCCCGGCGGGGTGAGCTTCTCGCAGGCATGGTAGAATCCCAGGGGATAGGAGGTAACAAACTCAATGGTGTGCGCCTCGTCGTCCACCTCGCTGGGGTCTATTTTCGGCGTGAGCACAAGGGGCGCGTCCATGGTCCCGCCCCGCGACTCGCTCAAGTATTTGCGCGAGAAGTTGAGCAAAGCGTCCAGTAGGAGCATGATGGAATCCTCGTCGCCGTCGCAGTTTCTCCTTTTTGCCGTATGGAAATACGGGTGCCCGTAGCCCACATTCGCGTTCGTGAACCCGATTATCCTGCAGAGCACGCCCGCGGAAGTGTGCGGGGAAAGGCCGACCGCGAGGTGCCCCACCAGGTCGTCCCTGTTTTTGAGCCCGTAGAACTGCTTCATGCCGTAGAAGTTGACGAGCAGCTCGTCAAGGAACGCGGCCACGCCCATGAAATATTCCGCGCCGTTCTTCGATAGCACTATGTCCTGGCAATAGAGGTACACCATCTGGTCCTGGCTGGTGATTGGATTGCCGTGGATATCCCTGGTGTAGCCCAGCTCCGCGAGCCTCTCCAGCCCGAGCCCTATCTCTTTCGGAGTGAACGCCGTGAGCGGTATGTCCGTGGCATCGAACCTCGCGGTCCCGTCCCTGAACACGTAGACGTTGTGTTTCGCCCTGAGAAATCCCTTCTCCAGCCTCTCGGGCATGCGCGTGGCGTTGGACAGCCCCTTCACCCCCCTGACATCCTCGGGCGCAGGGCCGAGCAGGGTTTTTATGGAGTCCACCATGGCCACAAGGTCGACCGGCCTGCGGTCATAGGAGCGCGTCTTCCTGCCGCAGTGCTCCTCCGAGGCCACGGACCTGCCGCAAACCTGGCACACGATGTCCGTTTCCGTCCTCCCGCCGCACCGCTCGCACACCCGCTTGAACGTGATGTTGGAACACTTGGCGCACCGGTAGCGCGCGAGCTCGAGATTGATGGTTTTCTCCCTTCCCTCCACGTTCCTGAGCGTGCGGTATTGCTTGATTATGGAGCGGTTCTTCTGCGAGCCGGTCGGGAAAAGCACGTTCGGCTTGCCATCCATGGACCTTGCCGCGGCCTTTTCCGGCCTTCCCATCCTGGCGCCTATGTAGGTGGGCGCCTTGGCCTTGATTTCAATGCCGGAAAGCGCGCACACGTTGGCAAGCGCGTCCTTAGCCGCGTCCAATGAGGCTTCGGCTTTCGCCAGGCTGATGCGCTCCCCGTCCAGGGCCCCGAGCGAGGCTAGCAGCGAATAGCCGTCCTCCCCGGTGAGCGCCACCTTGTCGCCAAGCATGCGGTGTGGCACCAGCAGCTCCTCGAGTACCAGCTTGCCCTCTCCCTGCGGGATGAGCAGCTCGGCAAGACTGTCCTTGTCCCAGCGCGGCTCTGCGGTTTTCAGCCACTGCACCAGCACCTTGAGCTGCTCCACGGTTATGTCATGCCAGTGGAACGTGAACTCGGGATGGAGCGGCACGCCGTGGGTCCTGCTGAAGCCGAATGCCTCGGGGGCGTGAAGATTGGCCGGCACCGCGACTCCCTTCGCTTCCAGTTCCCTGGCCCACCATTCCTCGCACCAGCCGGACGGAAGCAGCGGGTGGTTGGATTTCAGGAAATCCCCGTAGGTGATAAGCATGTCCCCGAGGAACAGTATCCTCTTCACATACTCCTTGACCTCGTTCGCCTGCTCTATGGTCCGCACCTTCAGCACAGTGCCGTTCTCAAGCATGACCACCGGAGGTTCCAGTCCCTCATGGCCCGCTATCACACAGCCCTTGCCAGGCCGCTCTATCTTCAGGTGCGTGCCATAGGCCGGGAACCCGTCCAGCAGCACCATGGTGGCGGGATGGATGTTCTTGCCCATGATGCCGTTGGTTTTGGACCTTCCATAGCGCAGCCTGAACGCCCCCTTGGCCGACGGATGGGCGAATACCGGCCTGCCGGCGACAAGCCCCTCCAAATAGGTGTCGTCGGGCTTTATCTCTATCTTGTCCGCCTTGCGCTTTATCTTGATTATTTTTTCCAGCCAGTCCCAGCCTAGGTTGAGCCGTTTCGTGTATTTGGCGAGCTTCGCGGCCTTCTGCGCGACTCCCTCGCAGAGCACCAGCGGCATGCCGCCGCGTATCCTGTTTGTCTCCACCCCGGGCACGCCCCTGTAGGCGGAGACCTCGATATCCTCGGTCGGGTCGCCGTCTATGCACACCGGGCAGTTCCTCGCCACTTGCCGCACGTCGTCATCCGGAGGCTTGTACTGCAGGTGATTCACCCTCGCCTCGTAGGTGTTCACCTCCTCCACGTACCTCTCCACCTGGGTGTCCGTGGCGCGGTAGTCCCCCACGCCGCACACCCTGCGCGCTATGTCCGCGAGCACGAGGCTCAGGGCTGCCGCGGTGCCTCCGGCCGAACGTATGGGCCCGGAGTAATAGACCGCGACGTAATCCGAGCCGTCAGGGTTTTTCCTTATCCTGACCTTTGCTATGCCCTCGGTGGGCGCGACCAGCACGCCTTCCGTGAGTATGCCCACCCCGGTCCTCACCGCCTGTTCTATTAGCCGCTCCTTGGCTCCGGGAAACACCTCGCCCGCGGCTATTTTCCTTGTTATCTCGAACGCGGCGTCCTCGCGCGTCAGGCCCGACTCTATGAGCTGGCGGATTATCTTCGCTATGCCCGGCGGGCCCACGATGCCCTCCACGCGGGCGGCCACGTCCTGGGTGATGCGCACCTCGACCTCATCCTCAGGGTCAAAGCCCTTTTTCCGGGCTTCGCTGGCGGTTGTGTAGGCACGGTCGAGCCCGGCCTTCAGTTCGTCGAAGTATCTTTCATCCACCTAAAAACCCGCCAGAATGAGTTCTGGAACGATTTTAAACAATAGCTAATAAAAGGTATTAGCACGCCGGAGCCCGCTTGGCCTGCTGGCCAAGGGTCTCCCGGCTACCGTGATACAACTGTTTTCACGCCGGAGTAGCTCAGTTGGCTTAGAGTGCTCGACTCATAGGTAAAACCGATGAGTGCCGAGGAGAAATCCGATGACATATCCGTAGCACTGAGAAATCGAGAGGCCGGGGATTCGAATTGCGTCCCTATTGAAACGATATCTCGTTTCAATGGGGCACAGGGAACTGCTGTTCCCTGTTGTTCCCGTTTTCCGTTTCCGGTTTCGTTCTGAAACCGACGACAGGGAACTGGAAACCACGAAACTTCCCCCTCCGGCATTTTTCCCATGTATCCAGTTTCCAGTCTTCAGTTCCCGGCAGGGAACTGGAGAACTTGCGCTCGCAAGCGCATGGTCTTCAGTCCAGCCTCCCGAAAAATGTCGGGCCGTGGCGCAAGAGCCACGCAACCGGCATTTTTCCCATGTATCCAGTTTCCAGTCTTCAGTTCCCGGCAGGGAACT
>CAILMQ010000067.1 GCA_903835385.1 uncultured Microcaldota archaeon | reverse complement strand
GGGAAAGGTGAAAGCCGTTGAGGTGGACCTCCGCGATTACGGAAGGGTCACGGAACTCATAAAACAGATAGAGCCGCAGGTGATTTTCCACCAGGCATCGGAATCATTCGTGCCCACGAGCCTGAAGCAGCCGAGCCACGTCGTGGAGAACAACTGCGTGAGCACGGTCAACCTGCTCGAGGCCGCGACAAAGGATGGCAAGGGGCTTGAAGGAATACAGCTGGCGTGCTCTTCTGAGGAATACGGCTTTGTGAAGAGTTTTGACGAGCTGCCGGTAAAGGAGATTAACCCTCTCAGGCCGACATCAACATACGCTGCGACCAAGGTCTTCACCGAATACATAGGGCTGGCATATTTTTTCATGTACAAGACTCCGGTCCTGATTTCCAGGACGTTCAACCAGGAAGGTCCCAGGCGCGGGCCCCAGTTCTTCACGGCGCGCATCGCCACACAGATTGCCGACTGCCTTGATGGCAAGTCGGACAAGATAATCATGGGAAACCCGAATTCTGTGCGGGATTTCACGCACGTGCACGACACCGCAAGGGCGCAGATACTCGCGGTTGAGAAATGCAACCGCGGCGAGGCATACAACATCTGCTCTGGCAAGGGAATAACCACCGGTGATTACGTCAGGCTGGCTCTGAGGCTGTATTCGCTTGAGAACAAGGTCAAGGTGTTCGTGGACAAGGCTTTCCTGCGCTCCTACGAAAGGGGTGAGTCGCTCATGGACGGCTTCATAGGCAACAACTCCAAGTTCATGGAAAAAACGGGCTGGGCGTCCACCACCACGGTGGTGGACATAATAAGGGACGGCGTCAGCTACCAGAGGAAGGGATAAACATCTCTGACGTTTTTCGAGTCTGAATGGAAATGCAGACTGCCGCAGGCTCATTTCCTGAATACAATCTCAACGTATTCTCCGAATCCGAGCACATTTGCCAGTTCTGCTGGAATGAACAATGGAATGGTAAGCAGCTTGCGGATGAGTGGGGGGTATTCAAAGGGTTTCCCCAGCTTCTCCTCAAGAAGGTATCGGACGCTGTTCTTATAGGAATCCGGAAGACCGTTAAAATTCAGCTTCTCAACCTTTAGGCCGCTTTTTCTCCCGTATTCAATCAGGTTCGGGATGGAGAAAAGATAAATATGGCGGGGTGTGTCCAGGTCCTGCCAATACTTCCCGAAGAAACGGAAACCGAGCGAGCGCATATTGGGCACCGCTATTATCACGAACCCTCCGGGCTTGACAATTCTTTTCACATCAGCGAACATGGCTGCCGGGTCAGTCGTATGCTCGAGCACGTGGTTTATGGTAACGACATCGAAAAATTCATTGCCGAATCCTGCACCATCCAGAGGCCCTTTATATATGGTAAATCCCTCTTCCTGGCTCAGGGCGGGATTGAAATCCGACGGCTCTACCCCGTACACCTCAAATCCGAGTTTCTTGGCGATTGAGAGGAACGCGCCGTCGCCGCAGCCGACATCGAGCAGGCGCATTTTCCCTTTGCATGGCGGCAGGGTCCGGTTGAACCAGATGCGGAATAGGGGAGATGACAGGACCGCGATAATTCTGTCCTTCCAGCCCTGCCCCTGCCGTATCCGGGCTAATGCGAGAGCGGCCTTTTTGTGCATGCCGCTGGACAGCGAATAGTATGTTTTAGGGTAAAAGCTTTCAATTTCCTGCTGGGTCGGAATTGGCTCCTGGCGTATGAGGCCGCACGAGGCGCACCGGACAAGCCGGTATTCCTTCTCCTTCCTGAACATCCGGTCATGGTTGACGAGGAGGGGGCGAAAGTCCTTGCTTCCGCAAAGATTACACGCATCGGCTGTCATCTTTCCACCTCCTTCAAAATTGCCAGGCCTGCGACGGACGGGACCCGACTGCTTCCATATGAAACCAGGCCTTTCGCAATGGCTGCACTCATCAGCAGAATCCGGTAAGGCAGCCTGACGATATCTCCAAGGGAGAGCAGGAAAGCCGCATTCTCTTTGCCTAATTCTCTCCGCTTATCCGCCCTCCGGACAATAAGCCGGACGTAAACCCGCGCCATCATCTTCAGGAGCTCGGGGAAAGGCGCGTAGCGGGCGTAGAACACTATCGCATTCCTTGCAATCACGTAGTCGCGTTCGTCACTGCCCTTAATCGTGCCTCCTTCGAGATGATAGAGCGATACGTTGCCGTCATAGATTACTTTGAAACCTGATTTCCTGGCCCTGAAGCAGAGGTCCACGTCCTCGCAATAGTACGGGGAGAAGATTTCATCGAACAAGCCTATTTTTTTCAGGAGCTTGCAGTTGATTAGGACGGTGGCGAAAGTAACTGCCTGCAGCTCCTCTACTGAATCGTATTTGTCAGCAGGCTCTCCCTTGCCCCTCAGGCGGTCGGGCCAGAACAATTCCCCGGCATGCTGGATGGT
>CAILMQ010000066.1 GCA_903835385.1 uncultured Microcaldota archaeon | reverse complement strand
TGCTGATAATGCTTGCAGGCGTGGTGATGTTCAATGCCGACGCCATTTTATCCGGCCTTGGGAACGAAAGGCCGCTGCCGGACATCATGCGCAAGGCGGTGCGCGAAGCCCGTTTCCTCGCCGCGCAAAACAAGGAGGCGACGTATCTGTTCTTCGACGTCGAGACCGGCGAATTCGTCATAAAAGACCCCAAGGACACCACGCTGGAGTCCCTCAAAACCGGCCTGACCAAAAAGGACAACGGCGTGGAAGTCGTCTTTTACCAGTTGCTGCCGGGAACGGGCTTGAAGCTGCCCACAATCTGGAACGTCGAGCGCCGCGAAGCCCCGTGCGTCTGCTTCTTCCCCGACCGCTCCTCCACCCCGTTTGAAGTCTATTTGAACGACGGCGACTCGACGGGCACGCACCGTTTCGACCCGTTCTCCGAAGCCGAGTTCGTCAAGGAAGACAGGTTCTAAAACATAATTTAAAATTTAAAATATAAAATTTAAATATCAGATGAGACGATTTTTAACAAAGGGATTCACGCTGATCGAGGTTCTGCTCGCCCTCGTGGTGTTTTCCTTTGCGATAATCTACCTCACAAACGCGTTCGTCAACACGCTCTTGAGTTTGAAGGCGATAACCGAGGAGAACGAGGAATTGACGGACTTGCGCTTCGTGCGCAGCCAGATAATTCAGGAACCGGACTTGAAGGAATTTGAAAAAGGCGGGGAAATCAAGACCGTCAACTCCGGTATGGCGCATTGGAAAGGGGAAGTGGAATGGACGGGGGTGCTGGATCTTTTCAAGGTGGACCTGACAATTGAACTGCCCCAGCCGGAAGGCCGCAAGCCATACACTCAGGCAGAGACGCTCCTGCTGCTGCGGCCAAGCTGGTCGGATTCCGAGCCGGGCAAACGCGGGCAATTAAAAGCCGAAAAGCAGGAGCAATTGGAAAAAACCCGCGCCAGTTCCGGCATGAGATATATAACCCCGACCATCCAAAAATCAAACAATCCGGCGCAGAAAACCAACATACCCGCCAAATCCGGCATAGGCGGCAAGAAAAAATGAGCGGCAGGAAATCCATAAAAGGCTTCAGCATACTTGAAATCCTGCTTGCCCTTGCGGTGGCGGGAATGCTGCTCACAGCCGCGACGTATCAAATTTTCGTCTTCAGCAACATCTGGCTAAACCACAGCGAGAGCGACTACTTCCCGCACCACGTTGACGGCATAACGGTTTTCTTAAACAACGTCGTCGCCCTCGCCGAAACATTGGACGAAGAGCAGAAACTGCCCATCGCTTGGGGGCGCCCGCCCGGCTACAGCGAACTGGACAAACCGTTGCTGACATTTGAACTGCGCGACTGCCCTCCCCTGTTCGTCTGGTCCGACCGCCCGCTGGCCGCCGTCACCTGCCACTTGGTTTTCCGGCAAAGGGAGGGGCTGGCAATCCTTTGGCATTCGCGCCTGCAAGAGACCGAAGACATCGCCGACGTGCAGAACACTTTGCTCTCGCCGTTTGTCACCGAAGTGATGTATTGTTATTACGACCCTGAAGACGACAGTTGGAAAAAAAGCGACGAGCCGGAGAAAGACAAGGATGACGCCTACCTCGTGCCGCAATTCATCGAGTTGAAATTCGAACACGAGGATGAAACCCGGACCGCCGTCATCTACCTGCCGCCGCAAAACCGGCAGGCGCCGTTGTATTAGAGCAAAAATATGATTGATAAATGATTATTAAAACAGCCAGTTTAACAAAGAAATCGAGAAAAGGCAGCATACTCGTGGCGGTGCTGGTCATCATTGCTTTGCTCTCTTATGTTCTGG
>CAILMQ010000065.1 GCA_903835385.1 uncultured Microcaldota archaeon | reverse complement strand
TCCCCGAGCCACAGGGGCCCGGCGAATTGCGTTTTGTGTTCCGGGTCCCGCGTCTTGCAGGACGGGCAACCGGAAACAGGGAACGGTGAGCTTCCCCTCCATCCGCAGTTCGCGCAGAAATTGACGTAGCCCAGTTTCATGAGCGATTCGTTCGCAAGGTCGGCTCCGCGCGTTACCTTGACGATTGTCTTGAGGTAGTGGTCTTTTGAAATGGAGGCGAGGGGCTCAATGCCCATGTTGAATTCCGCGGCGGTCTCCGCGATTTTCTTTATCATGATGCGCATGCCTGTCTCGTGCGTGAACTCGTTGTTGAGCGGGACGCTGTGATAATTCTTCATGCACGCCTTGGTTTTCCCCCCGCAGAGTACGGCCACGTCGGTTGCCGTGACCGAGAGATACGCGCGCTTGAGGGGATTGAAGGCGCGGAAAGAGTCGTAAAGGTAGGGCGCGGGCGAGCCGAAAGGGTCAATTTCCAGGAAGTCGGCGCAGATGCCGAAAACCAGGCGCGAGACGTTCCCGTGGAGCGCCTCGTATTTGATTTTGGCCTTCTTCGCATTCGCCCTGGCCGTGGAAAACTCCTTTTTCCCTATGTCAACGAATATTGTTTTGGCGACGTTTTTGTTTTCCCTGGCGTAGCGCATCCCCCTTATCCCGGACGCGCAGAACGCGTCGCACACGGTGAGTTTTTTCTCAGGGATGGCACCCACTGCCAAGGATGCGAACGAGCGGCAGAACCTCATCCTGGGATTGTAGAACACGCCCTCGGGCGCGTCGAACTTAATTCCTTCCTCTTCCATCATGGCTTATCAACCGCAATGAATTCTCTTAAAGCTGACGTGGCGTAGGAGCCGGACTGGAGCGAGAAGCGGAACGTGGCCGTGGCGGCATCGAACGAGAAATCCCGGAGAGGGGCGAACGCGGTGCGGAACGTCCCCTTGGATGCGATTTCAGGCATGCTTTTCATCTTGAAATCCTCCTTCGATATCCCGAGCGAAGCGAGCAGCGCGCGTTCCCGTTCGTTTGGATTTGAATTGTAGCCGATGATTTTCATGCAGAGCCAGCCGTCAACGTCCATCCTTTCGGTGTCAGGGAACCCGAAACCCGAAACCGGGCACAGGTATTCGCCCTCTTCCATTTCAACGCTTCCATTGCCTTCTTGAATACGCTCGGACAGCAGCAGGTTGAAGATGTGCGACTGGAACGCATGCACGAACAGCAGCAGCGTCTGCCTCGGCAGGCTCCTGAAAGCTCCGATGAAGTCATCCGGCATCTGCGCCAAACGGGCGAGCATGGCGCGCTCCAGCCTGAGGTGCCTTGGGAATGCTTTGAGCGCGGCGCTGAAGTCTTTGTTCGCGCGCAACCCCTCCCTTGCCAGCCGCGCCCCCTCGTTGGTTTCCATGCCCTGGCCGCAGAGGAATTCCATTGCCGCCTGCTCCACGTTCCCGCGCACCAGCGCCTCGCCGATTATATGGGTGTTGTTCGCGGTTGTCCCGAACCTCTGCTCCCCGAAATAGTTCGGGAACCCCATCTCCAGCTCCGAGCGTATCTTCGCAACGGCTTCCCCTGCGTCCGCTTTCGCGCCATTCACCTTTATGGTGAAGCGGTTGCCCGCAAGTCCGCCCAGCCTGACCTTGTCCTTCGCGCTCCAGGCGCCGTTTATCGCGATGTCCCTGATGCCAAGGTTCAGCACGGCATTCCTGTCCGCGCCTTCGGCTGACATGAGCTGGGTCGTGATTGCGCATTTGTCCTTCGAGCCCGCGAAGCTGATTCCCCTGGGGCTTGAATGCAGCCGGTTCGCGATTTCCCTTGCAGCCATGGCCGTGGCCCAGTTCCTTTTCTGCAATACGAAATGGACGAACCTTCCGTTTTCATCAGGACGGGAAACCGGAAACCCGACACCGAACACCGTGCCGTCGAGCCCTATTTCCTCCACCACGAAATCCTCCGGGCAGGACTTGATTGTGCCGCCTATGCCAGCGGTTCCGGAACGGAATGCGAGGCCGGCCGGGTTTTTGCGCTTCCTCATCTCTCAATCGCCTTCATGAGGTCCGCCTTGGTTATTATCCCCGCGACCCTGCCCTTCTTCTTTACGAGCACGGCTTTGTAGAACCTCAGCAGGCCGGTCACGGCCTCCAGCTCAGAATCCGAGGGTATGGAGGGGAACGCCTCGCCCATGGCATCGCCCGCCTTCACGTGCGCGAGCCGGTTCCCGTATTTCTCCATCCACCCCATTATCATGCCGTCCGAAAGGCTTCCGACGCAGGCATGGCCCTCGAAGACGGGCAGCTGCGATATGTTCATCCTTTTCATCAGCCCCATGGCCCTGCCCAGGTCGTCCTTCGGGGAAACGGACGCCAGGCCGGAAGTCATTATGTCCGACGCCTTCTTCCTGGTCTCCTTCCTGCCCCGTTCCTGCTCCAGGGCGGAGGTTATCTGCACGACCTTGGAATACGCAGGGTCTATTTTATTAGATTCTATCTTCGCGATGAGGGACTGGCTCACCCCTGCCAGCGTCGCCAGCCCCTTCTGCGTGAGGCCCAGCTGCCTCCTCAGTTTCCCGATGCGTGCCAGATCTGCGTTCACGTTATCCAATCAAATCACCTATTCCTAATGGAATATTTCTTTCAGGATAATATAAATATGGGAATATTTTAAATGATTACCAGGTGATGACGATGGTACACGGACTTGAAACGCTAAGAAGACTGAACAGCAGGCATCCGGAAAGAAAACCGCCCGAACCTAAAAGGTCGCACAAGCGTAAAGTGAAACAACCAGAGAACCCCCTTCTCGCTCTGAAGAGGGCGCTGAACCGGCCATGGACCAAGGAAGAACTCGGAGCGTCGCAGGCTGGTTCAAACGAACCTACCCAGCAATTCGCCGCGGCGGCGAGAAGCGGCGGGCAGGAAGGCTTACGGAACTGAGCCGCGCTTTATTTTCTTTCCCATTCGGATACGCACTTCTCTTTTTAACTTTTCCCGCGCCTATTACCTCTCGGTGAGATAATCATGGCCGGCAAGAAGATACTCATAACCTCAGCGCTTCCCTATGTGAACAACATCCCGCACCTGGGGAACATAATCGGGTGCGTGCTTTCAGCTGACGTCTTCACGCGCTACTGCCGCTCCCAGGGCTATCACTGCATGCACATAGGAGGCACGGACGAGTACGGCACGGCGACCGAGATAAAGGCGCTGGAGGAGGGCGTCACCCCGAAGGAGATATGCGACAAGTATTACGCCATCCACAAGAACATATACGAATGGTTCAACATCGCATTCGACACGTTCGGCAGGACCTCCACGCCCAAGCACACCGCTATAACCCAGGAGATATTCCTTGACCTCCACCGGGGCGGCTTCATCGCGGAGGAGGAGACGGACCAGTTCTACGACGAGAAGGCGGGAATGTTCCTCGCTGACCGCTACATAGAGGGCACATGCCCGTTCTGCTCATACCCGGCCGCGCGCGGAGACCAGTGCGACAAGTGCGGCAAGCTGCTGCATCCGGGCGAGCTCGCCAATCCGGTGAGCAAGGTCAGCAAGACGCGGCCCGTCATCAGGAAGACGAAGCATTTGTTCATAGATTTGCCCAAAATAGAGGAAAGGCTTTCCAAGTGGCTGCGGGAATCCTACAAAAAGGGCGACTGGACCGAGAACACCAAGAAAATCGCCGAGGCATGGCTGCATGAGGGGCTAAGGAGGAGGGCGATAACCCGGGACCTGAAATGGGGCGTGCCCGTGCCGCTCAAGGGCTATGAGAACAAGGTATTCTATGTCTGGTTCGACGCGCCCATAGGATACATCTCCATAACCGCGAACTTCACCGAGAAATGGAAGGACTGGTGGATGGACCCCGCGAACGTGAAACTCTATAATTTCATAGGCAAGGACAACGTGCCTTTCCACGCCGTGATTTTCCCCTCCACGCTGCTCGGCACCGGAAGGGACTGGACCCTGGTCCATCATCTGAGCACCACGGAGTTCCTCAACTACGAGGGGGGCAAGTTCTCCAAGTCAAGGAAGGTCGGCGTGTTCGGCGACGACGCCATGTCTTCCGGAGTGCCATCTGACGTCTGGAGGTATTATCTTCTCACAAACAGGCCGGAAACCTCCGATTCTGATTTCACATGGGAGGACTTCAGGGACAAGAACAACGCCGAGCTGCTCGCAAACCTCGGGAACCTCGTGAACCGCACCCTGGTTTTCGTGCAGAACAATTTCGCCGGCGCGGTGCCGGAGGCAAAGCTCGACAAGGCGGACGAGGACTTCCTGAAGGAACAGCAGAAAGCGATAGTGGAAGCCACCGCGCTGCTCGAATCAGTGAGGCTTAAGGACGCGCTCCACAAGGCCATGCATTTTGCAAAGAACTCGAACAAATACTTCCAGGACAGCAAGCCATGGGAGCTGGTGAAGGGGGATTCCGCCCGCGCAGGCACGGTGATGAACGTGCTCCTGCACCAGGTGAAGGACCTTGCGATACTCTGCCAGCCCTATCTTCCGGCGACCAGCGCAGCCATCTTCAGGCAGCTCGGGATTGAGCCGAGGAAATGGAACGACCTGGGCAAGCGCACGCTTGAACCCGGCCACCCAATAGGAAAGCCGGAAATCCTTTTCAGGAAGCTGGAGGACAAGCTGATACAGGAGTTGAAGCGGGATTTCACCGGCAAGGCTCCCGTGGCGCCGCCCTCGTTCGCCGACCTGGACCTGGAGGTCGGGGAAATACTCAGCGTTGCAAAGCATCCGGAAGCCGAGAAGCTTTTCATAGAAAAGGTGAGGCTCGGGGACGGGGAGCGGCAAATCGTTTCAGGGCTGGTCGGCTATTACCTGCCCGAGGAACTGGTCGGGAAAAAGGTCGTGATTGTCAGGAACCTCAAGCCTGCCAGGCTGCGCGGCGTCGAATCCCAGGGAATGCTTCTCGCCGCAGAAGGCCGCGAGCCCGCTCCGCCCAAGGAAGGAAAGTCCGCCATGGAGCAGGGCGTGGTGGAGGCGCTGTTCCTTGAAAAGAGCAGGGTCGGCGACAAGGTCTCGCTCAAGGGCGCCAAATGCGCGCCGAAGCCCGAAATAGACATAAAGGATTTCAGCAGGATAAAAATGGACGTGAAGGACTTCGCGGCAATCTGCGAGGGGAAGCCGCTCGCAACAGGCAGCGAGGAAATCAGGACGCGGAACGTGAAACAGGGCCGCCTGTGCTGAAGGGAGAGCATGGAAGAAGGCACAATCACACTCCCAGGGCTAAAGCCCGGGCTTCCGTTTAATTGCTTTAGGCGAGAAGCGTGTCACGGGATTTATTATGGAAAATGAGATTTCGGGTGCGCGTCTCGGCGGTTTGAAGGCCGCAGCTTCCGCGCACCCTGGGAGTGTGAGCCCCGCGGTCGCGCTCGCGTTTTTCGCAATCGGCACGTTCCTCATGGCGCTGCTTTATTGGAACGAGCTGCTGCTTTTCGCAGTGATAATCGTTTTCACGATAGTCCACCTGGCCTACGGAAAATGGAAGAGGCTGAAACGCTTCATCATGGCAATGCTTGTCGGCGGCGCGTGCGAGAACATGGCGGTGATTCTCGGCGCGTGGGGCTACTCCAATGCGCACTATCTTCCGGTCCCGCTGTGGCTTCCTGTGGGCTGGGGGCTCGCGGCCCTGCTTCTTGACGAGGCGCTGCCAGGGGCAGAAGGGTTGCACTTCTCATGGAAAGCGCCGGCTGCGGCCTTCGCAGGGACGTTTTTGACCGGGCTCACCTTCGGGAGCGAGCCGCTCACGCTGCTCTCATTCACAGCCGCGATAGCGGGGTTCTTCGTGATGGAGCACCTGAAGAAGGATGAGCTCGCGGCAGGACTTGCCGCGGCCGCGCTCGGCACGGCGATGGAAAGCATAAACATAATCGCAGGCAACTGGCACTACACCGCTGCCAGGTTCGGCACTCCATTGTGGCTGCCGCTCTGCTGGTTCTCCGCGTTCCTGATAATGAGGCGTGTGATGCGGTTCGGGGAAAATCAGTGACGCGCAGGGCTAAAAAGCCTTCCCATTATAATAAAATAAAAAACACAACTCCGAGGCCGTGAAATGCAAGTCCACATAACCGCGTACAGAGAGCAGAGGAAGCCGCAGAAACTGTACCTGCGGGCGCTTGCATTTTTGCGGTATCGGCCATCCAATGAGCGCATTCTGGGGGAAGCCCTTATAGCAGGTCCCGACGGCCGCAAACTGGACGACACGCATAAGCTGGATTTCCCGAACGTGGCGCACCTGATTACGAAATTGACTCCTTTGATACGCAAGGAAGTACGCCCGGGCGACGTCACCCTTGACTATCGATTCGATTTCAACCTGCCCAAACCACCGACTCCGTCCGAACCAAAGACCGAGCCCGAACCAAAAAACCCGCCCAACTCAACGACTTTTATTGACAAAGCAAGCGGGTTGAAAGTGAAGTGGAGCGTGCTTAGTAGGAGACAAAGGAAAAAGATATTCCAGTCTGTTTTTTCAGCCACCGAAAAAAGCCCTGGCGGGGAAATCAAGGAAAAGTAAAAAATCAGGTTTACGCAGAATCAGATTAGCACTCCGTTCACGATGCCGTCCTGGCCCACGCGGTTGGTGACCCTCACCTTGCCCAGGTCGGTCTCCACCACGGTGCCCTTGGTGATTATGTTCATGCGCACGAACTCCGGGTTGTGGCTCTCGAGCACCTTCACGATTTTCGCCTTTTTGGCCCCGGTCTTCGTAACAACGTTTATGGTAAGCGCCTTCTTGAGCTTGAGCGCGCTCGAGCCGCCCCTGGTCCTCCTCGTCCTGCACAGGTCCGCGCTTCCGACCTTGGTCGCAGTGAACACGCCGCCCACGTGGCAGCGCCGCTTGTCATTGAACGAGCGCCTCCTGCCCCCGGTTCCTGAGCTTACCTTCTTGTTCGATGGCTTGTGATACTGCTCCATAAATATACACCTCGTAAATAGTCAATACGTTTTTATAATGGGACAGCTTTTAAAACGTATATGATTGTCCTGTTCGCCAAGAGCGCGCTCCCGGTCTCAGACATCATGAAGCGCTCGGGCCCGCTGGACGCGCTGGCGCTCGAGCCTTCCTGCGTGCATTCCATGGAGGAGCTGGAGCTCGCGCAGCATCTCGCGAAAAGATGCCATGAGCGGAAAACCAACCTCGCCAACAAATTCAAGTACGAATTCCTGCTCTGGCTCACGGGCAAGACGGACATAAAAAGCGCCATGGCGAAAATCGCGCCAAAAGACAGCAATGAACTGCTGATTGTGGCATTCGGGGAAGACGGGGAGCGCGTTCTAAAAGCGCTGGATGCGAAAGAAAATAAAAAATCGCTCCCGAGGCGCGGCGACCCGCTCCGGCTCGAGGACATGTCGCTTTCCAGGATAAGGAATTAGAAAAAGCTCGCTGGGTCACAACCCAAGCTGCTTCATCAGCGTCTCCTTGTTTATGGGCATCTCGATTCCGAGCACCTCGTATATGAACAGGAACATGTCCACGACCTTCGCCTTGTCCGTGGTCACGCGCTCGGCCATCTCCTTTATGGTCATCTCCTTGCCGACGAGCTCGTAGAGCATGAGCCCCTCCTTGCCGTAGCGCTTGTAGATGCTGAAGCCGTCATCGCCGTACTTCTTCCGGACCTCCGGCCTCCCCACCGCAGTGAGGCTGACGCCCCCCTCGTCCCTTGTGAAGTTCGCCATCTCCATGATCTTCGGCAGGGGCAGGTTGAGCTGGAGCGCGATGTCTATGACATCCTTTTTGCCGTCTATGGCGGTGAGCATCTTGTCTCCCGCGTCGCCATAGCGCAGCATGGTCTTGGCGCGCATCTGCACGGATTTCGTTATGGCCACCCGGGCCTTGGCCGGAAGCAGGACCGGGGAGGCGTCCTTCACCGCCGCCGTATCGGTCTCTTCCTCGCCCTCTATCATGGGCGCGAACTCCTCCGCGGCCTCCTTGGTTTTTTCCGCAACCGGAGCCGCCTCCGGCTTCCCCTTCGGATACTCGAGCTTGATTATGCCCTGTTCGTCAAGGAAATCCAGGATTTCCACGAGCTTCGCCTCGCTGAGGCCCGTCTCATCCATTATCTCTTCCGCGGTCCGCTGGCCGTCTATGAGCGTGTACACCTGGACGCCGATGTCGCCGTACTTGTCGCGTATTATCTTCTCGACAGGGCTTTCCTCTCCGCCTTCTTCCGCTTTTTCAGGCGCCTCATCGCCTCCGAACGATATCTCCTCGGAGGGCTCTTTAGCGCCTTTTGCCTCCTCTTCCTCAACAGGCGCCTCTTCCTCCTCCGGCTTTATCTCCTCGGGAACAATATCTTCCCCTTCGGCAGCGGGTTTCTTTTTTCTCGCGGGCGCAATCTCTTCCTCGGGGGCAATCTCCCCTTCAGGGGTTATCTCCTCGGGAACGATTTCTTCCTCTTCAGCAACGGGTTTCTTCTTTCTCGCCGGTGCGACTTCCTCCTCAGGGGCGATCTCCTCTTCCGGCTTTATTTCTTCTTCGGGAGCGGCTTCGCCATTCTCTTTCTCCGGTGCCTCCCCCTTCGGCTTTTTAGCGGGCGCCTCTTCCTCGAATTCAGGGGATATCTCCGAAGCCGCCTCTTCCTCGCGGGGCGCCTCCTCTTCCGGCGCGGCGGCCTCCCCCGCTCCGAGCGGCACGAGCTTCACCATCCCCGCCTCTTCCATGTACTTGAGTATCTGGTTGAACTTCTCGTCCCCTATGTCCAGGTCCTTGCGCAGCTCGGCAGCGGTCCTCCTGCCGGTCATGACCTTGTACACCTGGAGGCCCACTTCCCCGAATTTCTTGAGGAGCAGGTTCTGGTTCTTGAAGCGCTGGAGCGGGCCCTTTTCCAGCTTCTCTATCTTGTAATCTGAGCTTCCCATATTATCACAGTGACGGGCATTCGGTTGCAGCTTATCAATGCCAATAACCATTCGGCATAATATTAATAAAGCTACTCGGGTTATTTGTGCCCATGGTCGAGTTTGATGAACTGCTTATCACAACCGGAGTCGATGCCCTGGTCCGGCTCGTCAAGGAGAAGGAGCGCATCGAGCTCACCGAGGCCGCCGCCGTACTGAACATACCCGAGACCACGATAGAGGAATGGGGCGGCACGCTCGAAGAGGAGGGAATACTCCGGATAGAGTACCGGCTCACCAAGATATACCTCGTGTGGGTCGCCCCCACCGAGCAGCAGGTCGCCGCTGAGAAGGAGGAATTCTACAGGAAGCGCGGGGATGTCCAGGATGAGATAGCCGCGCTGAAGAAGGAGGCCCAGCCCGAGGCTCAGGGGATGGACGAGCTGAACAAATCCTTCAACGAGCTTTATGCGAAAATGTCCCCCAGGCTCGCGGAACTGGAGAAAAAGCTCGAGGGCGTGGGCAGGGCGAAGGCGGGCGGGACCGTGAAGCTCGACGAATACCTGGAGAAGCTGGACGGCACGGTGTCCAGGCTGGATTCCGTGACCAGCGAACTCGGGGAATCGCGCCGCGACATGGATGGCATAGGCAAGACGCTGGACAAGGGGCCCACCAAAAAGACCGTGGACCGGCTCGACGCGCTCTCAACAGAACTGGGAGGCATGAAAAAAGACCTCTCGTCCCTGAAGCTGAAGGCGGAGCGCTATGCGAAAACCGGGCCCGAAGAGGGCGAGATGCCGAACGTGGAGGACCTTCGCGCCAAGCTGGAGGAAATCACGGCGGAACTGAAGGACTCGAAGGAACGCTCCGCGCGCATGAGGCACGACCTCACGGGGTTGCAGGAAGGCAAGGACGTGCTCAAGGTCATCGGAGAATCCATGAAGGACTACGACAAGAAGATAGCCTCCATGAAAGCGGACATTTCCACGCTGTCGGCCCAGGCGCAGGAGCTGAAGGAGAAGAGCACGAAGCTCGCGGACAGGCTGGAGCGGGACAAGGAGACCATGGAGCATTTTACGGATTCCATGGGCGTGGCAAAGGAGATACTGGACCGGTTCCCGGCGCAGAAGGGCCTGGCCCAGGAGCTGGAGAGGATGCAGAAGGCGGAGAAAAGCATAGACGAGCGCACAAAAGCCCTGAAAAAACTGCTGGACGTCGCCGGCGGCGCGGGGGCGATGGACGTGGAGTTCGAGGAGCTGGGCGCCAGGATGGGCGAGAGGATGGAGGACCTGTCGGTGCAGCTGCAGGAGCTGTCCACCGCGCTGTCCGAGGAAAAGGAGACGTTCCTGACATACCAGTCGATACGCGAGAAGGTGATGCCCTCCCTCGAGCGCAACAGGCGCGAGATAGAGGCGCTGGGCGCGGAACTCAGGAAGATGAAGGCCGAGGTCGGCTCAGTGACTAAGGACATAGAGGCCGAAGCCGAGAAGGCGTCCGAGCACATGGACAAGGAAAAGGTCAGGGAAGTGATGCAGGTCGCAGCCGAAGTGGAGAAGAAGCGGAAGCTGCTGGAGAGCGTAAAGGAAGGCATCGACTCCCTGTCCAAGACGTCCGAGAACCTGAACAAGAAGCTCGGATTGCTCTCCAGGCAGGCCGCAGTCCTGGAGCTGCGGGCCGGAGGCGGGGCGGGGGCGGCGGGAACCGCAGGCCAGGCCCCGGCCGGGAACGCGGGAGAACTGAAGCAGGAAATCCAGCTCACGCGGGACGAGGAGGAGGAATTCAAGCGCAAGCGCGAGGAGCTGCGCTCGCTCATCAAGAAATTATGGGAAGACGAGAAGAAATAGCTCTGCGAAGCGTACGAATCAGGCCTTGCTACTCTCGGGGTTGATGTTCTCCCAGGTATTTCTTCACAGCTGCCAGGAATTTTATTGCTTCATCGATTCGTTCTACGGAATCACAGTCCATCGTCAGGACCAGCCAGCCGTCTGACATGAGCAGATCGAATATGTAATCCTGATTCGCCAGGACATACCCCGCATTATCCGGTCCGATCACCTTTGCGAGCTCGTCCTTGTCATCAAGAGGGATGTAGTATTCAATGTTGCTCTGGCTCTTGACCTTGAGGTAAAACGTTTTCTTCGACCTGTACGGGTGTCTGCTGACTACTTCCAAGCCAGAACCGCCGGCATAGAAGTCATCGTTGGAATAATTTCTTTTAAGCCCGAACCCAGCCGTTTCTTGAAATCCGTATTGTTTCAGTTTTGCAGCAAGGCCCGGATCATATTTGCTTAGTGATTTTTCTCCAAGTTTTGGCAAGATGGCTTTATCAAATACGTTGACGAATACGTCTAACAATAATCCAAAAGCGACCGATGTAAACCCGAGGGCTAAAAGATCCGATAAATGAACCGAACTCTGTTTTCCATTGGCTTTGGCCTGCAAGAGCAAGATAAAGATAAAGACGATTGCGGAAATAAAAACCAGCAATCCGAAAAAATGCATCACGTCCTCCGTGACCCCGTCCCTATGATCGCGAGGAAAAAGCAGATTATGGAGTCTGAGATCCAGAAAACGGAATATGTTGGCTATTCCGAACAGTCTTCTGGTCACGAAATTCAGACCCAGGGTGAATATTGCTGGGAATACAAACAGAAGAAATGCCGCGCCCGCAAGTAAAAACACTTCTCCAGAACCCAGAGCCGCGTCCATGAGAGCCGTTTCGAATGGTAGATATAAAAAGTCAGTTGCCACCGCCATTTTTGTTGAGGAGCTGCGTTCGCTCATCAAGAAACTATGGGAAGACGAGAAGAAGTGAGCGCGGGCATTCCCAAATAGGATTATTTTTAAATTTTGCTTGCGTAGCGTGCCCATGCGCCCTACGGGGAATGCAGTATTCGGGGCAGTATTACTGGCCCTGACAGTGTCAATATTCGCGTACCTGGCCGTAAGCCATGCTCAGCCATCCCAAAACGGAAGCGCGGAATTATCCGGTGCGATTTTAGGCAACCAGTCCCTAAGCACGAACGGAACGCTTGCAGTGAACGAATCCCTTCAGAGGGAATACGCCCTCTACACCCTTGAAATGAAACGCATGGGGCGGAAGGCCATTCCCCAGAACATGACTTTTTCTGAATCAAACAGAACCGGCCCTCAAACGCTTCCGGGAATCGTTCCACCGGAGAACGAATCATTTAACCAATCCGTTCAAAGTGAATACGCCCTTGAAATGGAACGGTTGAAGTCCCTGGAGGCAATTACTCCAAACATGACCTTTGCCGAACCGGTCCCACCGGCGCCACCGAACCCGGATAACGCTTCCGGCCCTCTAAACATGCCTTTTGTCGAACCAGTTCCACCTGCGCCACCGAACCCGGATAATGCTCCTGGCCCTCCAAACATTACTTTCCCCGAACTGGTCTCACCTGCGCCACCGAATCCAGATAATGGTTCCGGAGCCCCTGCTCCCCAGGGCAACGAACCCGCTCTTTCCGAAACCGACTCCGGAGCTGACTATGGCGTAATGAACAACGACCCGAGCGTCAACTGCCCGATAATCTCAGCACCCGGCACCTACGTGATGCCGATGGATTACACCGGCGCGCCGAACAGCGCATCGCCCTTTATTAGCGACACCTCATGTGTCAGCATTATCTCATCCAACGTCGCCTTCGACTGCGCGGGCCACAGCATAACGACCGCCGGCTACACCCAGACATTCGGCATCCTTCTTGCAATGGTCAATAACGTTACGGTGGAGAACTGCAACATCTTAAATTATAGCATCAGCATAGTTGAATACAATTCGACCAATTCCTCTATACTGAACAACAGCGTCATACACAGCTTCTCTTACAATATCTGGCTTGACTCATCGAACAATAGCCTCGTGTCTAACAATACCGTCGACAAGAGTTACTACGGCATCACCCTCGACTCATCGAACAATAACATCCTATCTAACAACCGTATTTTGACCAATAGCATCCTATCTTACTACACTTATTATGACTACCCTTATGAGGGCGTCATGCTCGTTTCATCCAACAACAATACCTTGTATGGCGATGTCGTCTACAACTATTCCAACGGCATCTATCTCATTAATTCAAGCCAGAACACCTTCTATAATAATACCATCCACAACAACAACGGGGCTGGTGTCTATCTCGATTCATCGTGCAATAACAACACCATGCATGACAATAACCTATATATGAATGAGGAGGAGTTCTACCTGGGTGGAATACAGAACACCCTATACAATAATAACGCCCACGACAGCGCAGCGACAATGTACGGAGGACTCGCTTTCTATATTCTAGCAACTACAGCTAGTCAAATTGCCATTTATAACAACAGCATCCACAACGAAGCATATGGCATAGACGCATATTCGGTGAATCAGTCCGTATTCTATAACAATAATATCTACTCCATCCACAGCAATGCCATTAGTTTTGGCCAAGATTCCAGCAACAATTCCGTGTATAACAATAGTATCAGCAACACAGCGGATGGCATCAGCTTTGGCGCCCGGTCCGATAACAATAACGTGTCTTTCAATAGCATCAGCGACACGACTGTTGGTACGGGCTTAGTTATGGGGTCCGACAACAACATCGTGTATAACAATACCTTCAACAACAACAATCAAGGGGGCATCAGTATGAGTGGCAGCAATAACGTTATACATGACAATCTCATAGAAAACGACACCAATCCTTATACGTTCCCTTACAGCGCTATGACATACGGCCACGGCATCTTCTTCGGCGGTGGGGGCTTCAACAACAGCATATATAACAATAGATTAAGCAACGACTACTACGGTATCGTGATATCGGTATCCAACGGTATTAACGTGTCCAACAACGTCGCCGACAACTGCCTCAATTCCGGCATCTACGTTAGTGGCATTGATATTTCGAACAATGTCACCTTGTATAACAATACCGCCGACAACAACCGCTATTACGGCATCGTGGTCACGTCTCAAACCAACAATACCCTGTCCAACAACGTCGCCGAGAACAACGCGTTTGTTGGCATCGCCCTTTTTAGAATATCCGGCCCCGATTATCCGCCACCGAGCGGCAATACTCTGTCCAACAACCGCGCCGATAACAATGTCAATGTGGGCATCCAAGTTGTATACGGAGACAACAATGCCCTGTACAACAACAGCGCCGACAGCAACACCTATACCGGCATCCAACTTGGGTATGGAGACAACGATACCATGTCCAACAACAGCGCCGACAATAACGGTTACTACGGCATCGACATCATATCTGAAGACAACAGTACCATGTCCAACAACAGCGCCGACAACAACTACGCCGGCATCATACTCGATTCATCGAACAACAATACCCTGTCCAACAACAGCGCCGAGAGCAATTCCTACGTGGGCATCTGGCTCGGTGCATCGGACCGGAATAACCTGTTCGACAACAACGCCGACAACAACTATCTCGCCGGCGTCTACCTCTATTATTCGGACAACAACAGCCTGTCCAACATCAGCGCCGCCAGCAACCTGATTGATGGCGTCACCATCTCCCATTCGGACAACAATAGCCTGTCCAATATCAGCACCCACAACAATTGGGGCGACGGCGTCTACGCCCTTTCATCGAGCAACAATGTCCTGTCCAACATCAACGCCGACAACAACAGCGGGATCGGCTTCGAGTTCCGGTCATCGTGCAATAATAATGCCCTATCCAACAGTAGCGCCGACTACAACGGAGGAGGCATATGGTTTTTTGATTCATCGGACAACAACACCCTATCCAACATCAGCGCCGACAACAACAGTAACAATGGCATCACGCTACAATGGTCGAGCCAGAACACCCTGTACAACAACACTGTCATGGAAAATGGCGATTTAGACCTTTTTGTGATACCCCTTTCCCCGGATGACTGCCAGAACAACATCACCAACACGACCGGCTCCGCATACCGCCCAATTTACTACTCCAGCGATCCGGTCTCCTGGGAGAGCCTGGACGCCGCCGAGATACAGCTCTGCAATGCGACCGGCTCAAACGTCACGAACACCCATGTCAACGGCTCCGACACCCTTTACAACGACGGTTTCATCATATTCTATACCAATAACGCCACCATCGTCAACGCATCCTCGTCCGACAATGCCTTCGGCTTCTTAATACAATGGAGCGACAATGGCACATACCTGAACGATTCCGCAAACAACAACGGCAACCCAGGATTCGGCACGGGCAATGGATTTTACGTATCCAATTCAAACGGACTTGATTTCGCCAAGACCTCGTCCATCGGAAATTATTACAATGGTTTCTATGTAGAGCTATCAGACTCCAGCAACATCTCTGACAGCTCCGCGTCAGGCAATCGCCAGTATGGTTATGTGTTCTATAATAGCAATTCGGGCAATATGGTGAACGATAGCGCCACCGGTTCCATAGGCGGGTTTTACCTGGATTTTGCAGTTGACAATAATATCACCAACTGCACCGCATCCGGCAATTCCGCCTGGGCGTTCACCTCGGCGGACGGTTCTCAGGGCAACCTCGTCCAGAACCTCACGCTGGGCCACGATATGGTGTCGTTCGAATCAAAGGACATCAACATCAATGATTCCGTGCACCCGCTAGGATACGGCGGTGGCTCGCCCAGCGTCGAGGTGCACATATACTCGAGCGACGCATACGACCCCAAGGTCACCGGCATCTCCGACGGCCCGGCAGGCAACCGCGACATCACATCATTCGGCCCGACCTCGGACGATTATAACGGCTCCGTCGCCTACACGCCAACACCAGATGAGGGTGCCGTAGCAGCCACAATCCCCACGGGCATCACACCCGTATCGGACATCACGGACCCGCAAATATTTTACGGTGACGATGACCTCAGCGATGACATCACGCTTCCGTTCAACGTAACCCTGTTCGGAAGGCAGAACGACCACATAAGGATAAGCACCAACGGCTTCATCTACCTGAGCAACGAGACCGTGGTTTCAACCGACACCGCATGCTGCTCGCAGGACTTCATGAGCTCGCAGTACATAACCCAGGGTTCGGACTACCTGGTCGCAGGGCTGTGGGCAGACCTTATCACGGACGGCGTGGACAGCAACATCACCTACGGCGTCACAGGCACTGCGCCTAACCGGGTATACATCATCTCCTACGACCACGCCGCGGAATACGACAGCTATCTTACGTCCGGGAACGATACCTTCCAGATAAAGCTCCTGGAGAACGGCACCAATACTTCCGCTATCAGTTCTGCCCCGGACCCGCTTGGCCTTGCAGACATCAACAGGTTCGTGCAAGCCACTGCCAACTCGTATGATTCCTTCCTGTTCCTCAACTTCAGCTACCTGCCGGCAGACGTCCAGTCCTTGAACGTGAGCACGCTCTTCATGGCGAAATACGAAAGCAACGGATGGATAACGAACTCCACGTTATTCTCGTCCGTGGACGGCGTGGACACCAGCAGCGGCTACGTGTTCGCCAACATAACCAATTTCGGAAGCATTTTCGCACCCCTCGGGGCGGCTACATACACGCCTCCTCCTCCGCCCCCGCCTCCGCCCTCACCGCCCCCCTCAGGATGGGGCGGCGGGGTGTCCGCAACGCCGCTCCTGAAGCCCCCATTGTCGATTTCCTTTTCCAGGGCGCCTTGCCCGGCCGACCAGGTGACAATAACCGCGTCCAGCGGGGCAGGCACCCTCATAAAGCTCCTGCTCACCAGCCCGGACAATGCAATGGTGGATGAAAAAACCGCGGGAAGCGACGGAACGGCAACATTTTCGCTGACCGAAGGCGGAACCTATGAGGCGGACGCCTCCAATTCAAACTATGGCTCGGGAAAAACCAAGTTCACGTTCAGCACCTGTGCGCCGCCGGGTTCACAGCTTTGCACCTCTGATGCCGATTGCCCCATGACGGACTTCTGCAACCTCGCCATAGGAGCCTGCCAGCCTGTTCAGGGAGCATGCGGCTTTGCGGACAACCACACCTGGTACAAATACCAGTGCTGCGCGGATGCCGACTGCCCGCCGAGCAACGTCTGCGTTGTCCACACGTGCGAGTTCGTGAACCTCACGGGAGACAAGGAAGGCCTGGTGGGCTGGCAGGGGCTGGTCAAGGCCACGGTGGGCGGCAAGCCGTTTGCAAATGCCACTCTTGACATACTCCTGCCTGACGGCACCTCGTTCCGGGCTGTCACGGGTGCGAACGGCTGGTACTCTATTCCATTCGCGTTCGAGGGCAATTACACGGTGAGGCTGGTCAGGGCAGGCGTTTTCGTGAAGACGCACCTCATCGCCGTCGCACTGCCTCCGTCGGCCACCCCAACAACAAGGCCGGTCGTAGTGGAGCAGCCGGTGAACTACTGCTGGGCGCTGCCAATCATAATCGCCATGATACTCGCTTACCTGCTGTACCGGAAATGGCGCGCCGGCAAAGGCAGGAAGAAGTGAGCCTCAGCAGCAATCTTCGAATCTGCAATTAAATAAAAAAAACAAAACACGAAAAATCGAAAGCGAAAATAAGATTCGAATCGTCCGGGCGCCCGAGCGCCCGGGTTATCTTTTGGAGTTTTGTCCGGCGCTCCGTGTTGGACAAATATATTTCACATCAGTGCGGCTCTTCGTTGTCTTCCTTCTGCATACCATGGAGACGTGGGCATCAATCTAACCTGCGCCACGTCAGTAGTCGCGATTTGACTTAAAAAATCATTTACCACAGCATAACGCCGCAGGGTGAACAAGCGCTTATAAATATACTTATCTCAATACGCTTATTCATACGACGTTTGCCCGGTGGATTCTATGCCCAAGGATGACGACATCAGACAGAGGATAAGGGACAGGCTCAGGGGCGACGCGCCGAAGCCTCCCGAGGAGAAGGACGCTCCCGAGGCAGCAGCGTCCGAATCCGCCCCGCCCGAGGAGAAACGGGCGAAAATATCCCTTCTCGCATCCTACAGCTTCACCAGCGAGGGCCTGCCGGTGGAAGTGAAGATAATCAAGGGCAAGGACTTCGTGCCGCGCTACGAGGTCACGATTCCTGGCATAGCCGAGGGCACGAAACTCATCCTGGAAACCAAGCTCAAGGGCGAACTGGTCACCGAAGTCAAGCTGGACATATCCGAGATACTGGACCCCAAGAAATTCGAGGAGGTCAAGGCCAAGTTCCTGGAGGCGGCCAAGCGCATACTCCAGCGCAACTTCCCGACGCTCCCCGCCGACAAGAAGGAGATACTCGCGGTCTATCTGCTGCAGAACACGCTCGGCCTGGGCGAGCTGGAGGCCCTGCTCTCGGACGACAAGCTGGAGGAAGTGGTGGTCAACAACTCCCGCGACCCGGTGTGGGTCTACCACAAGAAGTTCGGGTGGTGCAAGAGCAGCCTGCGCCTGCGGAACGAGGAGCAGATATACGACTACGCGTCCATGATAGCGAGGAAAATCGGCAGGCAGATAAACGTGCTCAACCCCATGCTGGACGCGCACCTGCCTTCAGGGGACCGTGTGAACTCCACCATGTTCCCCATATCCAGCTTCGGCAACACAATCACAATCAGGAAGTTCGCCAAGAACCCCTGGACCATAACCAACTTCATACGCTCCAACACGGTGTCGTCCGAGGTCGCGGCCCTGATATGGCTCTGCATTCAGAACGAGCTCTCGCTCCTGGTGACAGGAGGCACGGGCTCGGGCAAGACGTCGTTCCTCAATGCCATGTCCGGGCTGATTCCCGCGAACCAGAGGATAGTCTCCATAGAGGACACGAGGGAGCTCACGCTTCCGTCATTCCTCCACTGGGTGCCCATGGTGGTGCGCGAGGCGAACCCCGAGGGCAAGGGCGAGGTGACGATGCTCGACCTGATGGTGAACGCGCTGAGGCAGAGGCCCGACCGCATCATAGTCGGGGAAATAAGGCGCCAGCGGGAGGCGGAGATATTGTTCGAGGCCATGCACACCGGCCACTCGGTGTACGCCACGCTGCACGCGGACAATTCCGAGCAGACCATATCCAGGCTGACCAACCCGCCGATAAACATACCCATGGCCATGCTCGACGCGCTCTCCGGCATCGTGGTGACATTCAGGCACAGGAGATTCAACATCAGGAGGGTGCTGGAGTTCAGCGAGGTCAAGAAGAACGGGGCCATAAACACCCTCTACAAGTGGGACGTGAAGAGCGACAAGATAAAGGGCGTGGGGAAGATGGACCGGCTCTCAGGCCTGCTTTCCCTTTATGCAGGCATGGACGAGCGGGAAATCGAGGAGGATGTCCGCGAGAAGACGGAAATCCTCGATTGGATGGTGAAGAACGGCTACGAGGACGTGGACCAGGTGGGCGAGATAGTTTCCCATTACTACCTGAATCCGGACGAGGTCATCGAGGCGGCGCGCAAGGGCGTGAAATGGGAGTTCGGGCGATAGCCCCGTGAAGTGATTCCACATGCCAGGCGACGACTTCAACTCTGCTGCGGAACAGGCGAGGGGCATAGAGAAATCCGCGCAGCCCTATACTGGATTCAAGGGCAAGGTGGAATTCGAGAAGGTGCTGGACCTCGAGCCCATAGAGTTTGTCGATTATACCTACGGCGACCTGATAAACCTCTACGAGCGCGCGGGCAAGATAATCAAGACTTCCGCAGGCATGGGCATGTACGGTGCGCCCGCGGCTCCGGGGGCGAAGCCCGCGGACAGGAAGGAGATGAAGGCCAAAAGCGAGGAAGTGGAAAGCAGGGTCAAGGCGCTCACAACCGAGGCGCTCACCGGCGCCGAGAAGATGGGCAAGGAGATGGAGACGCCCATCAAGGCGGGGAAGCCCGCGGAAGCCGCGCCTCCGTCCGGGGAAATAGAGCTGGAGCGGCTCGTGTCTCCGCCGCTGGAACTGGAACGCGACATCATGCCGCAAAAGGAGGAGAAGCCCGCGGAGAAGCAGGGGGAGTTCGAGTTCGAGATGCTTGAGGAGAAAAAAGAAGAGGGGCAGCAGCTTGAAATAGAAAGGGAAGCGGAAAAGGAACCGGAAAGGCAACCGGAAAAGGAAGTGGAAATTGAAAAGGAAGCGGAAACCGAAAAGGAGATGGAAATAGAAACGCCGCAAGTGCGCGCTCCGCAAAAGCCGCCCGAGGCCAAACCAAGGCTCCAGCCACGGGATGCCGCGCCAGCCGCATTGCCGGAAGAAAAGGAAATGCCGGAAGAGAAAGAACTCCCCGTAGCGCCCGCTCCAAGGCCCGCGGCAAGGCCGATGGCCGAGAAGCCCATTGAACGGGCGCCGCCCGCACCACCGGTTCCGCCCATACTGCGCGAAAGGGCGGAACAGGCGGCGAGCAGGAAGTACCTTGACATAGAGCAGCAGATAACCACTTCGCTGGGCCAAGAGGTGGACGATGTCTCGCTCAAGAAGAGGATGCTCTCGCTGACCAAGGAACTTTTCAAGGAGAAGAGCCTGAATCGGAGGGAGCAGATAAAGCTCGAGATAACCGTGCTCAAGGACATGCTCGCAAGGAAGGCGAAGCCCGGCGGAAAGGGGGGCGAGAAGGAGGTGCGGGGCAGGCTGCTGGAGACGCTCGTGTCCACCCAGAAGACCGAGCTCGCCGATGCCAAGGACAAGATACTGAGCAATTACAAGGCCCAGATGGACACCATGAGGCAGAAGTTCCAGGACGCGGTCGGCTCGCTGCCCGAGGGGGACCAGGCCGGCAGGAAGGCGGAGTTCGACAAGCTCACGTTCCAGCTCACATCCCTGCTGGAGCAGCTCCCCGGGGCGGTTTCCAAGTACCAGGATTACGTCACCCAGAAGCACGAGAGCGAGATACGGAAGCTCAAATCGTCTCTCGGCCCTGGCGACGAGCAGCTGGTGAAGGATTCCGATGCCCGCCTGAAGACCATAGACGACGATTACGCGAAGGAGTTCTCGGCCGTGCGCGCCATAATGAAGAAGCAGATAGACGCCTCGATAGAAACCTCCGGCAGGGTGGCTTTCGGCAAGGAGGGGGTTTCTGCAAAGGAGGCAAAGGTGCAGGACATGGTGGCGGAAATAAACGAGATGGACGACGGCACGCTGCTCTACATGCTGCACGGCAAGGACCCGGAGTTCTACAAGAGGTACGAGCGGAAGCACGTCTCGCGCCAGGAAGCCATATTCAGGGCCAAGGAAATCACGGCGCGTGAGAAAGGTTTAAGTGATGATATGGTGAGAAAGTACTTCAGCGAAACGGAGGGCTAGCCATGGCGCCAGAAGAGAAAATCACGTCGGCCCGGCAGAGGAGCATCCAGACGGCAATCGCCGAGATGTTCGCCCCCTACTTCCCTGACCTGAAGAAGAAGCTCGCGCTCGCGAACCTGAGCCAGACGCCCATCGAATTCCTGGAAAAGGTCTCGCTTTCCGCGCTCTACCTCTCGGTCGCATTCCTCTTCCTCACCGGGGTCGCATTCACGATGCAGACGCCGCCCGTGCCACTGCTCTGGCTCGTGCCGCTGGCGGCCGTGTATTTCCTGGCACTGTTCTATTACCTCATGCTCTATCCGGATTCCCTGGTGCTCAAGAGGGCGAAGGAGCTGGATTACGAAGTCGTGTTCGCCGGCAGGCAGATTGTCATCGCGGTCAAGTCCGGCATGCCGCTGTTCGACGCCATCGTGGGCGCCACCTCCGGCTATGGCGCGGTGAGCAAGGAGCTGAGCAGGATAGCGGACCGGGTCACGCTCGGCGTTCCGCTGGTCCAGGCCATCAGGGACGAGGCGCAGCAGAACCCGTCCCGCTATTTCGTGCGCGTGCTCATGCAGCTCTCCAACTCCATCTCTTCCGGTGCCGATGTGGGCAGCTCGGTGGAGGTGGTCCTTGACCAGATATCCAAGGAGCAGGTGATATCGCTCAAAGAGTACAGCCAGAAGCTGACCCCCATAGTCATGTTCTTCATGGTGTTCGGCATCATCGTGCCCTCCCTCGGCGTGGTGCTCGCCACGGTCGTGTTCTCGGCCATATCCGGAGGCACGCTGGGAATGACATCCTCCATACTCGCCCCGGTGTTCATCGCAATAGCGATCATACAATTCCTGTTCCTCGGCCTGATAGAGACCAGC
The DNA here is from genome assembly GCA_903835385.1 of uncultured Microcaldota archaeon. Classification (GTDB taxonomy): domain Archaea; phylum Micrarchaeota; class Micrarchaeia; order Anstonellales; family Bilamarchaeaceae; genus CAILMQ01. Next base: position 7,342 of record CAILMQ010000065.1, on the reverse strand, counting down.
AGGCCGAAATACATCATATAGGCGGTCATGATGGCGCAAAACACGTTCTTTGAATTCTTCGGGCGGCTCCTGTTCACAAGGAACCAGGTGAAGCGCTTCGAGACGGACACCGCCGCCGCGGGCATGAACGTGCAGCCGGATGCGTTCGCAGGCTACCTTGCGATGAATGTGGTGATAATCGCAATCATACTCTCCATAGCGCTCATGGCCTACCAGCCCACGGCCGCCATCATCGTGTCCGCGGTGAACGGGCTGCTGGGCATGGAGTTGCCCGGCATCCTGACCTGGTTCCTGCTGCTTATCGTCATGATGGTGTTCGTATACATCTCCGTGACCATGCTGCTTTCCACCTATCTCATAATGCGGGCCGACACCAGGAGGAATGTGCTCGAGGCCGCGCTGCCGGACTTCCTTACGCTCGTGGCATCCAACATAAAGGCGGGCATGACGCTCGACCAGGCGATGTGGTATTCCGCAAAGCCCGAGTTCGGGCTGCTTTCCACGGAAGTCAAGGCCGTGGTGAAGAGCTCGTTCTCCGGGCAATCCATGGAGAGCGCCCTGGACACGCTCTCATCCAGGTTCGACAGCAAGGTCTTCACGCGGACGACATCCCTGATGAAGCAGGCGTCCGCAAGCGGCGGCGAACTCACCGAGGTGCTGGAACGGACGGCCGAGGACGTGCGCAACACATCCATAATGAGGAAGGAAATCGCCGCGTCGCTCATACTCTATGAAATATTCGTGATTTTCGCATCCATGGTCGGCACCCCATTCCTCTTCGCAGTGTCCCAGAAGCTGGTGGAGATCTTCGAGAAAATCGCCCCGAAGCTGCCGTCCGGTGAAGTCGCCTCAGGCGCATTCGGGAGCCTGGGCTCGTTCAAGTTCTCCGGCCCCATGATAACCTCCACCGAGTTCTTCTACTTCGCAATACCGACAATGATCGTCACGGCCGCGTCGTCCTCGCTGATAGTGAGCGTCATCAGGACCGGAACGAGGAGCCAGGGGCTCAAGTATTTCCCGTTCCTGCTGGTGGGCGCGCTGCTGGTGTACTGGCTCGTGACCGTTACGCTCAATGCGTTCTTCTCTAGCCTTATCTGAGGTGTGTTCAATGGTTTATAAAAGCAAAAACAAAGGAAAAAAGAAAGATGCGCTCGTTGCGCGGCAGTACGGTTCGCGCTCGAAGGGGCAGGCGGCCATGGAGTATCTAATGACCTACGGCTGGGCGATCCTGGTCATAGTCATCGTGCTCGCCCTGCTGGCGTTCTTCCTCCCGAGGCTCACGAAGGTTCCGGAAGTGTGCCAGTTCTCCCAGCCCGGATTCGGATGCTCCGAGAACCCCGCGGTCGTAATCAACGGCACGCAGGTCCAGGCGGCGTTCAACCTCCAGAACGGCAAGGGCCAGGCGGTGAACATATCCAAAATCCTGTGTACCACGGGCTCTTCCTCGGATGCGAACTACTCGTTCGCAACGCCGGTGGCGGCCGCGGACCAGCTGGTTCCCGCAGGCTCCACAAAACGGATGTCCGCTATCTGCGTGGACGTGAACGGGAATCCGATAAGCCTGACCCCGAACAGCGACTTCAAGGGCAGCATCGTGATATACTACAACTATGTGAACGATGTGACGACAATCCCGAGGCCCGCTGACGCCACGCTGACCGGGACCGTGCTCGGCTGAAGGATTTTTCTTTTTATCCTTAATTATTTTTTCTTCCATTTTTCCTCTAATCGTATTCAGTGACTTTGTAGGGGTTCCTTGAGGATATCACCAGAGGCTGGCACGGGGGAACGCTATTGTTCGACGCTTCGAACAATGCGCCCCATGTTCGTTGCGACGAACATGTGGGCCGTCCAGAGACGGTGGGTCCGACAAATCGACGCATCGATTTGTGGACCTATGGTCGAGGCGTCGACCATCCGGTCCTGTGCCTAAAGGGCGCAATCGTGTTCCATGGGAACACGGTGCGCAATGTCAGCTTTTTTTGCTGACATTGCCGTCCTGGAGGCAAACATTAGACTAGCCCGGCATGGCACCTAAGATCTTTTGCAGGGCCATTTTTGTTACACCGATTAATAAATCTGTGATTGGTTATGTTAATCGGTGATAAATATGCAAATCAAACAAACAAATGAACAGAAGGAAACCTGCGTCCCGATGCTGGACGACGAGGAGGACGAGCTGGACGTGGAGGATCTGTTCAAGCTCGGCGACGAGGATGGGCCATGCCCCCCTCCGACTTGACTGCCGAGATGGAAAAAGATTATTGATTTAACACCTCTTCAATTTCCTGCCTTTTAGCATGATTCAAATACCACTGTCGATCATGCCCTGATGGGCGCATAACCAAAAATCCCTGTTTTCTTAGTTCATAAGCGACATCGACAACAAGACCGCGTAAGTCTGGTGGAAAGCCCTTCGGAAGATTTTGTTCGCAAACATGGCCTTTACCCCAGCAACCCATGTTGTAAAGTTTCTTCAAAAGAACTTTTTTTATCTCATTAAACGCTTTCTCATTAAGCTTCATTCAAGACGCCCTTTGATTGTTTATTTGATATACATTGAACGTATAATATTTAAACCTTTCTATTACTAATAATACTAATACTACTAATAAAACAAATAAAATCCATTGGATAATGGAGTTGACATGAGACATGGAAAAAACAAAAACGGTGTTCGTTGAAATGTTTGGAGATTCCCCAACTATAAAAGTACTAGATTTCTTTCTAACATTTGGTCATTTTGATTACTCGAAAAGCCAGGTCGCAAGTGAAACTCAAATATCTAGAATTACGATAGAACCTATATGGAATAAACTCATAGAAGAGAAAGTTTTGATAAAAACCAGAACCGTCGGCAGGGCAGAAATGTATAAGTTAAACGAAGAAAATCCAAAAGCAAAGGAGTTGTTGGATTTGAATTTCAAACTTAGTTCGGCAGAGGCAGATGAACAAATTGAAGGGATGAAAATACCAGTAATCGCCAGAAGATAACTCAGTCAGCTCCCGTATTTCTTTCCCTTTCCCATCAGGTTCAGCACCATGGGCATCACGTGCTTCCCGGTGATGTGGCCGATGCCGCCGGCCATGCAGGAGATTTCGTCGAAATTATTGACGTCGTCCGAGCGCTCCTCGGGCCCGTACATGAGAATCGGGACCTCGTGGCCCGAGTGCTCCTTCCTGCAGCAGGGGGTGGAATGGTCTCCGGTAGCCACAATGCAGGCCCCGGATTTGATGAGCAGCGGCATCAGTTCCTTGTCTATCCTTTCTATCATCTTCGTCTTCCCCTTGAAATCGCCGTCATGGCCGAATGAGTCGCACGCCTTCACGTGCACGAATACAAGGTCGTGTGTCTCGAGCGCCTTGAGCGCCGCCTTGCCCTTCGCGAAGAGGTTCGTGTCCTTGTCTCCGGTCGCCCCCGGAACCAGGAATATGTCCATGCCTATGAACCTCGCGACCCCGCGGTAGAGCGCGCCTCCTGCGATGCACGCCGCGCGCAGGCCGAACCGCTCCTCGAAAGATGGCACGCTGCTGAACGAGCCGGCCCCGCGCAGCAGAACGGCGTTCGCCTGCGGCAGGCCCTTCTTCTCCCTCGTTTTGTTCTCAGAAGCATCGGAAAGGCGCTTCTGCACGTCCTGGGTGAACTTATTCACTATCCTGGCGGTCTTCTCAGCCGCCGGTCCTGCCTCCAGGGGCTGGCATTGGTGCACCGCGGCTTCCGCATGCGGGTCGGTCTCGCTCACGCAGTGGCTCAAGCCCGGGCCGCGCAGCACCAGCGCCCCGCGGTGTTCCACGGAATTCTTGAATATGACGTCCACGTCCTCTATCTTCATGGACACCAGGCCGGATATCGCGGTCGCGCTCGCGGTGTCTATGCGCCCGGCCCTCCGGTCAATCACGATGCCGTCCTTGATTGTCGCGAAATTGGCCCTGAACGCCACGTCGCCTTCCTTGAGCGCCATGCCGAGGCCAAGGGCCTCCAGCGGCCCCCTTCCGGGATAGCAGATTTTCGGCTCATAGCCGAATATGCGCAAATGCGAGGTGTCGCTGCCCGGCACCACCCCTCTGCCCACAGGGCTGAGCAGGCCGGTTATGCCGTCCCGGGCCAGTTTGTCCAGGTTGGGCTTCTTCGCAGCCTGCAGCGGAGTCTTCGGCGTCGGAAGGTCCCCGACTCCGTCCATGATAAGGACTATTGCCTTGGCCATGCCATCACAAATCGCTTAAACAGTTAGGATTATTAAACACTTTTACCCAAAACGGTATTCCACCCTAATTATAGTGGTATTATGGAAAAACCGGACCTTACCCCTATGGTAGCGCTCTTCAACGATTTCTTCACATCCATCCATAAATCGCGCATAGACGAACTCCTCCTCGTGTACCCGGCCAGGCGCAGCCTCATGGTGGACTACGAGGAGCTGGAGAGGTTCGACCCGGATATCGCAGACCGGCTCGTAAAGGAGCCGGATAACGTCATAGAGTCCGCGGAGACCGCCATAGAGGAGATGAAGCTGGCGCTCCCCTCCGGAGGCGGGTTCGAGCCCCACGTCCGGTTCGTCAACGTGCCTGCCCAGGAGATGCTCATAGAACAGCTCGGTTCCAAGAACCTCAACGAGATGGTGGCGTTCAAGGCGGTGGTCACCAAGCGGGCCGAGATAATGCACAGGGTGAAAATCGCGGTCTACCGCTGCCAGATATGCGATTCCACGAGCCGCTACCCGGTGGTGAAGAACTTCAGCCCGCCCAAGAGGTGCGATTCCTGCAAGAAGCTCGCGCTCAAGCAGATGGACGACGAGTCGGATTTCGTGGACATCCAGCGGGCCGAGGTGCAGGAGCTGCTCGAGCGGGTGAAGGGCAGCGCGCCGACCGCCAAGATAGAGCTGCTCATGGAGGACGACCTGGTGAATTCGGTGTCGCCGGGCGAGAACCTGGAGCTCTCGGGCATACTGCGGCTCAAGCAGCCCCTGAAATTCAGGCAGAAGCAGGAGATGGTGTACAGCAGGTACCTGGAAGTGAACAACGTAAAGAGCCTGAAAAAGGATTTCGAGGAGATAGACATCTCCAAGGAGGAGGAGAAGCGCATACTTGAGCTCGCCGCGGACCCGAACATATACCGCATACTCATCGATTCCGTGGCTCCCGGCATCTACGGCCACGAAGAGGTGAAAAAGGCCATCGCGCTCCAGCTCTTCGGCGGCACCAAGGGCAAGACCATGAAGGGCGGCGCAATCATACGCGACGACATCCACGTGCTCCTGATCGGAGACCCAGGACTTGCCAAGTCCAGGTTCCTGCAGAACTCCGCGGACCTGGCGCCCAAGTCCATCTACGTGAGCGGCAAGACCGTTTCGGGCGTCGGGCTTACGGTCAGTGCGGAAAAGGACGAGCTCGGCGACGGCGGCTGGACGCTCAAGGCCGGCGCGCTCGTGCTCGCTTCCGGCGGCATGGCCATGATAGACGAGTTCGACAAGATAGAGGACGAGGACCGGGCGGCGCTCCACGAGGCCATGGAGAGCGCGCAGATATCCATAGCCAAGGCGGGCATGGTGGCCAAGTTCAGGACAAAGACGTCCATACTCGCCGCGGCGAACCCGAAATACGGCCGCTTCGACCAGAACAAGAACCTGGCGGACCAGTTCAATATCGCCCCGACCCTGCTCTCCCGTTTCGACCTCATATTCCCCATCGTGGATGTGCTGGACGAGGAGAAGGATTCCAAGCTGGCCCAGCACATACTCAGCACGCACATGGGCAACGAGACGGACTACAACAAGACCGCGCAGCTCGTGGACAAGGACGTGCTCAGGAAATACATAGCATATGCGCGCAGGAACGTGCGGCCAAAGCTCATGGCTCCGGCATCGGAAAAGATTAAATACTTCTACGTGGACCTCAGGAGCAAAGGCAAGGATTCCGGCTCGGTCGCCATAACCCCCAGGTATCTGGAGGGGCTCGTGCGCCTCTCGGAGGCGAACGCGAAGATGCGCCTATCATCGGTCGTGGAGGAGGCGGACGCCGAGGTGGCCATAGGCCTGCTCAGATACGTGATGCGGCAGGTGATGACCGACAAGGCCACCGGCACGCTGGACGTGGACACCATCGCCACGGGCAAGCCCAAGTCGGAGCGGGACAAGCTCCAGAAGGTGGACACCATAATGGAAATCATCAGGGAACACCTCAAGTCCAACGACACCGCGGACATCGAGCAGGTCATCGCCGCCGCGGCGTCCTACGACATAGACGAGAGGGAGGCCAGGAGGATAATCGACCAGCTCAAAAGCAAGGGCGACCTCTACGAGAAGGAGCACGGCCACGTGAAGCTCGTGGGAGAAAGATGACATGAGGCTCGTGTTCACGCTGCTGCTGTTTTTCCTGCTTGCGCAGGTGGTCGGCATTTTCACCGGCTATGCAATCCTGCGGGACATGAACAGCAACCCCTTTGTCAGCAGCATGGTGGTGACCACGGACACCCAGAGCCCCATGACCGCCCTGGTATTCATCGCCTACACCCTGGTGGGCGCAGCGCTCATCATATTCGTCATAAGGGTGCTCAAAATCAGCCTGGTTTTGTTCAGGGGCATGGAATTCATAATCATATCCACATCATCCTCCCTGGTGTTCTACGCGGTGTTCCGCATCCTGCTCGGCTACGAGGCGAGCACCATCGCCGCAATCGTGTCCGGCATCGCATTCGCCGCGGCAAAAGCGTTCCTGCCCAATCTCAAGAACCCGGCAGCCATAATGGCGACCGCGGGTGTCGGCGTTGTATTCGGCATCTCCATGGGAATCGTGCCCGTGCTAATCTTCCTCATGCTGCTTTCCGTCTATGATTTCATCTCGGTTTTCCTGACCAAGCACATGGTGGAAATGGCGAATTACATAATCTCCAAGGACCTGGCGTTCACCGTGACCGCAAGGGCTCCGGCGACCGAGACCGGCCCGGTCAAGCGCATAGACCTGGGCACCGGAGACCTGATAGCGCCCGTCATGATGGAGGTGTCCGTGCTTTCCTTCTCTCCGCTAGCGGCCCTGTTCGTGATGCTCGGCTCGGTTGTCGCCATGGCCCTGTTCCTCACCCTGGTGTGGCGAAAAAAACTCGTTCTGCCCGCGCTGCCGCCCATAGTGCTCGGCATGCTCTCAGGCCTGCTGCTCTGGTACGCGCTCTTCGGAGCATAGCTGTTTTTTCTATCGCGTTTAGTCACTTTTTCTTATGCACGACAAAGTCGATGGCCACCTGTACTACTCTTGGGGCGTATGGACGAACGATTCGCTCGTTGACAAAAATGACGCTCGCGCCCGCGTTCCCCGCTTCCTCCTCGATTTTTTTCCTTGCGGCCTCGTA
>CAILMQ010000064.1 GCA_903835385.1 uncultured Microcaldota archaeon | reverse complement strand
TATGCAGGGTGTCGCTCCTGGCTTTGAACCCGGACATCTCCCTTAGCCTGGCTCCTGCGGTATGCCGCCTCATGTGCGCATTGGTCCCCCTCAGTGTCTTCCTTCGCCTGCTCATGGTGCTCATGCCGCTCACTCCTTCGCTCCGTGTGCCCTCAGGAATTTCGCCATTTCATGCTCTCCCTCGCGTATGGCCGAGTACAGCGCGGTATGGCCGTCGCTGTTCCTTGCATTGATTTTTGCATGATGCGCAAGAAGCAACCTGGCGGTTCTGATATTGCCATCGGCTGCTGCAATCATGAGGGCAGTCATCCCCCCTCCCATCACATTCACGTCCGCCCCGTTGTCTATGAGCGCCCTCGCGGTTTGAGCAGAACCATGGCGGTTGGCATGCATCAGCGCAGTCCAGTCGTACTTGTCCGCCGCGTTCACGTTCGCCCTGTTCCGTATCAGCATCCTGATAATCTTCGTGTCTCCGTTCTCGGCAGCCATCATCAGCGGGCTCTTGCCCTCATTATCCATATCGTTCACGCACGCCCCCTTTGAAATCAGTATCGTAGTGGCGTTCCAGCACAGGTTCGCGACCGCGTGCATGAGCGGAGTTTTGCCATGGGAGTCCGGTGCGTTCGCGCGGGCACCCAGGCCCAGCATCGCCATCATCTTGTCCAGCTGGCCCTCGCCCGCGGCCTTCCTCAGCTCCTCGTTAAGCGCCATCAGCACCCTTGGGGAGCCATCCAAAATCCGGACCACTTCCGCAGCCGGAGGTACCCTGCCCCTGCCGAACGGCGAACGCTCGCGCTGCCCCGCTGCATGATACGCCAATGCATGTGCTGTTATCTGTGCCATAATCCCGCCTCCTGAAGAATTCACTCCTCGCCCATGGCGTGCCGCATCTTTTTGGCTTCCGCGTCCAGCGACCTTTTGGCCCTCTCCATCCTGGACAAGTATGCCCGTGCCGTCATGCCATGCTTGTCCCTGGCATCCAGGTCAGCGCCGTTCGCGATAAGCAGGTTCGCGGTCCTCGTATGCCCCAAATCGGAGGCATACGTGAGCGCCGTGTCGCCGTATTTGTCCCTCGCGTCCACATCCGCGCCGTGCGCGAGCAGGAACTTCACCGCTTCGAACCTGTCGAAGTCGGCAGCCGTCATCAGCGCCGTCTTGCCATTCTTGTCCCTCGCGTTCACTCTCGCCCCTTTCGCCATGAGCAGCCTCGCGATATCTACATGTCCGTCTGCGGCGGCATTCATGACCGCGGTCCAGCCAGCGTCGTCCCTCACATCCACCTTAGCGCCCTTGGCGACGAGCAGCCTCGCGACACCAATGCTCCCGCCCGTGGCTGCGTCCATCAGCGCGGTACTGCCGCGTTTGTTCTTCGCCTCGATGTCCGCGCCCTTGGCGACGAGCAGTTCCGCGATTTCGGTTTTGCCCCTGTAGGCCGCTTTCATGAGCGCCGTGTCGCCATCCCCGTCTGCCGCGTTCACATCCGCCCCTCCCGCAATGAGGCGCTTGGCGATTTCGTCTTTCTCCTTGTCGCAAGCCCCTATGAGCGCCGTAGCTCCGTATCTGCCCTCAGCGTTCACGTCCGCGCCGCTCTCTATCAGTAGCTTTGCGATTTCGTTCTTCCTGTCCAGCGTCTCCTCCCTGGCAGTCCCTATCAAGCCGTTTTCGTCCAAGGCCCACGCCAGCGCGCTCCAGCCGCCGCTCGTCGCGTTCACATCCGCGCCTTTGGCGACCAGAAGCCTTGCCACGTTTGCCTTCCCGTGGCGGGCGGCTTCCATCAGCGCAGTCTCGCCGGATCCGTCCCGCGCGTTCAAGTCGGCGCCATGCGCGATTAGGAACTCCACTGTCCCGGCTTTTTCATCGCGCGCGGCCATAGTCAGCGCGGTGTCGCCCTTGTTGTCCTTCGCATTCACGTCCGCGCCTTTGGCGATGAGGATCTCCACGAGCTTGTGGTTCTGTCGGACGGCGGCTTCCATCAGCGCCGTCTTGCCTTCATTGTCCCTCACTTTCACATCAGCCCCTTTCGCGATTAGGTGCTCCGCGACCGCGCTGTTCCACTCGTAGAAGGAATCCATCAGCACCGTCCTGCCCTTGCTGTCCCTCGCGTTCATATCCGCGCCTTTCGCGATGAGCAGGTCCATCAGATCCGTTTTATTGTTCCCGGCGGCCAGCCTCAGCGCCGCCCCGTTATCTCCGCGGACGTTCGCCCCTTTCGCGATGAGCAGCCTAGCGAGGCCCTCATCCACCTTGCCGCAGGCCTCTGTCAGCGCGGTATCGCCATCCTTGTCCCTCGCGTTCACGTCCGCGCCTTTCGAAATCAGAAATCTAGCCGTCTCTTCCTCATACAACCAGACGGCTCTTATCAGCATCGTCTTGCCCTCCCCGTCCCTCGCGTTCACGCTCCTGCCCGCAGCCAGCAGCCCTTTGATCTCTTTTATCTCTTTTTCACTCCTTTCGTCGTGGTTCTTCTCGCAGCCGGTGAATATCGGATTGACAAGGAGCATTCCGAGCGCGGCTGATGCGATTGTCCTCTTTACCGAAGAAAAAGGCCTCGATCTAGGACAAGCGAGCTGTTTAGTTCCCATATCCATACTCCCACCCCCGGAATCGATTTTTTACTAACGATTCCGTTTTGACGGCATGTGTTTTTAAACACATTTTTCTGTGCTCGTGAATCGGGAAAAACACGACGGGATGAGGCGATCGCTACAGCATGACATCTCTCTTGGGTATGTCCGCCCAGACGCTTATTGCCGCGCACCGGGCCATCCCGAACGTCACCCGCCTAGTCACGCGGAACGGGGCCTCCTTGTCCTTTTTGCACTCCAGCGATTCGCCCGGCTCCAGCCTTCGGTTGCGCACATGCTTGCCGTCCATGTAAAGCTCGCACACCAGCCTGTCCTTTTGGTCGAAGCCGGAGAAAAAAATCCGGAATTCGCTGGTCCTGCTCCTGATGACTATGCTGTTGCCCGCCAAAACCCGCAGGCCGGCGCCGGGAACCATCCAGCCATGCCCCCTTCCCAGGTCAATGACAGCCAAAGGCTCCGAGCATTTCCTGGACATGGCGGTTTCTATGGTGCCGGCCTTTGCCAAAAAATGCGCAAGCTCCATCCTTATCTCCCGCTGCCCCAGTCTCATGCAGCGCTCCTTCGCCTCGCTGGGCATCGTCCTGTGGTGAAGCGGATGCCTGCCCGTGTGGATTGTCATTATATCCTATTAATTAGAACCATTTAAAAGAACTGCGCGCAGAAAAACCGGCACTATACCACCGCGAGAAGGTAGCCTGCCAAACCCACGAAAAGCGCCACGAGGCTTATGTTCCTGGCGTCCCTGAGCGCCGCGGCGGCTCCATCGCCATGGGCGAATGTCAGCCGGACGGTCATCCACAGTATCGCCACGTCCGCGAGTATCACACAGGCGGCCGGAACGATGCCGAACCTGAGCCCGAAGTCAAAGGGCGCCAGGCTCAGCGGGACGAAAACGCCGTATAATATCATGGCCAGAAGTATCGTGTTCCTCGCACCTATGAGCATGGGGAGCGTCCTGGACCCCCTGGCAGCAAGGTCGCCTTCCATGTCCTGCACGGTTTTCAGCATCTCCCGCGCGAGGCCGGAAATGAATCCCAGGCATGAGAGCACCATTGCGAGCGGAACGAGCCTGGGGGAGACCACGAAATTTCCGAATATGAACGGAATGGCCATGGTAAGCGCGATGTAGGCGTTTCCGACGAGGGGGAGGTCCTTGAGCTTCCAGTTGTAGAGCACAGCCAGGATGTTGAAAACGAGCGCGATGGCGAACGCGGGCATGTTGATGAAATAGGAGAGTATGATTGACTGGGAAATGCACAGCGCCGAGAACCAGAGCGCGAACGCGGGGTCTATCGTTCCCTTCACCAGCGGCCTGTCGTTCTTCTTGTTTATCCTGTCGCTCTCCACGTCCAGATAATCATTGAGCGCGAAGGAGCCGGCCTCGCTCAGCACGGGCACCAGGAGGGACAGGATTATGGGCACGGTCAGGGGCGGCAATGACCCGATTATCACCGCCTCCCCGATGAGCACCGCGATGGCGATCATGAGCGCGTGCTCGAAACGCGTGAGTCGCCAGAGCTCCCTGAGAAAACCCATGTGGATTCTGTTGGTGACGAGAATTAAAAAGGATTGGCAGGGGCCGGCCGGAACCCGCGGCTGGCGAACACGGGCCCACGATTCGACCGTGCGGCGCCCTGAGGGCGGCACGGAGAAACGTTTATAAAGCGCAAACCTGAGTAGTTACCCGGTGAATATATGAGTTTTACTGAAACGTTGCAGGCTGCGGTTGATGTGGAATCCATGAGGCTCGCCGCGAGCCTTGCGGACATGCTGCCCCGCATGCTATTGGCCATCATACTCATCGTCCTGGGATGGGTCGTGGCGATGCTGCTGAAGCGGCTCGTGATGAAAATCCTGAAGGGGGTCAAATTCGAGGACTATCTCAAGTCCCAGAAGCTGGACAAGGCGCTGGGCGCGATAGTGGTCAGCGAAGTGCTGGCCCTGATTGTATACTATTACACGCTGACACTGTTCTTCCAGTCCGCGTTCGACATGGTGTACCTCACTTCGCTGGCGGTGTTCATCGGCCAGGTGCTTGCATACGTGCCCATAGTTATAGGCGCGGTGCTCATCGTGCTGCTGGCCACCATACTTGGCGAGTACGTGAAGATACTCGTGCTCCAGCTGGACGACAAGTCGAGCTCGGTCCAGATAGGCGCCAGGGTGGCGAAAATCCTGGTAATGTACATCGGCGCCGTGATGGCACTCGCCATGCTGGGCTTCAACACCCAGATACTGGACGCGCTCTTCATCACCCTCGCGCAGGCGGTGCTCTTCGGTTCCGCGCTTGCATTCGGCATAGCGTTCGGATTCGGGGGCCAGGACGCCGCGAAGGACTGGATAAAGACCGCGAGGACCAAGGTCCTCAAGGCGTAAATCCTTTTTTTTCTTTTCTAATTCTTTTATAATTCTTGCCGGAGTAGGCTTGCCCATGGCTGAGCGGTACGAAGTCAGGATAATCTCCCAGGTGCAGAAGGAGCGGCTCATGGCCAGGCTCCACTCCGCGGGCCTCCACGAATGGAAGGCCGCGATACACGGCACCTGCGTCAAGTTCTTCACGGACAGCGAAAGCTTCAAGGGGATGTGGGAGGAGAATTTCGAGCCCATGCCGGAATGGATAAGGCCCCACGCGAGGCTTTTTGCGGTTTCGCGCCCGGGGTCCCGTGTCCTGAGCGTCTTATACGAACCCCTGTCAAAAACCGTGATTGTCCAAGACTGCGATTACTACGGATGGATAAAAAGCATCGCCCTGGCGCTGGTGGCGGACTTCCTGGAGGACGTCCCGTCCGAGCACAGGAGATTCTCTGTCCACGGCTCGTTCGTGGACTGTGGCGGCAGGGGCGTGGCAATAATCGGCCCCCCCAAAAGCGGCAAGACCACGCTCACCTACGGCCTTCTCCTGGACGAGCGCAACAACTTCCTCACGGACGACTGGTTCTTCGTGCGCCTGGCCGGCAGGGAGACGCTCGCGTTCTCGGCGGAGAAAAACTCCTACATAGGCGCGGACCTGGCGCAGAACTGGCCCCAGTTCGCGAAGCGGCTGGAGGGCGCGAGGCGGGACAACAGGGAGCGCGCGATAATAGACGTGAACCGTTTCTTCGGCGAGGACAGGGTACGGACCGAGAGCACCCTGAAGCTCATCGTGCTGCTCACCAGGGAAAAAGGAAAGCCCGCGCTCAGGAAACTCTCGCCGCAGGAGGCTGTGCGCTTCATGGCAAAGCACGATTTCTGCAACCCGCACCAGCTTGTGCGCACAAGGGCGAAGCTCCGGCTTAGGAAGAAATTCTTCAGGGAGCTCTTCGCCCGCTCGCCGCTTTATCTGCTAAACACGATAGAGACTCCCGCCGTGTCCCTAGAAAGATTGAAAAAACTGACCAGGCAGATTGATTGACTATGAAGGTCATTCTTGGCTTGGTCCAGATGGGCATGGCCGCCGATGCTGCGGAGAACAGGCGCAGGGCCGTCAATGGCATAAAGGCCGCGGCGCAAAAAGGCGCAAAAATAATCTGCCTTCCGGAGCTTTTCACATCCCCGTATTTCCCCCAGGACGAGCGTGCGGATGCCGACGCGTTCTCCGAAACAATTCCTGGCGAAACCACCGCGCTGCTCTCAGCCGCGGCGAAGGAGGCCAGGGCAGTGGTCATCGCCGGCTCCATTTACGAGAGGGACGGCAAAAAACTGTACAACACTTCCGTGGTGTTCGACGAGACAGGAAAAATCCTCGGCAAGTACCGCAAGATGCACATCCCCCAGGACCAGAATTTCTTCGAGCAGAACTATTTCGCAGCCGGCGACCTGGGCTACAAGGTCTTTGAAACGAAATACGGGAAAATCGCGGTCCTGATATGCTATGACCAGTGGTTTCCCGAGGCGGCGCGCACGGTCTCGCTCATGGGCGCGGACATGATATTCTATCCAACCGCCATCGGTACCGTTGAGGGCGTGGAACAGAGCGAGGGCAACTGGCAGGATGCCTGGGAAACCGTGCAGCGCGGCCATGCGATAGCGAACGGAACCGTTGTCGCGGCAGTGAACCGCGCGGGCAGGGAGAGGAAAATGAAATTCTGGGGCGGCTCGTTTGTCAGCTCCCAGTTCGGCACCCTGCTTGCCAAGGGAGGCGACAGGGACGAAGTCGTAATCGCCGAAGTTGACCTTTCCCTGGGCAAAGAGGTGAAAGAGGGCTGGAGATTCTTCCACAACCGGAGGCCCGACACCTATTCGAGGCTCGTCCAGAAGTGATTCGGATGGCGGCATACCGGATGCCTGCGGAATGGGAGCCCCACGAGGCGACGTGGCTGAGCTGGCCCAAAGACCCCAGGACATTTCCGCCCGGAGTTCTTGAACGCGTTGAAAGGACGTTCGCGCAGATGGCAGGCGCGCTGCAGGAGAACGAAAAAGTGAACGTCCTGGCGAACGACTCCAAATGGGAAGGCAAGGCTCGCGCGGCGCTGGACAAGGAAGGCGTTGGGGAAAGGAACATCAATTTTTTCCACTTGAAAAGCGCGGACGTGTGGATAAGGGACTATGCGCCTATTTTCGTGAAAAACGAAAAGGGCGGGACAACGGCCTCCAAATGGGTGTACAACGCATACGGCAACAAATACGAGGACCTGCTTTACGACAACAAGACCGGCGAGTCGATTGCCAAAGAGTCGGGAAAGGAGGTTTTGCATCCTGGCATCGTGCTTGAAGGCGGCTCGGTTGACGTGAACGGCGAGGGCCGCATGCTCACCACGGAGCAGTGCCTCCTGAACAAAAACCGGAACCCACAGCTGACAAAGGCGCAGATAGAAAAGTTTCTTGCGGATTATCTGGGCGCAAGGGACATCGTCTGGCTGAAAAAGGGGATAGAAGGGGACGACACGGACGGCCATGTGGACGACATCACGCGGTTCGTGGGCAGGAACGCGGTTGTGACTGCCTCGGAAGGGAACATGCGCGATGGGAATTACAAGGCGCTGAAGGAGAACATGGGCATCCTCCGGAACGCTGGCCTGGAAATAACAGAGCTTCCAATGCCCAAAAGGCTGGACATCCCAGAACGGAGGCTTCCGGTGAGCTATGCCAATTTCTACATCGCGAACAAGCGCGTCCTGCTTCCGGTTTTCAAGGACAGGAACGACAAAAAGGCGGTTGACATCCTGCAAAACTGCTTCCCGGGCAGGGAAATAGTGCCAATAGATGCCCGGGACCTGGTTTATGGCTATGGCGGCATCCACTGCGCCACGATGCAGCAGCCGCTTTGACTTCTTATTCTTTTACGGAAATGCCACGTTCGCTTCGGCAAGCTTTCTCACGCCGCCTTTTCTGAATATTTCAAGATTCTCCTGCCCGACGTTCTTCTTGTTTTTAATCCGTTCAAACAATCTCTTCAAGAACCTCTCCTCGCCTTTTCCGCGTTTGAGCAGGCCTTCTTGGCTCAGTTCCGCAAGGTCCGATGCGATCTGCGACATGCTCGTGCCTTCGATGCTGAATGCCAGTCCGTCCTGCACCGCATGTGGTTTGAGGCTGGCCCAGAACGAATACGGTTTTTGGCCCAGGTACGCCTCCATCTTGTCCAGGTTCTCCTGCAAGCCGAGAACGAACGCAGGCGCGACGGACGACTCGGCCAGCCTCTGGCATGGGACGACCCGTATCTCAAGGAACGTTTTGTCTAACATTTCAAGGACCGCATTGTCGTCATTTTGTTTGACCGCATCGAGGAAATCCTGCAGCTTCACATCCTTTTTGAACCGGAACTTGGGGCGCATGTCCACGAAATTCCTTCTCAGCATGTCCTCGACGTCCCCTATCTTCGGGGCCCTCTCCATACTCGTGCCGTCTACGCGCTCTATCCTGTTTTTGCCTTTGAAATAATCCAGATACGTAAGTCCTGCATCCTTAAGGTAGTAGCAGGTGCCGTCGTCGTCTATCAGGAAATAGAATCTCGCGCCGAGTATCAGGTTCAGGTACTGGCAGAAGCTCGCGTAAGGCTGGCTCGGGACTCCGAAAGTAAAACCGCACTTCACCCCGCGTTCAGGAAGCGGGCTGCGCTGTTCGATATTCGGCTGTATTTTTCCTTCTATGACCGGCGAATTCCCGAACAGGGCTATCAGGACGCCGCTGAGGCGGTTGAAAACATTCATGGCCCTCAGCATTTGGCCCGGCTCCACATCCAGCCAGATGTGGTCCCCTGCTATGACGTACCAGTCTGAAACCGTCTCTTCAAGCTTTATGTCATAAGCTATCGCGTCGTTCCCGCGGGTCCTTTCGCAATAGTCTATTTTCGCCGGAAAACCCCCCGTCATCAGGGCCTTGCAGCCGACTTTCGCCAACTCCGCGTCTATCCCGCCAAGGGCTTCCCTGAATTGCGCGTCGGCCCCGCCCACGCTGTCGCAGGGAGGCATGTTCAGCTCGAAAATATGAAGCACGACGTCGGTCTTCAGCGTGATTCCGCCTTTCTTTGAATAATTCAGTCCCTTGCTGATATGGTCGTAGTAGTTCTTCCAGCCTTTGTCTGCAAGCGCCTTGTGGACGGCGTCGAACCGGTTTCCGCGTATGGGCATCAGGCTCTCCCGGTCTACGACGAAGAACTCGTATTCGTAACCTATCATGCAAGTGACTGCGTAAGCCCTGTTTTTAATTGTTACCCATCATAAACCTTTATCTATGACAAAGAGGCTCGCCTTTCTCGATTGCGCGGTCACGATAGGATCCAACGGAAGTATCTGCGAACATGATTACGGCAGGAGGACCATGGTCCCTTTGGCGAAAAGGCACGGGGTGGAACTGGCCCGGACGCACCTGCTGCAGCTGCACGAATTCGGAAAACTAAAGGAAGACGCGTTGAGGGCAGGAGCAGCGGTGATCAACGGTTCGCTGCTCTCCCCAGTACCGGGCTGCGACCGTTTCGACGGCATTCCGATAGGCGCCACGGTTCTGGAATTCATCGAATTTTGCGCGAAGAACAACCTGGCGTTGTTCGGCATCTGCTACGGGTTCCAGATGATTGGCAGGGTCTTCGGCGAGGACGTAGTCAGGCTCCGGCAATCCCAATTCGGATTCGAAAAAATCAGGCTGACTGAAGAAGGGTCGCGGCATCCCCTTTTTAGCGGCGTCCCGCAGGGGCACATGGCGATAAAGCACCATACCTTCGCGGTGGTCAGCAGCAGGAACATAACGCCCCTTGCGGAGAGCGAGCACTGCATCGAAGCGCTCGCGGTCCCTGGGACTAGGATATGCGGTGTCCAGTTCCATCCCGATTATCATAACCAGGACCTGGAGCTGGGACGGGCGGATTTAGGATGGGCCTATCGCGAGACGAAAGATTTCGTTGATATGTGGATCGGCGAAGGAGAGGTTAGAAGGAGAATTGCGGAAGCCACGCCGGCTAACTACGAAAAAAACCTATTGCCGCTCGTGAACTTCTTTTCAATGCTGGGGGATTAGACTTGGCTTATAATCAGAGAGATCCGGCCTGTTTGCCTTTGCGGGATTCTTTCGTATCCCCGCCAAGCGAGTCCAAACGGAGTTCCCCGGCAAAGCATCTGGCGTCCCTATTCCGTGCCAGTTCCTCTGCCTGTCGGGAAATGTCCCGGTTACGGTGCCGTCCATCCAGCGCTTCCTTGATTCTCCGTACCTGTAGTTTGGTCACCATAATACGATTACGTGTTTTATCTATTTAAATCTTCCCTTTTTATTCTCTTTTTTCACACTTTATAAGCCCTTGCTTCCGGTTCCCGGTTTCAAATGACTAAGAAAACGATTTCCGAAAGAAAACGGTTTAATTAGATGATAAAAATAAAAAAAGAATTACCCATCTAATTTTTTTGCTGCTGCACCTTTTACTTCTTCAAATATCGTAAGTTCTGCAACTCGAGCTAGAAGATCCCGATTCTCCTTAACACTAGCATCGACCTTTCTTATTGCTTTAACTATGACGCCTGCTGGTGCATAAGTAGTGCCTTTACCAGAAGGATTCCTATCCGGACAATAGCTCCAGCCAGCTGCAGCGATGAGTTGGCCTTCTCTCATACTTTGAGCATGCATTCTAAGAACTCCGGTCGGATCTCGAAGCAATTCCCTGTCCCTCTTAAAATTCCGAATCGCAGTGCATACCCTTCCAACTAATGGATGCCTCAAAGATATCCGCTGTTTAAGTGTCGGTCCTTTACTCCATTGCGAAGCATAATCTTGCGGAGGCCCCCGTAACGTTGCCAAATAATCACCAAATCAATTACCCAGCCAACCTATTTAAACTTTCCCTTTTTATTCTCTTTTTTCACACTTTATAAATTCCCGCTACGCATCCAGATTTATAAAGATTGTGCGATTAGTCGCAACCGTATACGCACGAAGTGTTCCCATGCTGGCAATTGAAGCTGAAAACCTTTCAAAAAAATTCGGCGACTTCACGGCAGTGGACAACATATCCTTCAAGGTGGAGCACGGAAGCATATTCGCCTTCCTGGGCCCCAATGGGGCCGGGAAAAGCACCACGATAAAAATGCTCACCACGGTCCTTGCGCCGACAAGCGGGAAAATAACCCTTAACGGGCACGACGTGCTGAAAGACCCCAACGAGGTCCGGAAGAACTTCGGGATAGTGTTCCAGGACCCGTCATTGGACGACGACCTGACCGCCTACGAGAACATGGAGATACACGGCGTCCTCTATCACGTGCCTGGCAACGAGATGCCAAAGCGCATAGAGCAGCTGCTCGGGTTCGTGGAGCTCTGGGACAGGAAGAACGACCTGGTGAAGACGTTTTCCGGCGGCATGAAGCGCAGGCTGGAGATAGCGCGCGGGCTGCTGCACCACCCCAAAGTGCTGTTCATGGACGAGCCCACGATAGGCCTGGACCCCCAGACCAGGAACCACATCTGGAGCTACATACTCAAAATGAACAAGGACGAGGGAACCACGATTTTTTTCACGACGCATTACATGGACGAGGCCGACAAGGTCGCCAAAGAGATTGCGATAATCGACAACGGGAAAATCGTGGCGCAGGGGACCTCAGCGCAGCTGAAGGAGAAAACCAAGGCCAACTCGCTGGAAGACGCGTTCATAGAACTGACTGGGCACGAGATACGCCACGAGGAGGCGGCTCCGAACCAGCGCATGCGCATGATGCGGAGGATGAGGAGATAGCATGAACACGCTCACCGTCCTGTGGCTCAGGCAGCTCAAGAAGTACTTCCGCTCCAAGGCCAGGATAATCGGCTCCATCGGGCAGCCGCTGCTTTTCCTCGTCGCGCTGGGGTTCGGCTTCGGGCCGATATTCTCAAAGGCGGGAGGGGGCAACTACCTGGATTTCCTGGTTCCGGGCATAGTCGCGATGACCATACTGTTCACCGCGATATTCTCCGGAATAGAGATAATCTGGGACAGGCAATTCGGATTCCTGAAGGAAACCCTGGTGGCCCCGGTCTCAAGATACGAGATAATGGTCGGAAGGACCCTGGGCGGTGCCACGATAGCCGTGCTACAGGGCGCGCTGGTGTTCGTCATCTCGCTCTTCCTGGGCTTCACGCCCAACCTCATGATGCTCCCCCTTGCGATAGTGTTCGCCGGCCTCATAGCCTTGTTCTTCACCGCGCTCGGAACCGCGATAGCTTCGCTGCTGGACGACATGCAGGGCTTCCAGCTCATCATGAACTTCCTTGTGATGCCGACGTTCTTCCTTTCCGGCGCCCTGTTCCCGCTGACCGGGCTGCCTTCGTTCATATCCGTCATCGCACAGATAAACCCGCTTTCCTACGGAGTGGACGGATTGCGCGGAACGCTCGCCAACGCGACCCAGTTCGGCCTTCCGATGGATTTCGCGGTCCTTGGAATCCTCACCGTGGTGGTCATGGGAATAGGCGGTTACCTGTTCTCAAAGATACAGGTATGACCGGAGAACCTGCCGGCGCCCCTCATTCTTCTTTTCGTGTTTGGGCCTGCCCGTTTCCGGGCTTCAGGTGCTTCAAAAAGTAGTCCTTCACAAGGTTCTCCTGGAACTGCCTGTTGGATTCGTAGCCGAATTTGCCCTTGAGCTGGAGCAGATAGGGATGCGGCGAGAAATGGGGCACGGTTATGGCATAGCCTTCCATGTCTATGGACGCGCTTTTGACCGTCGCGCCCCCGTATTTCGCATAGACGTTCTTGAACTGCGAGGACGTGAGGACCTGCTCCCGGGTGACAATCATGTTCTTCACGGGCTTGTTCGTGAAGTTGAAGGTTATGCGCTTTTTTTCCAGCGCGCCGCTGAGCAGGTTCCTGAACGATTTTTCCATGTCCACTTTTATGGTGACGTTTTCACCGTCTACAACCGTGCCGAATTCTCCCGGAGCGAAATGCGCGAGCACGAATGAAATGAAGAACTCCTTCCCCTCGCGGTGGTTCACTGCTTTCGATAACACCACCAGGTTTTCCCCCCAGAAGAAGAGCGAGCGCATGGAGCCGTGGCTGAACGTGTTGCCGAGCCGCTCGTTGTCGAGCATGATGGGCTGGAAATAATTCTGCGGCACGGACATGGGCGCCCTGGCCTCGAACATGGGAAATACGAGCTTCACCGGCCATTTGACGGTGGAAACGAGGCACCTGGCAATCGGCCTGATGCTTTCGGCCATCTCCCTGGAGAATTCCAGCCTCGCCTTGTCGTCCTCCAGCATCCTGTCCAGCAGCAGCTTGTATTCATCGGAACTCTTCGCCTTCTCGCAGATGTCGCACATGGAATCCACAAAGAAAGACCAGTTCAGGTTTTAAAATTTGCCTCTTCTTAATTGCAAGCAACAGGGATGACGCATGGATGAGAAACAGAAGCAGATTTACACCATCATAGGGTCGCTCATAATGGTCGGCAGCCTTTTTTGGGGCATGCAGTACCTCAAGGGCAACTCTGGCGAGGCGGTGGCATCAGGCAGCACGGCCTCAGGAACCACGGAGTTCAACGGCACCATAAGGACCTACGAGCCGTTTCTCATCGTGCAGAGCATGCCCGACTCGCTCGTAAGCACCCTGCGCAACGACGAGCGCGTGAAATCCATAACCGGCGGGGCTTCCGGCTATGTCATCAATGCCAGTTCCCGTGAGGATGTTTATTCCCTCGCAGAGGACCTGCGGGCGCGGAACGTCACTCCCAGCGCAATCGCCGCCATAATAATGCCGGCCAGGCTGGACGTCCTTTACGGCAACGGCAGCGAAGAGACGGTGGATGGCACGGGAAGCATCGGAATTTGGACCGAGCCGCTTGTTGACATAGGCAGCGAGGTAACGGTCAGGATGACGGCCGTCACGTCGGGCGGAACCCTGGTTTCCTACTCATCACCCATGATAGCCTCAAAGGATGTGGCCGTGGCGCTCAATGCCACCGTGGTTTCGCTCACTGGAAAGGAATACTCGTTCATCGTCCCCTGGGAGAACCGCAGTTCCGTGGACGAGGGCTCCCTTTCCGCAGTTTACGGGAATGGCACCGTCGCCTACTCGCGCAACGATTTCATATCATTCCAGCCAGCGCTTTCCGTGGCGCAGATAACCGCGAAAAGGGCGCTGCCCTACATAACCTACATATCCGACACCGGGGCCTCGGTGAGCGGCAATTACACGGACATGAACCGCACGATATCCGATTTCAACGGCACGGCCGTAACGTTCCCGGAGTCGGAGCTGAAAATCGCAACTGACGAGCCGGTAAGCCTTCCCTATGCCGGAAACGTGACCTACGGCTACATGATTTCGCTTCCTTCCGAGGCAGGCGGCTATTCCATGGACCCGGAAAACGCGCCGCTCGACCTTCCGGACCAGTACAACGTGAATGACACCATATCCGTGACGCTGAACGGCACTGCCATGGGCGGAAGGATAGTGAAGGTAAACGGCATCGGGCCCGGATAACGCACGCATACGCGCCACAAAACACCACCAACTATACTTTTAAATGCTTCTTGCATAAAAACCCGTAACGAATCAACACTGGGGATTTCTATGAAACAGACAACCATGAAAAACAGGGCCAATGACAGGAGGACGATAAGTGCGGTTTTGCTCGGGGCGAGCCTGCTCTCGAGTCCGCTTCTTCATGGCTGCGTGGAATCCAGACCTGCTCTCGAAGCGAGGTGCGATAGTGAAAATATTTCGATAACATGGCAACGCTATCAAAATGCATTGGATTCGATGGGCGCATCTAAGGATGATGCGTTCAGGCGCTCGTCAGAAGAATACGTCTGCCCTCCGGGCCGGTTCGCGAAGAACTCCCAGGACGTATCCTGGTTTCGGAGGTCCAACGTGGACCTTGCAGAGAGCTGCTCGGACCTTGGAGTCCCGCTTTGGGGTTTCAATAAGCTGCAGAAGCTGGTCTATTTCGACGGCCAGCCTGGAAACATCGCGTTCTCCGTGCCGGTGCGCGACCGCGACCCGGAGCGTAGGCAAAAGTGCTATGAGAGGCTCCAAGATGCTCTGAAGATCGGCATACAGGCTCTTGAATTGGGCGGCTCGCACAAGATTGTGCGGCTGGATTCCATCTCGCTAGCCGGCGACGAGATCCGTGTCGAGGCCGTCGCGGATTTCCGCGGAACTGTCGCGAAGCAGTGAAGCGCCAGCTGTCACAGCCCTGCCATCCTTTCCGCGCCTTTGATGGAGTCTATGAATTTGACCGTCCCTTCGGGCACGTGCTTCTTCCACTCGCCGTCGCCCTTTGCCATGAGTTCCCGAATAAGCCTGCCCTCCTTGGGCCCGCGGTCAAAGAACTCAACGGGCTTGAGCGGTATTCCCGCCTTGTGGAACAAATCCGCGACCACCGCGTTGTTGGAATAAACCGCGCTAAAAGACGGCACCAGCGATTTCACGTGCTGCACCCAGCGCGCATGGTCGTTCACGTCGCGCACCGGGATTATCAAGATTCTGGAGAGCTGCGCTTCGTTGAACGCCGCGCGTATCATTTCCACCCGCTCGCCTGCGGAGAACGGATTCTTCCCTGTCATAGGGGATTCGGCCGAGCCAACGCAGATTATGACCTCGTTGTGCTCTGAGAGCAGCTTCTCAACGACGTTCCTGTGGCCGTGGTGGAACGGCTGGAATCTTCCTATGAAAAGCGCCCTGTCAGGTGTGGGAGTCATTTGGTCACGGACTTTTCCGCAGTTGGAGGAACGGCTTGCGCGCTCCTTTTGTCGAACTTAACGCCCACTATTCTGGACTCGCCCCCCACCTTGGCTACGCCGAGCACGGTCTCGGCCGAGGACATGACTATGTCGTTGTGGGACACGACCATGAACTGGGTGTCCGCCGCCATGCCTGCCACGAGCCGGGAGAGGTTCTTGCTGTTCTCCTTATCCAGCGCGGCGTCCACCTCGTCCAGTATGTAGAACGGCGACGGCTTGAAGAATTGCATGGCGAATATGAACATCAGCGCAACCAGGGAGTTCTCGCCCCCGGAAAGGGAATCTATCGTGTGCTCCATCATCCTGCCGTCCTTGCCCGCGCGCCTGATTTTTATGTAAAGCCCCGACTCGAAGGGCTCGTTGGGCTTGTCCATGTAAAGATAGCCCTCCCCGATGCTCAGGTAGCCGAACATCTTCTTGAAGTTCTCGCTCACCGCGTAGAACGTCTTGAAGAACGAGTCCTTCTTGTGCTGTTCGATTTCGTTTATCATGTCCAGGATGGCCTTGCGCTCGTCGCCCAGCGTGTTTATCTTCTCCTCGACCCCCTCTATTTCGGCCTTCTTCCTTCCGTACATCTCTATGGCGGCCATGTTGACGTTGGGCATGCCGCTTATCAGCTCCTCGGCCTCCGCTATCATGCGGTTGAGCTCGTCCTTCTTCACGCCTTCGAGCAGTTCCGCGTCCTGGTACTTCACGAACTCCGCACGGAGGTCCTCGAGCCGCGTGGCCGCGGTGGCCTTCCTCACTTCCAGTTGATTCATGTCCCTGTTGAACTTGTCTATCTCCAGCCGCTTCTCGGCCCGCTGCCTGCCCAGTTCGGTCATCTCCTTCTCCAGGTTTTTCATCTTCTCCATGAGCTTTTCGCTTTCCTTGGATATGCCGGACACCTTGTCTTCAAGCTTCAGCAGATCCTCCTGCTCGCCGATCGCCTGGCGCTTGAGCTCGTTTATCCTGGCGAGCGCGTCCTTGGCCTCCTTCTCCAGCTCCTTCACGCGCTTCTCCTTGGCCCTGAGCTCCTCCTTGCGCAGCTCCAGCTCCTTTATCCTGCCCTCTATGGTGGCCCTCAGCGAGGACACTTTGGAGGCGAACTCCGTGCGCTTCCTGCCCACCTCGGCTGATGCGCTCTCGAACTTTTTCTCGGCAGCCTCCAGCTTCGCCCTGAGCTCCAGCATCTTGTTCTGCCCGGCCTCGATTTGCGACTGGAGCGATGCCATCACGAGCGCCTTCTCCTTGATGAGGGTTTCCAACCCTGATATCTCAGTTTCTATGTCGTCCCTGCGCTTGAGCTGCTCATGCAGCCTCGCGCTCTCCTCGTCGTGGCGCCGGAGCTCCATCTCCACGGTCTTCATCTTCAGCTCCAGCTCGGATTTTCTGGCACGCATGTCCTGCTCGGACTGCCTGATGGAATAGAGTTCCTGCACCAGCGAGGCCTTGGCGCTTTTCACGGATTCCAGCTCGGTTTCTATCTTCTTCAGCTGGGTGCCCCCAAGCAGCGAGGAGTCCTGCCTGCCGCCGCTGACTATGCCGGAGCGCTCGAATATCTCGCCGTCCAGCGTCACCATCCTGTGCCTGCCCACGCCGATTTTCTTCGCGTCGTCCGCCCTGTCCACCAGCAGCGTCTCGCCGAACACGTACTCCATTGCCCGCCTCACGTGGGCGGGGCAGCTTACCACTTCCAGCACGGACTCGAAGCCATTGTGCTTCGCGGCGGCCGAAACCCGCACGTCGTTGAGCGGAATGAACGTCGCCCTGCCCGCCTTCGCCTTCTTCAGCCGCTCTATCACCCTGGTGGCGGCTTCTATGTCGTCCACCACCACGTAGAGCAGCCTGCTTCCCCCGCAGGCTTCCACCGCCTGGGCGTGCTTGGGCTCGAATTGGATGAGGTCGGCCACCGTGCCATGTATGCCGCTGCCGTCCTTTTCCCGCATGGCGGCTATGAACTGGAGCGCCGGGTTAGCCAGCTGGGGGGACGCGCGCACCCTGTGCACCGCCTTCGCCTCGTTAAGCTCCAGCAGTTTTTTGTCCAGCTCGCGCACCTCTTCGTTTATGTCCTTCGTCCTTGCGAATGACGCTTCTATGTCGTCGCCAAGTCCCTTCGCGGCTTTTCTGAGGGACTCGACCTCCTTGCCGGACGCTTCGCCTCCGGGACCCTCGGGCGCGGCCATGCGCCCGGCCTCCTCTTTTCTTATGCCTATTATCTCGCGTTTGGACTCGGTTTCGCCCTTCAGGCTGGCCAGCCGCTCCCTGAGCCCCTGGACGCTCTCCGAAGCCTGCTCAACCGAAATCCTGAGCGCGTCCACCTCCTCGTTACGGATGAGCGCGCCATGGGCAGCCGCGGCAGCCTCCAGCGTCTTTAGCTCCTCCTTCATCCTGCCTACTTCCGCGTCCAATGCCTTGAGCTCCTCGCCTTCCTTGCCCATGCCTTTTGAAATAATATCCGCGTCGGCTTTCGCTTTCGCGACCGATTCCTCCCTGTCCCTGGACATCTGGATTTTCGAGCTGGCGGAAGCCTTGAGTTCCTCTATCCTGCGGATTATGGTGGATGTCTGCTGTCTCTCCACCAGTTCCCGGTTGGTCTGGTGGCGCTGGGATTCTATTGCGGCTATCTTCGCGTCAAACTCGGCATGGTCCTTTTCCCGCGAATCCATGTTAAACCGTATTTTCTCTTCCAGTTTGGCCGCCTCGGCAAGGTCTTTTTCCAGCCTGGTGAGCTCGCTCCTGAGCAGCGTCCCCCTGGCGCTGGCGAGCTGCTTCCTCGCAGCAGTGAACTTCAGGGCCGCCTCCTTCTCCTGCTCCAGTTGCGCGAGTATGGCCTGGCGCTCTCCGAGTATTATGGACGCGTCCTTTATCCTGGCCTCGACTATGTCCAGCTCGCCTATGGATTCCTTCTTCTTCGCCTCGAAGTCGGATATGCCGGCCACGGAGTCTATTATGGTGCGCCTCTCCCTGCCGCCCATGTTAATTATCCTGGCGACCTCCCCCTGGGCTATGATGTTCCTTCCGGACTCGTCCAGATTGTACTTTTTCATGCAGTCCAGTATGGAATTCCGGGTGGCCTTCTTGCCGTTGAGCCGGTAGAGTATCTTGCCGTCCTCCCGGATGACGCGCTTGAGCTCGATTTTCGTGTCGCCGTCGAACTCCATCGTGACCTCCGCGGTCCTCGCGCCCGTGTGAATCAGGTCCCGGACCTTCTTGGCCCTTAGTGATTTGAGGGATATCTCGCCCAGCACGAACCGTATGGCATCGCCGAAATTGCTCTTGCCCGAGCCGTTGGGCCCGGCGAGGCAGAGGAACGTCTTGGGAAGGTCTATGTTAACGAGCTTGAATGACTTGAAATTCCTGATTTTGACCCTGGAAATGTAAATCATGGGAACACTGCATCACACTTCGCGAATTAGCATTAAAAGGGTTTCTGAACCGGCAGGAAGAAGGATTCAGGACGACAGCTCCTTCAGCATCTCCACGCCCTTGGCGGTCAATGCCAGGAAATTGGGCTTCCCCTCAGGGTTCAGTATCTCCACGTACTTCTCCTCCACGAGCAAATCCAGGTGCTTCCTGACCGCCACGTGGCTCACCCCGAGCCGCTCCGCAAGCAGGTTGAGGTAGCAGGCCTCGCGCTTCCTTTCGCACGCGGCAATCAGCCTGATGATTTTCCGCCGGGTTTCGGAACCTTTGCTCCAGTAAAACAGGATGGTTTTCATTCTACCCTCTTGCGTATTTCCTTCATGGTCTTATATATGCCGTAGCAGGACGCGGCGAAGAATATGGCGGCGAGGATGTCGCTGATTTCCTGCAGTGAGGCGAAGACCTCGAAGCCGTGCCTCATGGGCACCAGTATCATGAGCCATTGCGAAATGGCGAAGAAAAACGCCGACAGGATGAGCGAGAACCAGTACCAGCCCTTGTCCGTCTCCAGGTATAATTTTATCGCAAGGACTATGGCACCCAGCACGCTGATTGATGCGGCGAAGCGCAATAACAGTATCAGAATCAAAAATCCGTCTGGCGGCATTTCCGGAGCCATTTTTTCACCCGCATGATTGAGGCAGGCGAAGCTTTTTAAACCTAATTACATTAAGGTTACATTAGACTTACAAAGACAGGGTTGCAAAGACGGGATAAAAACAGGAACGGACATAGGATGAACCGCATGTCAGAATACATTATTGAGATAGATTCCGCCACCAAGGAATACAAATCAGAGGGAGCAACGTTCGTGGCCCTCAAGGGAATCACCATCAGGATAAGGAAGGGGGAGTTCGTATCCATCGTGGGCCCCTCGGGCAGCGGAAAGAGCACGCTCCTGCATCTGCTGGGCTGCCTCGACATACCGTCCAGCGGCGAGGTCTATCTGGACAGCATGGCGATATCCAAGATGAGCCCGGATGATTTGGCCGTGGCCAGGAACAGGAAAATCGGCTTCGTGTTCCAGGCGTTCAACCTCTCGCCAACCCTCAGCGTGTTCAAGAACGTGGAGCTTCCCCTCATGATAGGCGATATGGACGAAAGCAGGCGTGCGCCGATAGTCCGGGAGTGCCTGTCCATAGTTGGGCTCTCGGACAAGGAGAAGAGCATGCCCTCCCAGCTAAGCGGCGGGGAGAGGCAGAGGGTCGCAATCGCCAGGGCGCTGGCGAACAAGCCGGAGATGATACTCGCTGACGAGCCGACCGGAAACCTGGATTCCAAGTCCGGCAAGGACGTGATGGACTTCCTCGCCTCGCTATGGGAGGAGCGCGGGATAACGGTCGTGATAGTCACGCACGAGCCGGTGGTGGCTGCCTACAGCCAGAGGGTCGTGCACATACGGGACGGAAAGATAGAGAAGGAGACCCTCCAGAAGCCCACGAGGGCCAAGGGCGGCGACCACATAAAACTGAAGGAGTTTGAAAGCGCAAGAGGTGCTTGAATGAACAGGATGAATGTTTTCCACACGTTATTCGGCGTATTGCTGCTTTGCATGCTGGCGGGGATTTCTTCCGCTGCCGGCCTGGGTGCCAGCGGAAGCAACGGGGCCGCGTTGCAGATAACCAGCCACGCAACGGTCCCTGAGACCGTATATGCCGGCTCGGTGGGCCAGCTGCAGATAACGATAACCAATTCAGGCACTGACACCGCCGCGTCAACGGTGGTGGATTACCAGCCGCCCAACCAGGCCCAGCCGTCCGAAATCAGCGTCGGGGACATAGGCGCGGGAAGCAGCGCCATCACATCCATACCGTTCACGGTCCCGAAGAACGTGAGCAGCGGTTTCTTCACCATGAACCTGAACGTGGTATACTTCGGCGACAACACCAAGGCGAACATAAAGAACACGCCGCTTACGATTCCGATAATCGTCTCGCAGCACCAGATAATGAATGTCAAGACAATATCCGTGGATCCGGAGACCGTGCAGTCCGGGGACCGGGTTACGATAATGCTCCAGGTGGAGAACACCGGGGGAGTCATGAACAACGCCGTAATCAGCACGGACGGCGACTCGACCTTCACCCTTGCGGGTGCGACACAGCAGACCATCGGAGACGTCCCGTCCGAAGGCAACAAGACGGTTTCCGTGATCCTGGTGTCGTCCTCCACGGCCACGGCGGGCAAATATAACGTCCCGCTTGTGATTACGTACCAGGACCTGCTGCAGAACACGGTGAACCAGACCATCCTTGTGGGGCCGGTGACCGTGTCAGAGCCTTCGGCACAGTTCATGGTTTCAATGGTTCCTGTCGGCCAGGTGGAGGTCGGCTCCGAGGCGCAATTCGCGCTTACGCTGACGAACCTCGCCGGAAGCAGCATCTCGGCCATGGTGGACCTGAACCAGGAGACTCCGTTCACGCCCATAGGCTCGAGCAGGGTGTTCTTCAACGACATCGCACCGGGCCAGAGCAACACCCAGACGGTCGTGGTCGGCATCGCAGCAGGAAGCACTTCAGGATATTATAATTTCCCCCTGACAATAACCAGCAACGGAAAGGCGTACAACCAGAGCATCGGCATGAAGGTGGTCGCCACATCCGACCTGGACGTCAGCGCGACAACGACGCCGCAATTCGTGTCTTCGGGGAGCAGCGGGGTCCGCATAAGCGCGGAGATAGCCAACATAGGAAACGGGCCCATGAGGAGCGTGTACGTTTACACCAATTCCACGCAGGAATTCCAGGTGGTGGGGACCACGGACAAGTTCATCGGCACCCTCAACATAGACGATTTCACGACCTTCCCGGTGCTTGCCAACGTGCCACAGAACCTGGCTCCGGGAACCTACAACCTGCCCATATACGTGGCCTTCAAGGACGCCAATAACCAGCAACAGACCATAGTCAAGAACCTGCCCATAACCATTTATTCGGCGCAGGACGCGGGCAGGCTCAACATCCTGTCCGGAAGCAGCGCGACGAGCGGCACGAGCGGAAGCACGACCACCTATAGCGGAAGGCAGGGCGGAGGGCTTTTCGGCATATCGTACACTTGGATAATCGGCGGCATCATCGTGCTGGTGCTGGCCTACTTCGGCTACAAGAAGTACAAGGGTAATAAGAAATGAAACCCAAGGACATCTTCGACCTCGCCCTTACGAGCATACGCCACAGGCACCTGCGGAGCTGGCTGACCATACTGGGCATAGTCATCGGCGTGGCATCCATAATCACGCTGATAGGCATAAGCCTGGGGATAAGCAGCCAGATATCCTCCAGGCTGAGCACCCTTGGAAGCAACATCATAACCATCACCGCAGGAGGGCAGCAGGCGTCCCGCATGGGAGGCGGAATGTTCGTGCGCCCCACGGCGCCCGGCCCGGGGCAGAACGGAAGGGAGGGCACAACCACTCCGGAGATAACGTTCCGGGAAGCGGACGACCTCCGCACCCTGCCAGGCGTGTACCGGCTGGACACCAGAATACAGAAACGCGAAACCATGCAGTACCGTGACAAGAACACCTCCCTCACCGTGACCGGCACTGACCCCGCGGCATTCAAGGACTCGGTGGGGATACCCATGCTCTACGGCCGCTACCTGAACCCCAGCGACCAGTATTCCGCGGTAATAGGGTTCGGCGTGGCCAACCAGACGTTCAACGACCTGGACATACTCAACAAGCAGGTGAAGATAGACGGCGTCCCGTTCCACGTGGTGGGGATACTGAACGAATCCGGGGGCGGAGGCTTCGGCAGCGCGGACAGCAGCGTGTTCATACCGCTCAACACCGCCAAGGACATGTTCAACCAGACCACGGACGTGAGCCAGGTCATCGCGGTGGTGTCGCCGGACCATGACACGGACACGGTCGCAAGCGAGCTGGAAAGCGAGCTCATAATACTGCACCGCGTGACCAAGGACACCGAGGATTTCACCATAACGACCGCGGCGACATTGGAATCCACGGTTTCCAGCGTCACTGACACCCTCGGGCTGCTCCTTGGCGGGATAGCTTCCATTTCCCTTCTGGTGGGCGGCATAGGCGTCGCGAACACCATGTTCATGAGCGTGCTCGAGCAGACAAGGGACATCGGCGTTTACAAGTCCCTTGGCGCGAAGAACAGGGACGTGGTCTATATGTTCCTCTGCGAGGCTGCCATAATCGGTTTTGTGGGCGGGTTCCTCGGCGTCGCCCTGAGCTTCGTTGTTTCGGCGGTGCTCGGCAACTTCGGCGTGCCGATAACCATAAGCACGGAGCTGGTCCTTGGAGGGCTTTTCTTCTCGGTAGTCATAGGCGTGGTGGCAGGCTGGGCGCCTGCCAGGGGCGCGGCGTCAATACCGCCGGTTGAGGCGCTGAGGTACGAGTAGGGAAGAGATAAAGTATAAAAAATGATTACGTTATAATAAAGTCATGCAAATGGCTAAAGGCAGGAGACAGACAAAAATATACGAGGACCTGGCCCGTCATTTCCCTTTATGGCGGGAAGCCTGCCTGGCAGAAAAAGGCAGGGATTTGAAAGAAACGGAGTTCATCAAACAGGTGTTCCAGGCCGTACCGGGAACCCTCCGCCCGGTCCGCTCGGTCGTAGACCTTGGCGGCGGCGTAGGGACGCACTCCAGGGGGCTTGTTGAAGCCGGTTATGACGTGACCCTGTTCGACCAGTCCCGGCCCGCGATTACGATAGCAAAACAAAACATTCCCCGGCTCGCGACTGTGCACGGCACGTTCGAGACGATATACCTTGACATGGGGTTCGATGCTGCGATATGCATGTGGTCTACACCCGCCTATGTCCATAGCGAGGCGGGCCGCAGGCATTTTTACCGATGGATGCGCGAGCACGCCCAGGGCGTCATCATCCTCGACCAGGCTAATTTCCACACATACCCCGGAGCATTCCACAAGATATACGAAGCGGAAAACGATGAATACTCGATCAGGGTCACCAGGGATTGGATTTTTGGCGCGGATAATTGCAAGCGCACGGAGTTTGTTTACGAGCTTCTCGACAAGAGGACAGGGAAAACAGAAACCATTGAAGACCAGGAGACGCAGCAATACCTTACCGTGAGACAGCTTAGACATTATTTGGGCAGGGAATGGAGCCTCGCGCATCTGGTCGGAGATTACGACCTGGCAGAACGATACGAGCGTGACAGCTCGTCCAGGCTTATTACCATCTTTACGAAGTAGCCACTGTATTCGAGATGGAGCGGGTTGATAACAAGGTTTAAATCATATATTCGCGATGCATACTGGGGATGGAACCATGGCAGTCGCGACTGAAAGGATACTTGTCGGATGCGGCGGGCGGGGGGATGCGATAAGCATCGGATGGAAAACGGCAGCGAACCGCGGGCCTGTCACAGAATGCATCGAAACGCTCGGCAAAGGCAAGGCCCTGAAAGTGGCGATGGCGTTTGAGACGACTGGAAAGATGAGTTACGATTATCTCTGGAAAGCGACATCGAGCTGTCCCGAGGCCCACCTGGGCAGGGGCTTCATGAGGCTCGAGTGCATGGAAGGCGGGATACTGGCCGCTGAATTGCTGCAACCCGTCTACGACCTATGCGCCAGGCTGTCCGCCCCGCGGATTTGGTACGACCTGTCAGCGCCTACGTTCCCCAAGGGAGAATACTGCATCGAAGAGGCCAGGGCGGTGCTCAGCCCCGAGAACTCGGACAGGTCCTTCGGCAGCTGGAACCGGAGATTGGTCGGAGTATACTACCCCGGTTATGCCAAGGTCCTGAGCCTCATAGAGGAGCTTACGAAGCCCGAGACAGGGGCGCAAGAGGACATAGGGGGCATGCTGCACGTAAGAAGAATGCTCAATGTAGATGCGTTCTATATCTCCCAAAACACTAAAAGAAGCAATAAGGATGCGGGCTGGGAGCTCAGGCAGAAGTGGATGGATGAGGACTGGCGGCTCGCGCAGGAACGGATGGCCGCGAGGGCCATCTGGCACATGAAGAACAGCCCACCTGGAGCGAAGACCAGCCAGGACCGCTGGCTGGGCATATCCGGGCCGCTGGAGGTGCCCGACGCCCATTCCTCCATCGAAGAGCTGGGCATGCTTGACCGGGCCAACAGGCAGGACCTCTTAATCCCCCTGCTGGACCGGCTGAAGAAGGACGACAGCATACATCTGGTCAAGGCCGGGATACCGCTGTGGCTGTACCTCGACGGCGAGATGGCCTGGAAGAATCACAGGCCGGGTGACGACTGACCCAGAGCGGTGGCGACGCCAAAAAATAGAAATTGGACAGGACGGGATTTGAACCCGTAGCCTCTCCCATGCCAAGGGAGCGTTAATCCGGGGATAAATACCTATAAAAGGCATAGATACTTACCGGGTTTAACTACCTGCCCAGAAAGGAAGATATATCTCCGCCGCACCGTTTTTAAAAAGATGTTTCAGGTTCATCAGGCGGATGGAATAGGTGAATAAGATGAGGGAGATGGTACACCCGAAGGCTCCATCTGCCCTCCCACTCTTCTAGCCCAAACGGGCAGAGTAAGCGTTTGGAAGAACAAATTTATATATCATCATTTTCTATTCGGTGCGTTGAGAACACAATAGTGTAGATTCAAACCCTATTCACGGGCGCAGCCATGTTCTACTGAGGCTGATTTAAATATTTGCTGGTGGAGTATTGTGCATGCCAGAAATCCCCAAAAGCAGCAAAGACGACAAAGGTTATAAGGGCTACAGCGGTCCGGCTCCCAAACAGAATGTCAAAGACGACAAGGAGTACAAGGGCTATGACACCCCGGCAAGCAAGGAAAGCAAGTCCATGGTGATAGTCCTCATCGCGATAATGCTCGTGCTCATAGCGATAGGCGGGGGCGTGCTTGTCTTCCTATTCATGAACCACCCGGTTCCCGGCCCTCCGGTCCCGCAATTGCCGGGGCCAGAGGCCAACGCAACCATGAACCTTTCCAACGCCACGACGTGCGACGACCAATGCATGCTTCAAAACGCGGTGAGCGGCGGCTCGGCGGGCCTGTGCCTGAACATATCCAACGTTTCCACGAGGCAGACGTGCTATGTCCTTCTTTCAAACACCTCGGTTTCCGTATGCCTCGAGCTGGAAAACGGAACAATGAAGGCGCAGTGCGTGGGCAACCACGCGAGGATAAATAACGACATCTCGCTTTGCTCGCTCCTGCCCGAGCCAGATGCGACCGCATGCATGGCGGCGCTCAACCCGTGCTATGCCAATAACGGCACCGCGCGCCGGCTCTGCCTCGCCCTGGCAAGCAGGAACCACACCCTGTGCGACTCGGACAAGGAGTGCATACTCAACTACAGCCAGGCGACGCGCACCACCGACGCCTGCAGCCAGCTCTCCCTGGTGGCCGAGCAGTACGGCTGCTGGGCCGTGGCCAGCAACAAGGACAAATGCGCCGCAGTGGACCTGCAATCGCAGAAAGACCTGTGCTACGAGGTGTTCGCGATACAGACGAACGACGAGCAGCTCTGCCAGGCAATAACGCCCAATAACCTTTACCAGACCGAATGCCTGTCGTTTTTCGCCGCGAAGATGGGCGACTACAGTGTCTGTAACGCCGGCCTGAGCCTCGATAACCGCTGGATATGTTATACGAATTATTCAGTAGCAAGCGGCAACCCATCAGGATGCGCTGCAATAGACCCCATGGCCACTTCGGCGAGATTCAATTGCTACTTCACTCTCGCGAAATCATGGGGGAATCCAAGCGTGTGCGAACAGTTCGGCGACCCGTCGGAGATAAACACGTGCTTTGTGGGCTCCATAATGAATAACACGAGGCTGAATTATTCCAACTGCGCCGGCATCAGCCTTGCCCAGTGGAAGAACAAGTGCTACACCGAGGCGGCGAAAATGCAGAACGACCCGTCCATCTGCTCGTTTATCACGACGGAGAACGAGAAGAACAGCTGCCTGGCCAACATCAAATAAAAAAAATAAGAATAAGAAAAATCAGCTTTCAGCGCCCTTTTCAGCAGGCTTTTCCGCGGGCGCCGCCTTTTCCTCTTTTGGCGCCGAAATCTCGCCCTTCGCCTCTTCCGCGGCCTGGGCCTGTGCGGTTTCCTCGCCGGGCTCCTGCCCCGCCTCCTCCTTCTTGTCGTCGAAAAGGGCGGTTTCGAAGTGGCTTATGTCGTGCTTGAACTCGTCGTAGGATTTTATCTGCCCCTGGGCCAGCGCCATCTCCCTCGCGAGTATGTAGAATATCAGCGCGAGCGAGCGCTTTCCCTTGTTGTTTATGGGGATTACCAGGTCCACGAACTTGGTCTCGTTGTCCGTGTCGCAGAGCGCGATTATGGGCACGCCGTTCTTGGCGCCCTCGCTCACCGCCTCGCGTTCTCCCTTGGGGTCGCATACGAACAGCAGCTTCGGCTCCTTGAAGCCCTTGTAGCTCATGTTCGTCATGGTGCCCGGGATGAACCTTCCCTTCGCCATGGGGACTCCGGTTATGGTGGAGAATTTGGACGCCGGGTTGCTTGAATAGATGCGCGACGCGACTACCAGAAGCTCTTCCGGCTTGTACCGCGCCATGAGCTTCGCGGCGGCTATGAGCCTCTCTGCGCTCTGCCTCAGGTCCAGGATGTAAAGGCCGTCGTCCCTTCTCCTGAACACGAACCTCCTCATGTCGTTGGTCCTTATCTTCGTGCCTATGTGCACGCCCGCCTCCAGGAAAATCTCCTGCTTCAAAGGCAAACCAGTTTTCTCAGCCATTTCATCTACCTCCGTTTAATAAAAAATGGGGTCGCTGAGATGTACTCTCCCTGACCGCGGATGTTTTTAATCAGGGAATTGAATTCCTGAGATGTCCGGATATGATTCCGGGCCGTCTTCTCAGATAACTAGCACCCCAAGCTAGCAGGATACCAGGTTACCTCACGACCCCAATATCCCAGATTTAGTGCTGCATAGGAATAAAAAGGTTGACTAGACCCTGTAAGCGCTTAAAATGGACACCTAAGACAAACAACCAACTGCTGGCGTAGCGCCGTTTCAACATATGACGACGTCCCTTTAGTATGTAGAAAGAAAACAACGGTTCTCGTATAAAGGGAAAACTTAAGCGCCTGCTAGAGCTCCCCAGCCAGCGTTTTCTGCCCGGAAACATCCACCAGGTTCGCGTATCTTATCCCTATCCTGCGTACCGCGAGCGGATTCCCGGCCAGGAATTCCCTTATCAGTTTCATCTCTTCTTCCCTAAAATCCCCTGTCCATCCCTTCGGGCTTTTGAAGGAGAGCGAGCGCGAATGGTTTTTCATGTCCTCGGTAACGAACGCGATGGCAAGCGTCCTGAAAAATTTATTGTGTTGTTTCAGCCATGCCTGGTTGTCGCCTTCCATCTCCGCAATCTTTTCCAGCATCTCCGAAGCGTCGCGCGTTTTTTCCTTCAGCGTGCCAATCCTGCTCACTTCGGACTGCTCGCCTTCGCTGTATTCCAGCAATTCGCCGTATCTTCCCTCTGCCAATGCGATTAGCCAGGAGCCGGATTTCTTGCCGAATTTCTCGACGAGAAGCATCCGGTCGAGTTTTTTGAGGTTCTTGACCGTTTCCACTCCGAGCCCGTGGAGCGCTTCGGCTGTCTTTTCCCCTATGCCCACGACTTTCTCTATGTCCGAGTCCTCGATCATCTTCCGCTCCGCCGCCTCGTCGACGAACAAAAAACCGTCCGGCTTGCGCATGCCGGCGGCCATCTTCGCCCCGAGCATGGACGGCGCAACGCCCGCGGAGCAGGTGATGCCTGTTTTTTCCCGGATAGCCTGCTTTATTTTTCTTGCCAGGGGTTCCGCATCCCCCTCCGCCCTGATGAACCACTCGTCTATGGAGGTGCGGCCCGATATCTCGGCGTATTCCGTGACAACCGAGTCTATCCTGTCGGAAATCTCCCCGTAATATTCGTGGTCAACCGGCAGGAAAACCGAATCCTGCGGAGGCGCCCGTTTCCTGGCCTTGAAAATCGGCATGCCCGAGTGTACGCCGTATCTCCTGCCCTCGTAATTCACCGTGCTCACGACCCCGGAATCCGGCGTCCTGCCGGAATAGACGCACACCACGATTATCTTGCCCGTGTATTCCGGATGCCGGAGCTCTTCGGCCTGGGCGAAGAAATAGTCCATGTCTATGTGGATTATCATTGCTGATTATTGTGTTGAATAATTGTTTAAGAATAGCACCTACTGCCGACGTGGCATTAAATTTCGCATTTGTCCGCGTCCCCATAGAAAACAGAGAGAAAACCACGTCAGTACGGACTAATGGGAAGATAGTTGTGCAGCAAAGTCCACGGCAATACTACCTATAGAAAAGTAAATATACCTTGTGCAAGTAATATGGATGTGGTCGCCAT
>CAILMQ010000063.1 GCA_903835385.1 uncultured Microcaldota archaeon | reverse complement strand
CTCGTGGAAGTGGGCGGCACTGCCGGAGACCTGGAGAACGGCTATTTCCTTGAGGCCATGCGGCAGCTGCGCTTCGAGCACGACCAGCTCATTTTCGTCCAGCTGACTTACGTTCCGAGCCTGAGCCCCGGCGAGCAGAAGACCAAGCCCACGCAGCACGCGAGCAGGCTGCTCCAATCCATGGGAATCCAGCCCAGCATCATAATCACGCGCGAGCAGGAGAACCTCACCGAGGAGTCGCGCAGGAAAATAGCGCAGTACTGCAATGTGCAGGAAAGCTGTGTTTTCGACGACCCGGTGGTGCGCACGGTGTACGAGCTGCCCCTCGCCTTCGAGAAGCAGGGCATATACGCGCAGATAGCGAACGCGCTCGGCCTTGACCCGAAGCGCGATGCCGAGCTTTCGGAATGGAGGAAGCTTGTCCGGAAAATCGCGGAGCCCAAAAACGGGCCGCTGAAAATCGCCATA
Organism: uncultured Microcaldota archaeon; assembly: GCA_903835385.1. Lineage (GTDB taxonomy): Archaea > Micrarchaeota > Micrarchaeia > Anstonellales > Bilamarchaeaceae > CAILMQ01. The sequence continues at coordinate 81,000 of CAILMQ010000063.1, read as the reverse complement.
GTTGGCAAGTACATCGCTGTGAAGGACGCCTATGTGAGCGTGAAGGAGGCGCTCGTGCATTCTGCTGCGGCGGTTGACTGCGGGCTGGAAATAGGATGGATAGAGGCGAGCGACCTTGAGGGCAATACGGACGTTGCGAAGGCGCTCGCCAAATACGACGGAATAATCGTGCCCGGCGGGTTCGGCGAGCGGGGAATAGAGGGCAAGATACGGGCCATTGAATACGCCAGGAAGAACAAGGTTCCTTATCTTGGATTGTGCCTCGGCGTGCAGCTCATGGTCGTGGAATGGGCAAGGAACGTTGCAGGAATGAAGGATGCGCACAGCACGGAGTTCAACAAGAACACCGTATATCCTGTGATAGACTTCCTGCCTGAGCAGAAACAGATATCGCGCATGGGCGGGACCATGAGGCTCGGCGCGTATGATGCCGTGCTGAAGAAGGGGACCAGGGCGCATGACGCCTACAAGGCAGATTCGGTTTCCGAGCGCCACAGGCACAGGTACGAGGCGAACCCGGATTTCGTCGCCCAGCTGGAAAAATCAGGGCTTATTGTGTCCGGAGTCCACCCGAAGAACAACGTGGTCGAGGTCGTGGAATGGCCGGGCGGGCAGTTCGGGGTCGCGACCCAGGCGCACATAGAGCTGAAATCAAGGCTCGAGGCGCCGGCTCCTTTGTTCGTCGCGTTCATGAAGGCTGCGAAAGAGCATGTTGATGGAAGGAAGTAGGGGGCATATGTCAAACACCAAGGGACCTCGCGAGCATTTGAAAAGCAGGAGACGAGCGATTCTAAGAAGACATAAGAAAAGCGATGTAGAACCGCACTAATGAGAACACAGTAGGAATAACTACTCGGGCATCCTTTTTATTTCCTTGAACCCCCCGTTCAGTGCGAACCTGGCCGCGTCCGCGGCGATTTTGGAAGCATACCTGAAGGTCACTTCACGGGCCTGCTTGCGGATGATGCGCTCGTTCTCAGGAGGTCTCTTCGTGCGGCTCGCCGCGATTTTCATGAACCCGTCCGCAGCCTCCCTGAAAACCACTGCGCTCATCTTGATTTCTCCTTTTGATATGCCGCGCACGAAGTCCTCCGCGCCGAGCCTGCGGCCCTGCATGGCTTCCGGAACTTCCAGGCGTGTCCAGCCCCTGCTGAACCAGTCGCCGCCGACAAGGTAGTTGCGCCTGAGCGGAGCCTCGACATGGGCATCCGAGCCGAAGCTCTGCCCAAGGCCGAACATCTTCGTAAGCTCTGCCGCGACCAGGAGATTGCATAAATTCGCGGAAAGTTTAGCGTCCCTCGGAATGCCGAGGCTTGCGGAATGCTCAACGAGCAAACCCAGCATCCTGTCCCTGAATTCAGGCGATTCAAAAGACATCCTCTCCATGTAGATTGAATCGTTCCAGCTTTCCACGAAATCGGCCCTGGCAGCGTATTCCATTGCCTGCTCATAGCTGATGTGCCCGTGCTCCACTGCGCTGAACAGCCCCACTCCGCGTATGGGCAGCGAAGGGCTGTTGAAATTCACCGGGTGCGCCAGGCCCACGATGACGTCGTTGCTCTTGCGCAGCGGCTCGAGCGCGTTGTGCATCTCGTCCATTGTCATGCCGAGGAAATAGGATGGCATCTTCAGCGACCCGCTCCTTTGGCCCAGTATCTGTTTGATCACGCTGACTGCGGCTTCCTGGTTGGCCGCGATTACGATGTGGTGCGGGCCGCTCGGATGGCCGGGCAGGAGCGGCATTGTTATCTCGCTTGCCATTGGAGCGACCATGCCCAGTTCGTTGAGAGCCGCATCCATGCGCCTCATCTCGCTCAAATCCCATGAATTGTGCGGCGTGAAAACGAACACGTCCACATGATGCAGGAGCGCCCTGCGTATGGAGGATGCGATTGGCGAGACGCCGTCATCCCGCTGGCTTGTGCCGTCCAGCGCATAGCCTGAGTGGATGTGCACCTGCATGCGGTAGCTGGTCTTGAAACCTGCCAGCTCCACAAGCTTTGCCGCGACCGCCTCCGCTATTCTGGCAGGGTCGCCGCTTTGTTTGGAATAGGTCGTCCTGAAGTACTGCTCTTCCAGCGGAAGGCCGGCGGCATGCGCGTCCTCCCTGGGATTCGATGAAAGCACGCTGACGCTGTCCTTGTTTTCGTCCCTTGTGACGAATGCCGAGAAAATCGGCCCTTTGCCCTTCCTGAGCACGTAGATGTCCTCATTCGGATATATGAGCGGCTCTCCTGCCCAGTCTTTTTGTCTTGTGAAGGGGAGTATCGCCCTTATTTTCCCGGCATTGGCCTTGGCAAAGCCTTTGCTGCGCAGGGCTGAGTCGATCTCGGACGCGAGACGGTCCCTGAATGCCAAAGCTGCTGCCATTGCCTCCCCTCAGTATTACCCTGTATATATTATGGTAGAAAGAGTATTAAAACGGATTGGTATTAGCTGATATGGCGTGGATTAGGAAAAAAAAGTCCGCTGCTGCCGTTACGTCGGGTCGGTGAAACCCGGCGACTCCTCTCGTTCGGCGGGGGATACCGCTGGGCGGAGAGGAATGCACGCGGCAGAGCGGATAATTGGTCACCATGATATTATATACAAACAAACATCTTTTAAAACCATATGTTGTGTGATTTTACAACATTTAACCGAAAAGGCGTGTGTTTGAACGGAGAACAGGGAAAAGGCAGTGTTGAAGGGGGAAACCGGGACATGAGAGGCGCTCGGGAAACGAAAAACAGGAATTGGGCCCGAGAGGAATCGAACCCCTAATCTATACCATGTCAAGGTAGCGTCTTACCATTCGACTACGGGCCCGTGATTAGAGTAAGGGAAACAATTGACGGGAAAGCAATAAAAAGCATACTGGGTTCAAAACCAGGCTCGTCAGTCCTGCTCGTTCCTGAAATCCCTTTCCGAACACGGAGCCAGCCTGCCTTTCCGGGTTCGGGCCGGGGTTTCACCGGTGTCGTCCCTGAAATCCTTCTCCGACTCCCAGGATGGCAGGGTCCAGCCGGGCACTGTCCCGTGCTTGATATCCGCCTCGGCGAGCACCTTTTGTGCCAGAAACCTCACTATGTCCTGATGCGAACACATCATGCCGCGCAGAATGGCGATGTGCTCGTGCGCATGGGGGGTTTCCCTGTGCCGCTTCATGCCTTCTATGCGCATCACTGCGAATTCAAACGCGCCCCTGACGGATGGTGAGCTGATGCCCTGGTTGAGCATCTTTTTGAACAGTGGAAGCGCCTTGACCATTCCAAGCTCCGCGATTACGTGGGCTGCAGCGCACCTTGACAGGCTGGGGCGGCCCGGCTTCAGGAGCGCCAGGACTTTCTTCCTTTCCCGGGCATCAAGGGCCCTGGAGCATATGATGTCTTCCGGCTCAAACCTGCGCCTGTGCGTGCGTGCCTTGACCTGGAATGCCTTTTCTATGCTAACAAGATGCGGAGAGTGGGATGGCCGCGGCTCGGGATGGATTTGGTGCCTCATGGCAAAAGCCAGGCGCAGGGGCTGTGCCAACCGTTCCCCTGGCTTGGAGTAATGTTTCATATAAGTATAATGATTGCAACTAAATTATAAATCTATCGCCGGCAGCTTCAAAACGCCGCATGCCTTTCCCAGTGCCCCTCGCGGGGCTTGAGCGCCGAACGCTTCAAGACAAGGGAGGCGCGGTTCTTCACCGCGGAATTCGGGTCGTGCTCCAGAACGTATTCCAAAGCCAGAATGGAAAGCAGGTCGCCTGCCAGGACGCGCCTATGGAGCATCCTGAGCCCCTCCATCCTCTTGAGCACCGCTTTCACGGATAACAAATGCATTGCCTGGCTGAATTCACTGTCCATTCTGGTCACTTCCTTGCACGCTGCCGCATTTCTTGTATATGCTATTTGTGTATGGAAGTGTTTATAAATGCATGTGCAATATCATTTAAAATTGGCGGCGCTGATAGTAACGTGAAGGGATTGAGATGCGCATACGCTCACCGATAGTCGCCACGTTGGGGCACGTGGACCACGGAAAGACCACGATTCTCGACTCCATCCGCGGCTCCAACGTCGCAGCCAAGGAGGCGGGCAGGATAACCCAGATGATAGGCGCGAGCTACATCGCCAGGGAGACCATTGACAGGATGGCGGAATCACTTCCCGGAAAGATGCGCGTCACGCTCAGGATACCCGGGCTGCTTTTCATAGACACGCCCGGCCACGAGGCGTTCACGAACCTGCGCGACCGGGGCGGCTCCATAGCGGACATCGCCATGCTCGTCGTGGACGTCATGCAGGGATTCCAGCCACAGACCGTTGAAAGCATGGGAATACTGCGGCAGTACAAGACGCCCTTCATCCTGGTGGCCAACAAGATTGACATGGTGCAGGGATGGAAATCCTACAAGGACGAGCCGTTCCTCTCCTCGCTCGCGAAGCAGCCGGAGCACGTGCAGCAGAGGCTGGACGAGAAGCTCTACGAGCTCGTGGGGAAGCTCTCGGAAAACGGCTTCGAGTCCGAGCGTTTCGACCGCATCACGGATTTCAGCAAGCAGATTGCGATTGTGCCTGTCAGCGCGCGGAGCAGGGAGGGGCTCAGCGAACTGCTCATGCTGATTGCGGGCCTGTCCCAGAGGTTCCTGGAAGGCAAGCTGGAGATAGAGGAGGCCGGGCGGGGAAGGGGCAGCATAATCGAGGTGAAGGAAGAGAAGGGCATGGGCACCACCCTGGACGTCATCCTGTTCGACGGCATATTGCGCAAGAACGACGAGGTGCTTTTCCTCACGTCCGAGGGCGCGAGAAAGACGCGGGTAAGGGGCCTTCTCGTGCCCAACGTGTCCGGCACCGAGAAATTCACGCATGTGGAGGAGGCGGTGGCCGCTGCGGGCGTGAAGATATTCGCGCCCGGGCTGGAGAACGCCCTGCCCGGCTCGCCCATTGACGTGGTGGAGGACTTTGAAAGGGACAGGGTGGAGATAGAGGCGAAGTTCAAGTCCGTGGTGTTCGAGAAGACCGGCGAGGCGGGAGTGATAGTGCGCGCGGACTCGCTCGGCTCCGTGGAGGCGCTTGTGAAGCTCATCAGCGACGCGGGCATCCCGGTGAAGGACGCGGGCGTGGGCAAGATAACCAGGAAGGACGTGGTGTCTGCCAAGACCGTGGCCGCTGAAGATAGGTACCTGGGGGTGGTGCTGGGCTTCAATGTCCAGATTCTGGATGAGGCGAGCCAGGAGTCCTCGGATTCCGGAATCCCGGTAATCTGGTCGGACATCATCTATCATCTGCTCGAGCGCTACAGGGAATGGGTGGCTGCTGAGAAGGAGAAGGAGAAGAAGGAGGCGCTCGCGCACTTCACCTGGCCCGGGAAGATGAAGGCGCTGCCCGGATTCTGCTTCAGGGTGAGCAAGCCGGCCATATTCGGCATCCAGGTGCTGGGCGGCAGGATAAAGCGCGGCTACCGCCTCATGAACAGGGCCGGCGAGATAGTGGGCGAGGTCAGGGAGATACAGAAGGAAAAAGAGAAGGTGGACGAGGCGGCTGCGGGCCAGCAGCTGGCGATATCCTGCGACGGCATACACTACGGCAAGAACGTCAACGAGAACGACATCCTCTACGTGTACCTCACTTCCGACGAAATCAAGATGTGGGAGGAGAAAAAGGCCATGCTTGGCGGTGACGAGAAGGCGATATTCGAGGAAGTGAAGCAGATGCAAAGAAGGTTCTTCTGATTGCCATGTGCTTCTTCACCGATATCCTGGGAAGCGGGAAAATCCTCTCGTTCCAGCTGATTACGTTCTTCTCAATCCTGGTTGCCATGGGCGCCTGGATTTATATTTTCATAAAAGGAAGGCTCGGCCCGCAGCTCAGGCTGTTCCTGCTGCCAATCTGCCTATGGCTCGTTTTCGGGACCCTGGATATTCTTATAACCGTGAAGGGAACCTATGGAGACCCGCTCCGTGAAGCCAACCCGTCCACGCGCGTCCTTCTCGTGCAGTTCGGGCCCTGGGGCGCCGCGCTCGCGAGCGTGCTCTGGGTATGCCTGTGGGCAGGCATTGTTTATGCGATAAACAAAATAAAACCCGGGCACGTTTCGGAATTCGTCTCGCTTTCCATATTCTACTCGCTGGCTGCCGGCCATTTCTTCGGATTCTCCAGCTGGTTCCTTCCGCTCTGCCAATTCAGCGAGCCCGGGCTTTTCGGATGGGCGCTTCCGCTCGCGCTCGCTGGGCTGCACTGCGCAATCGCATGGCCCGGCCTGAAGAAAGGGTAATAAGGCTTGCGGATAATTAATCCTTCAAACTGTTTCTGGTGAACATATGATCATAGGGCTCACGGGAGAAAACTGCGCCGGCAAGGGCACGGTCGCGGATTACCTGAAGAAAAAGGGCTTCTACTACCTCTCGCTTTCTGACGTCATAAGGGAGGAGCTCAAAGCCGAGGGGAAGGAGATAACCAGGGAGCACCTCATAGAGAAGGGGAACGCGCTCCGCTCCGAATACGGCCCTGGCATCCTCGCCACAAAGACCGCGGCAAAGGCGGAGGCGGACAGGAATTACGTGATAGACTCCGTACGAAACCCTGCCGAGGCGCTGGAGCTGAAGAAGCTCCACGGGTTCTTCCTTTTCCACATCACCGCGCCTTCGGAAATCCGGTTCGCGAGGATGAGGGCGCGGGACCGCGAAGAGGACCCGAAGACGCTCGAGGCGTTCATGAGGATAGAGAATATGGAGGCCAGGAACGCTGAAAAAACCAAGCAGAACCTGGATGAGACCGTGAAGCTCGCGGACAGGGCCGTGGGCAACGATGCGAACCTGGTGGAGCTCTACGACAAGGTGGACATTGCGCTCGGAGAGGTGTCCGCTGATTTCAAGAGGAACAGGCCGGGCTGGGACGACTATTTCATGTCCATAGCCAAGGTCATCGCGTCCCGCTCCAACTGCGTGAAGCGGAAGGTGGCTGCCGTCATTGTCAGGGACAGGAGAATCGTGTCCACGGGCTACAACGGAACCCCGCGGGGCACCAGGAACTGCGATGACGGAGGGTGCCCGAGGTGCAACAGTTTCAGCGAGGCTGGCAGGAACCTGGAGGACTGCTACTGCTCCCACGGGGAGGAGAATGCCATAGTGCAGGCGGCATACCACGGCATAAGCATAAAGGGAGGCACGGTCTATACCACCTTCTCGCCCTGCCTGCTCTGCACCAAGATGATAATCAATGCCGGCATAGGCGAGGTCATCTACAACGCGGCATATCCCATAGGAGAGAAGCCGCTCTCCCTGCTGCGCGAGGCTGGCGTCATGGCGCGGCAGCATCGGGTGGATTGAATGGAAAGCAAGAAGGCGGAAGAGAAGAAAATGGCGGAGAACGCCATGAAGGGCATGCGCTCGTTCTTTTTCTACATGCTCGCGGATTTCGCCATAATAGCGGGCATCGTGCTGGCGCTGTTCGGAGTCGGGGATTTCCTCAGTTCGCTCATCGGCATAGCAGGCTCCGGAAAAGTGGCGCTTGGCATCCTGCTTCTCATATTGGGCACGGTCGTGCTGGCAAGGACAAAGGCGCGCATACAGATAGGCATGCAACCTCAGATGCCCCAGCAGCAGGAGCAGCCGCCGCCCCCTCCGCCGCCGGAATCGGGAACGTACAGGTGACATGAATGAAAGTCAGGGTTGGAAGCATTAAAACGGATGTACCGGCGCGGAAGACATGCCCGCATGATGAGGCCAGGGCGAGGCGCAGGGAGTTCTTGAGGGTTGCCCCGGACTTGGTCAGTATGCCCCGCGGCATCGCTTCGGATGGCAGCCTTGTCGTGGCCAGTTTCATAAATGGGCGATTTGTCGGCAATGTCGCCCTGCCGCCAATACGGATAAAGGATTAAAAGCCCAGGATACCATAACTCACTTGGCAACAATGAGATTACCGTCCCAGGCTGTAGCCCGATCCAAAAGGTTTGGCTGATGAAGACAAGAGTAGCTATCGAGTTGCCATTCCTGGTTCCTGTTTGACTTATGGACACTCATTAGTGTGGTAATTCGTTGTTTTCTTACTGTGTTCTAGGGGCACGTCGTCGCCAATTTGATTCGTGCTCCGTGAGTCGTCCGGTGCTTGACTCCTGCTCCGTGGGTTCCTTGGTGTTTGACTAGTCTTTTGTATAGGACTCCGGGTCTGAAAGATACTTTTTCCTCATACCCGGTATTACAGTCCGCGACCAGTTGTCCATGGAAATCCGCTGGACTTCAATGAAGAACCTCAGTTGCCTATCCGTGAGGTCGCTAACTCTGAGGTGTTCGCGATCTTTGCAATTCAGATCCGGAATGGTCAAGCACATTCGTAATTCATCGCCTGGACTGAGCGCCCAGGAACCGTAGGCGCTCTTCGCCCACAACGCGGCTTTGTCTTCCAGGTTTAGGCGCGCCATTGTTTTGTCCACGTCCCTGCGGAATTCGTAGCGCTTGTATCCGAGATAGCCGAAATAGCCTCCAAGGGCGATTCCTGCCCCGAGCGCGAGCACTGCCGCGTATCTGAAAACCTTGCGCATTATCTGCCCCCTGGTCTTTTCCACTGCCGAGGGGTCGAATATGCCCTTGCCGGTGTTCACCACCACGACCTCGTCGCCCGGCTTGAACTTGTAGTGATCCAGGCCGCAGAACGCGACCGCGGCAGAAGGCTCGGCGTCTATGCCGATTTTGTTAAGGAATTGGTACTTTCTCGCGATTTCATCCTCCGACCTTATGGTTATCAGCTCTGCCCGGTTCTCCCCCACGAGTTCCAGGAGCCTGGATTTGAATTTGGAATAGTGGTTCATCAGCTTGTCCGCGACGCTGCGCCTCAGTTTCTTCAGGAAGTCGTCTTTCGTGGCAAGGGTGTTCTGCCCTATGGTGACCGCAACGACCTTGGGGGCCTCGTCGCCCCATGCGATTTTGCATGCTTCGGCAAGCACCACTGCCAATTCGCCCTCGCCAGCAGGGCAAAAGATGTGCGTGGGCTTCACGCCCTGCTCCCTGATTTCAGCCACGATGTCCCTGTAGCCGTGCGTGAGGCCGTAGTCCTCCACGCCGAGGATGCAATCGTCCGGACCGGAAAAGCCCGTGACTGCCCTGGCAATTGCCCGTATCCTGTCCTGGGTGAGTATTTCTGCGTTAAGGTCCTCTTCCACCACAATGGAGCATTTCTCAAGCTCGCGCCGTATCACTTCCGGCAGGCCTTTGGGCACGATGTTGACGACCGTCCTTTTTTTCTCTGCCCCCATCTCGAAAACATTGGCCAGCATGCCCATGCTGTATCCTGAGTTTCCGGCCGTGATTTGCACGAACACCAGCTCCCGGGGTTCTGCCGTGGTTTTGAGCCGCTCCACGCAGCGCCTGTCCTTGAAAGTGCCGAACATGTTCCTGCTTTCGTCCTTCACCCGCACGGTGGCGCCGCCCCTGCACAGCTCTATGTATTTGCTCAAGGGCGTGTTTCCTACTGTCTTGCGCGGAGGCGCCCTTCTTACCGCTATTTCGATTGGTTTTTTCACTGTTATATAACGCATTTCATGTTTTTAAATGTTTGTTTGTGGTTATAAACCACCCGCTGCAGAGCGGCACCAACGATATATCCCCCTTATGAGTTATATAATGGTGTTTAATGTGGTAAAAGAGGTGCTCTGAGATGGATGTGCGGGAACTTCACCTTTACTCCCCCAAGGTCGGGGACGCGGACGTCAGGAACTTCTTCAACCTGGCAGTGAAATCCAGGTTCCCGCTTTTCGGGTTCCTGGACTTTTCGGACTTTTTCTCGCCCAATTCCATAGCAATGGTGCTGAAAAGGAAGGAGAACACCCTGCGGTTCTACGTGGAGGACAAGAAGTCCATAGGGAACCTCTCTGCCCTGGTCTTCCCTTTCAGGCTCTGCGAGACCAGCAGCCTGGAGCCTTCCAAGGGCTCGCTTTTTCCCTATCCGAAGCTCTATGTCGTCAGCGGGGCGACGCACGACGTGCTTGATTTCATACTCAAGGAGAACATAGAGGAGGTGCGCCTTTGGGTGACGAAAATCCTCGGGGTATTCGTGGCCATGGGAACGTTGGTGGACGCCAAGGGCAGGCAGGGGCTCCTGGTCCTGTTCAACCCGCACAAGTTCCTGCGGCTCGACCTGGAGAAGAACCCCTCGGTCTATATGGAGCTTCTGGAGCCGCTCCCGAAAAAAATGCACATGACCTCCGCGTTCCCGGTGTTCGAGGACGGCGGCATGAGCATCGGGGTTGACAATTTCGACCCCTTCCAGCACAGCCTCATAGTAGGCACGTCAGGCGCGGGCAAGAGCAAGGCGCTTTACGTGCTCCTCAAGGCGATTGGAGCGAAGTTCAAAAGCAACACGCGGACCATCATAATAGACCCCCACGGCGAGTTCGCAAAGATGATGCCCGGGGCGAAGGTAGTGGATTTCAGGGAAAACTACATCGAGCCGCTGGATGTTGGCGGCGAGAAGTCGCCCATGCTGACGCAGCTCATAGCCCAGCTTATCACGTCCACCATAGGGCAGGACAACAAATACTCTGAAAGGGTGCTGTTTTACGCCGTCCATCTCCTCACCTCGCTGGACAAGCTGGAGCTGGGCAACATAAGCTCGCTGCTCACGGATTCCTCGGCAAGGGCGGAGTTCGTCAGCCAGTGCGACAACGGGGAGGTCAAGCGGTTCTTCGACGAGGAATTCAACGACGTCTACATCCACCACTTCAACGATGCCATACTGCCAATACTCAATTTCATAGGCGAATACCAGCTTTATCTGGGCAAGGAGCGGAAGCGGGTGGGCCTTCTGGACGCGCTGAACCAGAACCGCATCTGCGTGATATCCTTTGACCCGCATTATTTCGGCAGGAGGATGATAAGCTTCCTCGCAGGGGCGATAATCAACCAGATGTACATACTCGCCATCACGGGCAAGCTCATGGACAAGCCGACCATCCTGGTGGTGGACGAGTTCCCGCGCGTGGAAACAAGGGTCACCAAGGACATACTTTCCGAAACCAGGAAGTTCAACCTCTATGCCTACCTCTCCTGCCAGTACCTGGGCCAGCTCAGCAAGGAAGTGCTGGACGGGATAGTGTCCAACGTAAGGAACATCGTGGCGTTCAAGCTCAACCGGCAGGATGCGACCATGCTCAGCTCCATCATGGAGATAAAGGTGGAGGAGTATTTCAAGAAGTCCAGGGGCCCCATCGAGCTGGAGGAGTCCAAAAAGGAGATGTTCGTCAGGCTCAACCAGAGGGAGTGCATAGTCCGGCTCTTCGACGGGCAGAAATACCTGCTTCCCATGAAGCTCAAGGTCGTGGATGCGAAGAAATGGGGGCTTGGCGAGGAGGGGACCGTGTTCCCGGAGGCCCGTGAGGACGAAGCGCCGGATGGCAACGGAGGCGGCCCTAAGGCCGAACTGTTGGGAAAGCCCGGAATGCCGGAGCCCATAATAAGCAAAAGCGGCCTCCAGGGGAACGGCGCCCAGGGCACTGGCGAGGCAGCGAAACCTCCGCTTTCAGGAGTGGAGGCGTTCTCAGGCAGGTCGTTACGGGACGCCCCGAAACTGGCCGAGGACGACCCTGGATTCGGCTGCTATGCCACCACGGTGTCGGTGGAAAAGGGGACATTGAAGCGGGAGAAGCGGCCCCTTAGGAAAAAGGAGATGGGACTCTAGCTCTTTTTCTCTAGCCTTTTTTTCTTGTTCCGCATCCGACGTTGAATATATCCCATTTCAGGCTCTTGTTTTTCTCCAGTTCTTCCACTATCTGGGCAAGGAGAATCCCTTTTATCCTCCGGTATTGCTCGGGCGCTAACTGGGCATTGCCGATGGCATGCCTTTTGGCCTTGGCATTGAAACAAAACATGCAGTCGCTCAGCGCCTCGGAGTTATGGCAGAACATGGAATCCAGGCAGTTAGAGGAGCTGTCCATCTCAAAGCAGCGGCTGAGGCGCAGGGAGTTGTTGCATTTGAGGCAGAACTCGGAGTCTATTATCCGGTAGCAGCCGAACGCGTATTTGGAATTCAGGCTGAGCGAGCCCATGCTGGCGTATTCGGAATATGTGGCGTCGTATACCTTGTATATGTTGGATGAGTTATAGACCACCGGGGACTTCATTGCATTGCTGGAATTGCCTCCGACAAGCTCTGCCGTGAAGAATGCTATTTCCTTCAGGTTTTCCTGTATTTTTCCCAGGCTGGCCATATCGCGCTCGTTCAATCTCAATTTCCCAAGTTCCAGCGCCTCGTAAAGCGTGACAATCCGGTTTCTGGGGAACCTGTAGAAACAGGCGAATGACTCGTCAGCCGGCACGAATGTCCTGCGCCCGAACGGCGATTCCACTTCCTGGATGGGCGGGATGTTCCTTAGCAGCCAGTTCTCGCACGGGCCCATTCCTGCGGGTTCTTTCGCGAACAAGATCCGGAAAAGCGATGAGAACGCCTTTTCCACCGGAACGATGTCGGTTTTCTCATTCCTCTCCGGCAGCTCGAGGGTTCCGCCGGCCGTTCCTTTATCCGCCACCATGTCCATCAGGGACGGAAACCTTTTCTTCGCCTTCAGCTCTTCCCTTATCTCCGAGAGGAGCTTGGACTTCAAAGGCAGGTATTTGTCCTTGGGAAGCACGAGGTTCCCGATGCAATGCCTGGAATTCCTCTGGGAGAAAGAGAACATCGCGTCCATGCAACCGGCCATGTTATGGCAATAGTATATGTCGCTGCTATCCGTGACAAGGGAGCTGTCAAGAATCCGGGCATTGTTGAACCCGCTCACGTGCCTTATGGCGAATTCGGTTTTGCTGAACCAGCCGGAGCCGAATATGTACTTTGACCCGCCCCTGACCATGAACGAAGAAAAGACATATTGCGACTGCGCTATGTCCGTGGAGCCTGAAACCGACTGGGAGTCAACCACGATATCGGACGCTTCCACCATGGCGGAATTGCCCTGCACCCTGTTGCCGGCGTATTCCCATTGCTCGGAGACCGCCCGGACTACGGAATCCATGTCCTTTATGTCGTTGATGCCCAAGGGGTCGGCTTTCTTCTCGCGTATTTCCTCCATGGAGACGAACCTTGCGTCATCCGGATAGCGCGGGTTTGCGAGCGTGACCTCCCTGCCCGAAATATAGGATTTCCTTTTCCCAACTGGCGGAAGGTATTCCCCGAGCCATCCCTTGTATTCTTCCAGCTCGCCGACCTCGGCGCCGAGAACCACCCTGCAGGTGCTCTTCCATGCGCGGTTTAGTACGTCATAAGCCTGCGGCGTCATGTCCTGCCCCTTATTCCGGCCGCTTCCCTGGCTGCGGCGCTCCGATGCTGAATACGCCCCATTTCAGGCTCTTGTTTTTCTCCAGCTCGTCCGCCATCTGGGCCAGAAGCAATCCCTTTATCTTCCGGTATTGCTCGGGCGGCAGCTGCACGTTGCCTATGGCGTATTTCTTGGCCTTGGCATTGAAGCAGAACATGCAGTCCTGTAGGCTGTCGCAGTTGTAGCAGAAATAGCAGTCGCTGCAGTTGGCTGAATCGCTGACCTCGAAGCAGCGGGCCAGGTTCTCGGAATTGAAGCACCTGGCGCAGAAGCTGCACGAGAAGACGTAATTGCACCCCAGGACGTATTCCGAATTCCTGGGCCAGAAGGTGTAAATCGCATACTTGCTCATGGCCACGAGGCTGCTCCTGAAGCACGCCGAGGAATCGAAATACACCCCGCATTCCTTGATGCGGCTGCATGTGCCCATGGACGTCTCGGAGGTGGTGATTGAGATGCCCTTCAGCGCCTGAGTTGCGTTCGCCAGGGACAGGCCGCGCACCTCCTCTTCGGACAGGTGCCTCTTTCCAGCCGTCCCATAGGCCTCGTCCTCGGTCAGCAGCCTATGGCGTATTGCATCGTAAAAGGAAAACAGCGGCAGGTACGTCCGCTTTCCGCTCATGGCAGACCGGACCTCGGTCATGCCATTTATGCCCCTGGTGAGCCATACCTCGTAATCGCGGTATCCTGCGAGCTTCCTTCCCAGCACGACCGAGGCGATTGACTGGAACGCCTTTTCGTACTCATCCACGCTGACCACCTATGATTTCAGCTATGGAGATGACGGATTTGTCCCGTTGCAGCGTCTCGCGTATCTCGGCGAGAAGCTTGTCCTTGAGCGCGGCATAATCGTCCTTCTGCAGCTGGAGGTTGCCTATCAGGAAACGCTTGTGCTTCTGGTTGAAGGAGAACATGCAGTCGCTGCAGTTCTCCAGACTGGCGCAGAAATAGCAGTCGGACGTGATATTCATGTGTATGGTCTCCATGCACCTGGCCATCTTGTAGTTCTCCTGCGTCTTTATGCAGAACTGGGACACGCTCCCCACCCCGCCTCCGAAGAAATACTCGGGGTAGCGCATGGATGAGGCGTAGGCGACGTATTTCCCGTCATAGATGTCCTGGCATTCCAGCGCGTAGTTAGTGTTCACCACGCGGTGGGACCGTGCGACGTGCGCGGAATTGCCCAGAACGATGTTGCCTGCATAGCACGCCCTCTCGGAAATCGCCTCCGCAACGGAGTCCATGTCCTTTATGCTGTTTATGCCCAGGGGCATGGCAGCGAGCCTGCTGTTGTATTCCGCGGCCTCGTTGTTGTCCAGGAAGCGCGCATTGCTGTTGAAGCGGCTGGAGGATATGGACACCTCTTTCCCTGAAATGAAGGAGCGCCTGTATTCCACAGGGTCGGTGTATTTTTTCAGGTATTCCCTGTAGTCTTTCAGGTCCCCGATTTCGCCTTTCAGGACCGCCTTGCACGTGGATTTCCACGCCTTGTCCAGCGCCGCGTACAGGACGCTGTCATCCGTTCCAGAGGCCGTGTCCGTCATGTTCCCACCGTCCTGGCTCCTATGTTGAATATATCCCATTTCAGGCTCTTGTTTTTCTCCAGCTCGTCCGCAATCTGGCCCAAGATGAGGGTTTTCGCCTTTTTGTATTCCTCGGGCCGCATCTGCGAGTTCCCGATTGCGAACCTGAGGTTCTTGGCATTGAAGCAGAACATGGAGTCCTGCACGTTCTCGCAGTTGTGGCAGAAATACGCGTCCGAGCAGTTGTTGCACCCGTCCACCTCGAACGTTCGGGAAAGGTTCACGGAGTAATAGCTGTTTATGCAGAAACTGGACGAGAACGCCAGGGCCGAGCCGAACACGAACTTGGAGGTCCTTGGCCAGTACGAAAACGCCGCGCCTTCGTTGAACGAGGCTATGGGGCAGCAGTAACAGTTTATGGAGGTGTTGCAAAGGGGCACGAGCATGATATTCCTGCATTCGCCCAGCGTGCCGTTCGGATTGGCGAAGGCGATCTTCCCGACTGATTCCTTTATGCTGTCCAGGGACTTGATGTCCGGCTCGTCCAGCCTTGTGCTCTCGCCTATCTGCCAGTACTCGTCCATATCCACAAGGCGGTCGGACGGAAAAAGGGTGCAGGGCGTTACGCCGGGAATGTGCATTCTTTTCCCGGTCGCGGCCGAGCGCCGCTCAAGCACGGGGGGGACGTGCTGTTTGAGCCATGGGCCGTAGGATTCGAAGTCATGGAGCGGTTTTCCCAGCACCACGTTCGTGGTTTTCCCGAACGCCGCCTCAATGGGCGCCTTGTCGCCATCCTCGCCAAGCACTTTGGATTCCAGCTTCGGAAGTTTCATGGGTTTGGCGCTGGCGGAGACGATTTCCATCAGGGACAAAAGTTTTTTGTTCCTGAGCAGCTCCTCCCTTATTTCCGAGACGAGCTTTTCCTTCAGTTGCAAATACCTCTCCCTGGGGAGCTCCATGTTCCCGATAACGTTCCTTTTGTTCTTCTGGTTGAAGGAGAACATCGCGTCCTGGGAGCCTTCCACGCTGCAGCAGAAGTAGCAGTCGCTGGAATTGTAGCATTTCCACGCCTCAAGGCAGCGGGATTGCTTGTGGGTTTCGAACACCCTTATGAGGTGGTCGCAACTGTAGTCGCTGATGACCGCGAAAAGGTGCTTGCTTCCGCGGCAATAGGAGGAATAGGCGACGTATTCGGAATCATAGATGAAGTTGGACCCGAGCACATAGAACGAGTTCTGGACGTCTGAGCTGTTTTCCACGTGGCTTGAATTCCCTAGAACCACGTTCCCGCAGTATCGGAAGCGCTCCCCGACCGCCCCCACAATGGAGTCGATGTCCTTTATCTCGTTGATGCCCAGGGGCTGGAACTTTTTGCCGTAGTCCACCTCGTCGAGGGAAACGAACTCCGCGCCGTCCGCGTAATCGGTCGTCGCGCAATAGATGTCCTTTTGCGAGAGGGCTGATTTTTTCCTAAGCAAAGGCACGCGGTGCTCGGAAAGCCAGGGCTCGTACTTCGCAAGCTCGCCGATTTCATCGCCGAGCAGGACCCTGCAGGTGCTTTTCCACGAGCGGTTCAGGGCGTCGTAAGCCTGCGATACCATAGCGCTTCCCTCTTGCACCCGATGTTGAATATGTCCCATTTCAGGCACTTGTTTTTCTCCAGCTCTGCGGCGATTTCAGCGAGAACGCGTGATTTTATCTCCTTGTATCTGTCCGGCGGAACCTGCAGGTTGCCTATGGCGTAGCGCAGGTTCTTGGCATTGAAGCAGAACATGGAGTCCTGCACGTTCTCGCAGTTGTGGCAGAACAGCAGGCCACTGGAGTCCGAGCAGCCGTCAACCTCGAAGCAGCGGGCCAGCCTGGAGCAGTTGTAGGCGTGCATCACGAAGCCGGAACTCGTCACCCCGTGGCACCCGAACGCGTTGTGCGACCACAGGGTGTAGTTGGAATATGCCACGTTCTTCACGTCCAGGTACACGTCGTCGCAATGGTAGATGTTCCTCCCCCCTCCGGCGCCGCTGCATTTCCAGACGTTTTCATGGGCCTGGTAGCGCATGTTCGCGATATGGTACCTGACAGGGCTCAGGAGCTTCCCCATTATGCCCCTAAGCGAGGCCTTGGCAACGTCTTCGGCAGTGAAAGGCGATTCGTTCGCCTGGTCCATCTCCTCCAGCAGGATGGCGTTCCTGAGGTTGAACTCCTTTCCGAGATAGATTAGCGGCGGGCCGACCCAGGCCTCCTTGCCGCTGATTGCGGACTTGGTTTCCCTTGGAAGCGGGACCCTTTGGCCGAGCCATTCGGAATAGTCGTCCAGGCCGTGCAACTCCTTCCCAACCAGCAGCCGCGTGGTGTTCTGAAACTCCTTTTCCAGCTCCTCGTTCATGCGACCGCCCCGTTTGCTATGTCCAGTATGGAGTAATCCAGCCGCTTTTTCCTCTTCAGCTCCTGGGAAATCTCAGCCAGCAGCTTGCATTTGAGGCCGTGGTACTGCTCCTTGCCCAGCTGGACATTGGCTATGTTGTGCGTCTTGTTCCTGAGGTTGAATGAGAACATGCAGTCGCTGCAGCTCCAGATGTTGTAGGAAAAATGGGAGTCCGAGGCCTTCACCGTGGCGCACACCTCGAAGCACCGGTTGAGGCTGTTGTTGTAGAAGCACCTTATGATGTTCGCGGACTGGCCGCTTGAGGTTGAGCCGAACGCGTATTCGGCGTACTGCTGCACGTAGGTATATGCCTGGCATTTGCCGCCGATGACCATGGAGGAGTTGAATATGAGCATGCTGTCTATCACGGAGTCGGAATGCTCCACGAATTTCGAGTTCCCGGTCACCTTGTTGCCGCTGTATACCAGGGTTTCCCTGAGCCCTTCAAGCAGCGAATCAATGTCCTTTATGCGGTTGATGTCCAGCGAGCCCTTCAATTTCGCCAGCTGGGCGCTTTCCTCCGTAAAGTCGAAGAACCTCGCGCCTTCGCAATGGTTCCTGGAGGCCACCCAGAGGCTTTTTCCCGAAAAGGAGGATTTCGCCGTCCTCCCGACCACCGCCTCCCCCAGGTAATCCGCGTATTCCTCCAGCTCGCCGATTTCTTCGCCGAAGATTGATTTGCAGGTGCTTTTCCACCCCTTGCTCAGCGCTTCCTGTAACTCTGGTTGCATATAATTATACTGCTGATAACTCGGATATATCCCTGATGCCGCTCTGCAGCGGGTTTGCTACATCTTGTTCAGCACTTTCCAGAGCACGGGCAGCAGCCTGGTCTCTGCCTTGCGGAGGTGCTCGGCGAGCGTGGATGGGGAGAGGCCGGTCCGCTCCGCGAGCTCCTCTATTGTGATCCTCTTGGGCATGTCGTAATAGCCGTAGTCGCAGGCGAGCCGGAACACCTCCAACTGCTTGGGGGTGAGCATGCCCTTCGCGCTTTTGAGGTCAAAGAAGCCGCTTGTCCTGAAAACGTTGAACGTGGCCGACTCCCCGGGCTCCAGGTAGCGCTTCTTTTTCAGCTTCACGTCGTAGTAATCCTTCTGCTCCTTCCACATGCTGAGTAGTTCGTCCATGTCCTTGTGCGACTTGGCGAGCAGGAGTTCCGTGTCAAGGCCGTTGCTGGTGACCGGGGATTCTAGGAGCGTGACGTTCGTCCGGTGAAGGATGTGATACGTCATAGCCTGGTAGCTGGACGTGACTTTGAGCATCGCGGACGAGGGGTTGAGCATCACTATTTCCACGGCCTTGACAAGCGGATGCCTTTTGATGAAGTCTATGTCCTTTTTCGGCGTTGGGGAGGAAAGCTGGACGATGTTGATGATTGTGTTCCCATGGACCGTGGACAGCGTGGAAACCAGCCTGGCATCCGGGTTCCTCTCGGTGAGGTCAACGAACCAGCAGAGGTGGTTTATGTCCACTTCAAAGAGCACCGGGTGGGTGTAGCGCACGACCCTTTTGCCCTCTCTTCCTTCCATAAGGGGGAAATCGCAGACTGGGATTTAAAATGATGGGTGATGGGTTGGATTTCACATGCCACCCGATTCTTTTTTATTATCTACCGAACATCCAAATGAGCGGGAGGTCTTTTTATGAAACTCGTTGTACAGGAGGCACCTGCGCTAAAGTCAGCCATTGATTCAATTGTCAGCCTTGTGGAAGAAGGCCAGTTCGAGGTTAAGGCGGATGGCCTGCACCTGCGGGCAATGGACCCGTCGCAGATTTCCATGGTGTCCTTCCACATGCCCAAAAGCGCCTTTGTGGAGTATAACGTGCCGGAGGAGAGGAAAATCGGCCTGGATATCGGCCAGCTCAGCAACGTGCTCGCACGCGGCAAGAAGGGGGAGAAGGCCGAGCTCAGCCTGGAGGACGGCAGGCTGGTGGTGAAGTTCTTCGCGGACAAGCGCAAGAGGACATTCAAGATACCGCTCATAGAAATAGGGGAGGGGCTCTCGCGCGAGCCCAAGATGGAGTACACGAGCCACGCGAAAGTCACCGCTGAAGCGCTCAAGGAGACGCTCAAGGATGCGAAGCTCGTCAGCTCCCATGTCAAGCTGCTCCTGGACAAGAACACGTTCCTCATAGAAGTGAGGGGCGAGAACGGCGACGTGAAGGAGGAGTTCGAGGCTGGCGGCGGCGAGGTCTCTGAAATAGTGACAGAAAAGGGCGCGAGGGCGACCTTCCCGCTCCAGTACCTGGAGGACATGATAAAGGCGACGAGCGGGAGCTCGATTGTCACCGTGAACCTGGAAACCGACAGGCCCATGAAGCTCCAGTATGAAATAGAGGGAGCCCAGGTAACGTACTACCTTGCACCGAGAATAGAGACCGATTGAAGGCGATAACGCCTGCCTGTTCGGTCGGTTAGGCTGGCCAGCCTCAGCGTTTCAGCAGTTTTTCCGCCTTGACCCTGAATTCCTTTACGAATCCGAGCACGTACTCAACCGATTCCAGGTCCGTGGCCAGTCCGGAATATTGAAGGTTATGCCGCTCGGCCCTGATTTTATCAGCCTTGTCGAAAAGCTCTTTGTTGTCCGGATAAAGTTCCTTCAATGCCAGGAAAAGGCAGGCGTGGCTTCTTTCGTTATACCCTTTTTGGAAAAGCAATGCCCGGGCATAATGAAACAGTGCATTGTAGGATATGATTTCGGAAACCTCGTATTCTTCCATTTTGAGGTTTTTCCCGGCGGCTTTGAGGAACTTGTCGCCAAGGGCGAGAGACTGTTCGATCTTTTCTTTCGTGCTTTCGGATTTCCTGATCAAACCTTTCCTGATGCAATCCTCGAACGTCATAGCGTCAGCCCCCTGAGCAGAACGTGGTTCCTGGCAACGGACATGATGAACGGGTCGGTGGCTTTGTTCTTCTCCCACCTGGCCAATGGTATCACGGTGAGCTGGACCTGCTTTTTTATGATATCCCCGAGCTTTTCCGCGCGGCTGTAATCAACGTTCTCTTTCCTGCCTATAACGATAAGGTCTATGTCGCTTTTTTCGTCAAAACCGCCCGACGCATGGCTTCCGAACAGAGCGAAGGATATGGCCCTGTCATCAACAACGGTTTCTATCTTTAATTCGCTCAGGATTTGCAGGAACCATGCCTTTTTCATGGCCCTGATGCGGCAGTCCGCGTCGTTCAGATGGAATATCCTGAGGTTTGCGGTCCGGTCTTCAAGTATCCACCCCTGCGCAAGGAATTCCTCGCAATAAGTTTTCACGGACAGCGGCGCGAGCCCGAGCCTGCGGCACAATTCCTTGAAATGGATTCTTTGGGTGGGGTTTGCGAGAAACCACTCGAGCAGGCGCAGGCCTGCAAACGACCGGAATGACATAATTATTTACCGAAAGATAATTTAATATACCTTTCGGTAATTTATTGAATCCATTCTTCCACAGTGCGCACTTCCAGCGGCTTGTCCTTCAGTTCTTTCAGCGCTTTCAAAAACTCGAATGCCGTGTTTATGTTGGTCAGGCAGGGGATTCCCTGCTCTATCGCCGCGCGCCGTATCTTGAAGCCGTCCGTGCTGGAGCTTCCGCCCTTTCTAGGCGTGTTGATGATTATGCCGACCTTTCTCGAGCGTATGGTGTCCAGCACGTCCGGCGAGCCCTGGCCTATTTTCGGAATCGGGCACGCGCCCGGGATGCCCTCCACCGTGCCTTTGGTGCCACACACCTCGAACCCGAGCGAAGCGAGCACTTTCGCCAGTTCAGGCACCATTTTCTTATCCTCGTCCCGAAGGCTGAGGAACGCCACCGGTACGTTGCCAGCCTGCTTCATGGAAACTCCGGCTGCCATCAGCGCCTTGTAATAGGCGAGCTCGAAGGTTTTCCCGAGCCCCATGGTTTCTCCGGTGCTCCTCATCTCCGGCCCGAGCGAGATGTCCGTGCCCGCGAGCTTCAGGAACGGGAACACCACGGACTTGACCGCGAATATTTTGCCACGGGGCGAAGGCTTGAGATTCTTCAGCTTCTCGCCCAGTATGACGCGCACTGCCATCTTCACCATTGGCACGCCTATCGCCTTGCTCACATAGGGGACGGTGCGGCTGGCGCGGGGGTTGGCCTCCAAGATGTAAACCTTGTTGTCCTTCACTGCGTACTGGATGTTGATGAGGCCGACTGTCGCAAGGGAGCTGGCGATTTTTTCGCTGTATTCCACTATGGTTTTCCTCGCCTCTTTGCTCATGCGAAGCGGAGGCAGCACTATGTTCGCGTCGCCGGAATGCACTCCTGCCGGCTCGATGTGCTCCATGATTGCGCCGATGAACAGGTCCTTCCCGTCGCCTATGGCATCCACTTCCGCCTCTATGGCGTTGTCCAGGTACTTGTCTATGAGCACCGGCGAGCCGTTGCTTATCTCGGCGGCACCGGCCATGAACGCGGTGAGCTCGTTGTCGTCATTAACTATGGCCATTCCCCTCCCTGAAATCACGTAGCTCGGGCGCACGACCACTGGATAGCCGATGCGGTTCGCGATTCTGTGCGCCTCGCCGTCCCCGGTCGCCGTGCCGTTGGGCGGCTGGGGAATCGCGAGCTTTTCGGATAGCTCCCTGAAGCGCTCGCGGTTCTCGGCCACGTCTATGCCTTCCAGCTGCGTTCCCAGTATGCGCACGCCCGCGTCCGCGAGCCTGTGCGCCAAATTCAGGCTGGTCTGGCCGCCCAGCTGGACAATCACGCCTTCGGGATTCTCGTTCTCCACTATGTTCATGACATCCTCGAAAACAAGGGGCTCGAAATAGAGCCTGTCGCTGGAATCGAAGTCCGTGCTCACGGTCTCGGGGTTGTTGTTCACCATTATGCTCTTTATGCCCAGTTCCCTGAGTGCGAATGCTGCATGGGAGCAGCAATAATCGAATTCGATTCCCTGCCCGATTCGTATCGGGCCCGAGCCGATTACCAGGATTTTCCTCGCTGCCTCAGGAATTGCCTCGTTTTCCTTTTCGTAAGTGGAATAATAATACGGGGTGACTGCCTCGAACTCGCCTGCGCAGGAGTCCACGATTTTGTACGTCGGAAGGATACCGTGTTTCTTCCTGAGCGAGCGGACTTCGAGCTCGTTCATGCTTTTCAAATTAGCAATCAGCGAATCGGGAAATCCGTTCCGTTTCGCGCGAAGAAGGAGTTCGGGCGTGAGTGGCTGGTTTGTATTTGCGATTTCAGTTTCGAGCGCCACCAGCCCTTTCACCCTTTCCAGGAACCATTTGTGGATTTTCGTTTCTTTGTTCAGCTCGTCAACCGTCATCCCCTTGCGCAAGGCCTCGAAAATCGCATAGAGCCGCTGGTCTGTCGCGGGGTTGAGATGCCACTGGGGCCTTATCGCCTTCGGAGGCTTCACGTCCAGGCTGCGCATGGCCTTCATGAGCGCCTCCTCGAATGTGCGGCCTATGGCCATTGCCTCGCCCGTGCTCTTCATCATGGTGCCCAGCGTCCGGTTGCTCTTGGAGAACTTGTCAAAGGGCCAGCGGGGGATTTTCAAAACAACGTAATCAAGGGCGGGCTCGAACGCCGCGCTCGTGCCTGTTATCGCGTTCTTCACCTCATGAAGTTTTTTTCCGAGCGCGATTTTGGTGGCTACGCGCGCAATCGGGTATCCTGTTGCCTTTGAAGCGAGCGCTGAGGAGCGTGACAGCCTCGGGTTCACCTCTATGACGACGTACTGGCCGGTCTGCTGGTTGAGCGCGAACTGCACGTTGCAGCTGCCCTTCACCCCTATTGCGCCCACTATGCGGATGGACGCGTCACGGAGCATCTGGTTGTCCCTGTCCGAAAGGGTCTGGACCGGAGCCGCGACTATGGACTCGCCGGTGTGGATTCCCAGGGGGTCGAAATTCTCCATGGTGCAGATGATGACGGAATTCCCGTCCGCGTCACGGATTACCTCGTACTCGAACTCGCCCCAGCCGATTCCGGATTTTTCCACCAGCACCTCGCCGGTCGCGCTCAGGCGGAAGCCCAGGTCCAGTATGTCTTTTAGCTGTGACTCGTCATAAGCGGTTCCGCCGCCCGTGCCGCCGAGCGTGAATGAGGGGCGGGCAATAACGGGATACCCGATTTTCTCCGCGAATTTTTTCGCGCTTTCGAAATCATGGACTATCTGCCCTGGCAGCAGCGGGATTCCGATGGAGCGCATGGTCACGTTGAATTTTTCCCTCGACTCCGCCTTCTCTATGGCCTCGGCGTCCGTGCCCATGAATTCCACGCCGTGCTTTTGGAGGATTCCCTTGCGGTGGAGCTCCATTGCCAGGTTGAGCCCGGTCTGGCCGCCCACTGTTGCGAGTATGCCGCTGGGCTTCTCGCGCTCTATTATGCGCTCCAGGATTTCCGCGGTGAGCGGCTCTATGTATACGCGGTCCGCGGTCTCTTTGTCGGTCTGGATCGTGGCGGGGTTGGAGTTCACCAGAACGACCTCCACTCCCTCCTCGCGCAAGGCACGGCATGCCTGGGTGCCGGAGTAGTCGAACTCTGCGGACTGGCCTATGACTATGGGGCCGCTTCCTATGACGAGGACTTTTTTCGTGCCTGCCATCCTCATCTCGCCTCCATCATTTTCACGAACCTGTCGAACAGCTGCTTTGAGTCGTGCGGCCCCGGGCTCGCCTCAGGATGATACTGGACACTGAACACCGGCAACTCTTTGTGCTCCATGCCCTCCACCGTATTGTCATTCAGATTCACGTGCGTTATCTCGAACCCGTCCGGCACGCGCTCCGGGTCCACAGCGTACCCGTGGTTTTGCGTGGTTATGGAAACACGCCCGGTCTTCCGCTCCAGCACAGGGTGGTTCGCGCCCCTGTGCCCGAATTTCTGCTTGTAGGTGGAGCCCTTGAACGCATGGGCGAGTAGCTGGTGGCCGAGGCAGATTCCGAAAACCGGGTGGCTTTTGGCGAGTTCGCGTATTGTTTTGTGCGTTTCCGTGAGTATTGCCGGGTCTCCTGGCCCGTTGGAAAGCAGGATGCCGTCAGGCTTGTGCGATTTTATCTGTTCCACGGTCGAGAAACTGGGAACAACGATCACCTCGCACCCCCTTGCGACAAGCTCACGGACGATTCCCATCTTCACTCCGTAGTCAATCAGGACGACACGCTTGCCGCTCGGGCCGCTGGTGCCGAATGTTTTTGGTTTTTGCGTGGTGACCTCGCGCACGAAATCCTTGCCCGAATAATCGAAATCCACTTTCAGTTTCTTGAAGTCGAAATCGCCCTCATATGTTGCGAGAAGCGCTGGCATCACGCCCTTTGTCCTTATTTTCCTGACGAGGAAACGCGTATCTATTCCGGTTATGCCCGGAACCCCGTATCTTTCCAGGAACGCGTCCACGCCTTCAATCGCCTCCATGTGGGAGAAGTCCGGGCTCAGGTTCCTGACAACGAAGCCGCGCGGCTGGACCTTGTCGCTCTCGAAATCCTTGGCGTTGATTCCGTAGTTCCCGATGAGCGGGTTTGTCATGAGAAGTATCTGGCCGGCATAGCTCGGGTCCGTGAGCGCCTCCTGGTAGCCGGTCATGGAGGTGTTGAAAACAAGCTCGCCCTGAGAAATCGCTCGCGCTCCGAACCCTTCGCCCTGAAGCGCAGTGCCATCCTGAAGCAGCAAAACTGCCCGTGTTCCGCCTCGTGCCATATAGAACTAGAATATTATATTGGAGAGGGAAGTTTATAATCATTTGGGGATGGGC
Source organism: uncultured Microcaldota archaeon (assembly GCA_903835385.1). Lineage (GTDB taxonomy): Archaea > Micrarchaeota > Micrarchaeia > Anstonellales > Bilamarchaeaceae > CAILMQ01. The sequence goes on along the minus strand of CAILMQ010000063.1, from coordinate 56,063 downwards.
AGAAAAGAGGCGACGTAAAACCGCACTGATGAGTATCCAGAAGTAAAATAGTAGCGCGTGCTGTTCAACTCATCCTTCATCGCTAAAAGCTCGGAGAGCCATTAGGCACGCGCCAATAAGAATAATGCTGACCGGAGTTTATAATCGGCTCCGATAGTTAGGTTTAATAACGTTTAGTTATAAGAAGTTATAAGAAGTTATTGGTGGTTATATGACCGAAGCTACGTTGAACGTGCATGTGAACGATTATACGAACCGGGTGCTTGGAGTTATAAAGGAGATGTTCGGCCTCAGGAACAAGTCCGAGGCACTCAACAAATTCGTGGAAATGTTCGGGGAACAGTTCATAAACAAGGAAGTACGGGAGGATGTCGTAGAGGAAATAATCGCGTCCTGCAATGCCCATATAAAGAAGCACGGGATGCGCCGGATGTCCATGGCTGAACTAAAGAAAGTAACCGGGGCGGAATGATGCCTTTTACTTTCGATCTGACAGACCAACTGCGCGAAACGCTGGAGAAACTCGCGAAAAAGGACTCGCGGCGCTCGGAGATAATCCGCAAGAAGATTCAGGAAATAATCGAAAGCGACGGAGACGCGATAGAGCATTATAAGAATTTAAGGCATGATTTGTCAGACTACAAGCGAGTGCACATAGACCGAAGTTTCGTGCTGATTTTCAGGGTTTTCAAAAAGGAGAGGCACGTTCTTTTTGTGCAGTTCGACCATCATGACAGGGTGTACCGGAGATAAAGCTACTTCACCGGATTCTTTTCCAGCCGCTCCATTACCGCCTTCATGACCAAGGGCCAGGCAACCGTCGCGTCCTCCAAAACCTCCACCTGCCTGCCGCCCTCTGATTCAGGAACGAACTTGCCCCAGCTCACTCCCTCGGAATAGGTGCAGCCGCTGAGCCCGCCCCAGTGCGCAGGCTCAGGGCAAATCCTGACCGCGTAATGGAATCTTCTGAACCCGCCTCCCTGGCCTATGCGGCTCTCTATTATGTCAAGATACGGGCCCACCTGCTGCGCCCAGTTGCGGGGAACGCCGCCTCCAATCGTGAATATGCCCATGCGCTCGGACTTGAGCACGCGCTCGGTGTAATCCTCAAGGTCGTAGTAGGGGTTGTATTTGAGGGGCGCCTCTCCACGGAGAATCTGCCTCCTCCTGTACGTTCCCACGTCCAGCGCCATCTCGCTGTCAGTGAATGCCGGAATGTAAACCGGCACTCCCTTTTGGTAAGCGGACTTGAGTATGCCCCTGCCTGATGCATTCTTAGCGAGATATTCGCCGAGCCTCCGGTTGAGCTCGCTTGAATAAAGCTCTTTCTCCTTTGGCCAGCCGTCCAACACGGCTTCTATTATCTTTTCCGTGTCGTCGAGATTTTTCTCCAGCTCAAGCGTGTCGTACACGCGGTTGTACCCTTTGCGGTATAGCTGCTTGTCGTCCATTGTGCCGAACTTGTATTTGAAATGCCTGCCGCCCACGGTTTCAACGAAGCCGTGCGTGATAAGGGCTCCGGTGCTCACTATTGCGTCCACCATGCCCAGGTCTATCATGTCGCAGACAACAAGGCCCATTTTCGCGATTGTCATTGCACCCGAGAGCGTGAGCACCTTGAAGCATTTCCGATCGCGCACCATTAGCTCGAGCACGTCTGCTGCCTCGCCAACTTCGCGGGCTCCGAACGAGCACGTGCCCATGCCGCGCACGAGATCGTTAACCGTCTTGCATTTGGACAAATCGAGCGCGGTGAGCGCCTGGAGCCCGTCTGAATATCCGTCCCCGTATTCCTCAGGCTGGCGCCATTCCTTGTTTTTTTTCCTCTGCTCGTGGCTAATCTCGTCTGACGGTTTCTTTCCTGCCATGAGGGGTTATTTCCTAGAAAGTGTTTTAAGTGATAGGGCGAGTTCCTCGGCCAAATCCGATGCGCAGAAGTTGTATCCGAACCGCTTCACGAGCCGGTTTCCTGCATATCCGTTGAGATATGTGCCTGCGACCGCAGCTGTGAACGGGTCGTTCTTGCACGCGAACGCTGCTATGAGGCCTGCGAGCACGTCGCCGGTGCCGCCCTTGGTCATGCCCTGGTTGTGGACCGTGTTCAGCACGGTCCGCTTCCCGTCGCTTATGATGTCCGCGGCAGGGTCCTTCTTGATTATCACGCAGCTGTGCTCCTTTGCCATTGATTGCACGTTCTTCCTCGTGCCTTCCATGCCGAAGAGCATCCTGAACTCGCCCTCATGCGGCGTGATTATGGAGCCGGCCGGCACGCGCCCTTTCACCAGCTTCAGCCCGTCGCCGTCCACGACAACGGAACGCGCGTATTCCAGCACGAAATTCACGTCGAACCTCGCATCCGAGAGGCCTATGCCGAAGAGCACGCAGTCCATCTCGGCGGTGTGCTTCAGGTCCCAGACCACCATGGCCTCGGGTATGCGCTTGACCGCGTGTATGAGCTGAGGGTCGTTCTCCCCTGGATAGAAATAAAGCAGGTCCACGAACCTCCTGGCTGCAAGGAGCGAGAACACCGGCGCGCCGTGGTAGCGCCTGCTCCCTCCGATGATTAGCAGCTTGCCGTTCTGCCCCTTGTGCGAAAGCTTCGGCGGGGAATACAGTTTTTTCAGGAACGGCTCCATGACAGGAAGAAACAGTCCAGATTTTTAAATCTTGGCTGGAATAGCCGCCTCATGAAGACGCACGTATTTCTCATTCTGATGTTGGTTGGGGTTTCTCTCAGCGCGGCGCTCTCCGTTACCCAGAACACCGCGGTCGCAGGGTATGTATGCCCGACAAGCGACAAGCTCGACGCTTCGGTGACGGAATGCAAGAGAACCGGGTACGGATACGAATATTACTATGACCAATACCAGTGCCAGCAGGTCAAATGCGTGAACCAGACTGCCACCGGCAACGCAACGCCAACCGGCAACTGCGCTACGGGGCAGTGCGCGGCCACGAATCCATGCCCGACAAGCGACGATTTGGGCGCTTCGGTGTCAGAATGCAAGGCAAGCGGATACGGATACGAATATTACTATGACCAATACCAGTGCCAGCAGGTCAAATGCGTGAACCAGACCTCCACAGGCACGAATGCGACGCCGGGCGGCAACTGCGCTACGGGGCAGTGCGCGGCCACGAATCCGTGCCCTACAAGCGACAAGCTCGACGCTTCGGTGACGGAATGCAAGAGATACGGGCAGGGGTATGAATATTACTACGACCAATACAAGTGCGAACAGGTCAAATGCGTGAACCAGACTGCCACCGGCAACGCAACGCCAACCGGCAACTGCGCTACGGGGCAGTGCGCGGCCACGAATCCGTGCCCGGACAAGGAGCAGCTCGCGGCCGAAGAGAGGAAGTGCATTGGTGCGGGCTTCGACGTCTCATATTCCTATGACAGCAACCAGTGCATGGTAGTAAACTGCAAACAGCCAACGGTTTGCCCGTCTGACGAGGACATGAAAAGGAAGGCGGAAGCCTGCAAGGAATCGGATTATGACTATGAATTGACAAAAGACAGCAATGGCTGCGCGGTGGTCACGTGCAGCAAGGCTACCTGCCCTGACGATACGGCGCTCCAGGCACAAATGAGCGGATGCAAGCTCAAAGGCGGAACCTACGACACCTACCAGGACAACTTCGGGTGCAGGCAGGTCCGTTGCTCCGGCACGGGCCAGACCACGGGCTGCAATAAGTCAGTGGACCAGAACAATTGCGTGGAAATCCAGTGCAGCGACGGCTATTACTACAACTCCTGCAAGCTTCTCCTGCAATGCAGGGTGGTGTGCAAGGAGTACACGGACCAGAACGGGTGCTACCACAAGGTTTGCGAGGACGGGTATGAGGAGAAGCAGTGCGCGGCCACGCCAACGGCAAATCCAACGACCGTGGCCTGCTCCGTGGAGAAGGACAACAAAGGCTGCGACGTCAAGAAGTGCAGCGATGGCACAAGCGGCATTTACTGCCAGAACGCCACCCAGCAGTGCAACGTGACCACGGACCCGGCGAGCGGATGCCGGATAAAGGAATGCAGCGACGGCTACAAGGCCAAGGACTGCCCTGCGGCGCCGCAGGACAACGTGGAGTGCAAGGTCTATGATGAGAACGGCTGCAGCGTGAAAACCTGCACCAACGGCTTCACGGAAAGATACTGCAACGAGCAGAACTGCACCGTGGCTAGCGACGCGAACGGATGCTCGGTGAAAACCTGCGGCAGCCAGTACGTGGGGACGAGCTGCCCGGGAAAAGAAACCGTGGAATGCAAGAGCGTGACCGATGCCAACGGATGCGAATACAAGGTTTGCACCGACGGCACTGAAACGCGCTCATGCCCCAATGCGGGCGCGCCTCCGCCTTCCCCAACGAACGGAGGGACCGGCGCAGGGGGGTTCCAGCCGAGCATATTTGACGCAATATCCAAATTCCTCGGAAGCCTTTTCGGAGGCGGCAACAGCAGCCAGCCACAGTGAATAACATTTAATTAACTATCCCCACACTATCACCTGGATGGCGGAGCAATACGTTGGGATGTCCATAGCGGTCGTAATAGTGGCCGCATCCATAGCGCTCGCAGGCATACTAATAGGGGTGGGAAGGGCCTTCGGATACAAGCGGGTGGAAAACTTCGGCGTGGATGAGCTCGCCCAGTCCGTGATAAACGCCGCCATAATAGGCGGCCTCGCGTCCGTCATAGCCCTCATGTCGGGAATAAGCTCGTCCCTGGTCACCACCCAGTGCGGCACCGGGGACGCCCCTGCACAGCTCGCCTGCACGCTCGGAGGCGTGAAGGCCGCGCTCTTTTCCCTGCTCCAGGAGACATCCAGGGCCGCGGAGCTGGTGGGCTATTACCAGTCGCTCAAGCTGGATTTCGTCGCGTTCTCCATACAGCCTTTCATGAACCTTTCCGGAGTGGCCAACATCCTGGCAGGACAGCTCTTCTCCATGCAGCTGCTGCTCATGCTGCTGGAGCTAAACATACAGCTGCTGAATTTCGTGGCCCAGAACTCGCTCCTGCTTTTGCTGCCCGTCGGCCTGGTGCTCAGGACGCTTTTCGCAACCAGGAAGGCAGGCGGCTTCCTCATCGCGCTCGCCATAGGGCTCTACATATTCTACCCTGCGTTCGTGCTGGTTTTCCCGGACCCCGGGCCGTCGCTGGCAAATGCCACGGAAGTGATGGCGAATTTCACGTCCAACAGCCTTTATGCCACGGTGCCTGTGATTGACCTGAACAGCAACTATGCCATCGCAGGCAAACTGGACCTGATGTCAGGCAGGTGCGCGGCCGGCAGTTCGCCCGGCAATTCAACCGCTGGATTGCCCGGCAACATGACCGGCAATTCTACCAACGTCTCATCCGCCAACTCGTCCTGCTCCAATTTCACTGGGGGCATGGCGGTCCCCGGCGGCAGGGCGGATTTCACCGGTGACCTCACGCTGATTGCGCAATCCAACTCCGATTCCCTGGCAAAGGTGCTGCTTTATTCCGTCCTCGCACCGCTGCTTTCGCTTGCGGTCACTATCGTATTCGTGAATGAGGCCGGAAAGCTGCTGGGCTCGGAAATCGGGCTGTCTTCGGTAATAAATATCTGATAACAGAAACAGCCCGGACACGCGGGCTAGAACACTTTTCCTGCCAGGCTGCCGACGATGTACCCGATGACGGCGGCGCCCATGCCGATTAGCGCCATCTCCAGCCCGGCTTTCCACCACTCGCCGGCCGTGGTCCTTCCCTTGTACGCACCGGCTCCGAAAAGCACGGCCGCCGTGACTGCAAGCGACGGGACTATTGCCGCGGACGCGTTCATGAAAAAGAACGGGGCCAAAGGCACGAGCGAACCTATGAAAGACGCGAACCCGACCACCGCGCCCTCGCGCAAAGGGTTGATGCTCCTGCTTTCGGCGAGCCCCAGTTCCTCGGTCATCATGGTCTCCAGCCACAGCTCGTCGTCGCTGCAGATTTTTTCCACTATGCCTTCCAGCTGCCTGCCGCGGAAGCCCTTTTTCATGTAGATTAGCCTTATCTCCTGGCGCTCCACTTCGGGTATCTCCCTCATCTCTCTTTTCTCGGTTTCCAGCTCCTTGTAATAGAAATCGCGCTGCGCCTTTCCCGAGGTATAGGCGACCGCTGCCATGCTTACGGATTCCGCGAACGTTGCGGCCAGGCCGCCCACGAGAAGGGCGCTGGAGCTTATGTTCGGATTCACGGCCACCGCGCCGGCAAGGCCCAGCACTATGCCCAGCACGTTGACAAGCCCGTCCTGGCCGCCGAGAATCACCTGCCGCAGGAGGCTGCCTTCCTGGTTTTTCCCATGGGGCTCCTTGTCCATTATCTTCTGATAGGCTTCTCTGATGGTTCTTGTCATTGTTTCACTTCGCCAGTGGTATTTTAAATACATTCAGGTCAAAAGCACCATGGGAGAACCATGTTTGTCAACCGAGCAATCACAGTCACAGCCCTCGCCGGCGGCCTGCTGGCGCTTGCCGCATCGCTGGTTTATGGCAATTCGGTGGTGGCGCTGGCTGCCGCGCTGCTTTTCTGCACCAGCCTCACGGTCTGGAAATACGGCTACATACTCATACCCATGATAACCCGGGCGGCGAACGTGGTGGAGGTCAGGTCCGGATACGAGGTGCCCCCGACCAGGGATTACATAACGAAGAAGACCGCCTCCGGATACTACGCCACGAAATTCCTGGAAATCCGTTTCTACGAGAGTTCCATGGACAAGAACGAGGCGGACAAGACGACCATGTTCGAATCCTTTGAAAGGGCCATAGCCGCGCTCAAGTACGTGGTCAAGATATCGCTGCTGGTATCCGCAGTGGAGCTTTCAAGAGAGCTGGAGGACATAAAGACCAGGCGCTCCGCCGCGGAGGCGAAGAAGGCCAAGGCGGGCTCGTCCTCGGACGAGATAGTGCGCCTGGACAGGGAAATCGCCATGTGGAACAGGATGCTGGACAGGATAACCAGGGGCGAGAGGCCCGTGGAGCTCATCGCGTTCGCATCAACGACCTCATTCGGGCTCACAAGGGACGAGGCGGCTTCCAGGGCGGCCAGGCAGGCTAAGGAGCTGAAAACCATACTGTCCAGCTCGCTGGGCTGCGACATCTCCGAGCTTTCGGACCTGGACATGCTCAGGTGCTTCGAGTGGGAGCAGTTCTTCCCCACGACGCAGGAAGACATCAAGGACGAGATTTTTTAGGGCGGAGCGATTGAATGAAGCTTTCCTACCTTTTTTCCAAGGACCTGGCGCGCAAGATGATACTGGTCCATCCGCCGGAGCCGCGCAAGGAGCTGCTGCTCTCCATGCCCGGCGAGGGCATCTACCTGGGCAAGACCAGGTTCCTCCACGCGCCCGTGTTCTGGGACCACCGCAAGCTCATCAACCCTCACATGGCGGTGGTGGGCATAACCGGTTCCGGCAAGTCCTACCTGGTGAAGACGTTCCTCACAAGGGCCGCGCTGATTTGGAACTCCAATGCCCTGATACTGGATTGGGTGGGCGAGTACGACAAATGGGTGAGGCAGGCCGGCGGCCGGGTGATTGACCTGGGCAAGGAGCGGCTCAACCTGCTGGACCTGGTGGGCGGGCTGCCGAAAAGCTCCCGCATCAAGCAGATAGTGTCCGCACTGGACATACTTGTGGACCTCAAATCCTTCCCCCGCGAGCGCGACGAGATAGAGGAGGCGCTTGAGGCGGTCTACGGCTCCAAGAAGAAGGCGAACCTCTCGGACGTGGTCAGGTGGCTGGACAAGAAGAAGAGGAAGAAGGCCGCGCGGCTGCTCAAGAGGTTCACGTCCGAGGGCTGCGATTTCTTCGCCGGCGATTCCACGCTGGACATAAAGGCGCTCACCAGCTCCGGGCTCGTGTGCCTGGACCTGCACAGCCTTCCCACCGAGGAGGTGCGCTCGCTCGCAGGGCTCACCATACTCCAGTACGTGAAGGAAATAATGAGGGCCGAGGGCGCGGCGGAGGAAGCCGGGGTGCGGCTGTTCATAGTGCTGGACGAGGCGTGGAAAATCGCGCAGGACGAGCGCTCTGAGGTCATCGCAATAGTGCGCGAGGGGCGCAAGTACAATTTCGCGCTCCTGATGGCCACCCAGAACCCGACGGACATGCACAAGACCATATTCTCGAACATCGGGACCATATTCGTGATGCGGCTCGTGCTCAGGGAATACAGGGACTACGTGCGCACCTCCATCGGGTACTCCCAGTTCATAGACAACGAGATAGGCAAGTTCGGAGTGGGCGATGCGGCGGTGAACATGATATTCGCGAGGAGGCAATCGAAGATAAACACCTTCCTCATGGACAAGATAGACGGCGAGGAACCGCTTTTCCTCATGAAGATAACGGGTGATGGCATGGACATAGAGGTGGAGAGGGAGCAGCTGGTCAAGATGCTCTACGAGCTCGGCCTGACCGAGGACCAGCTCGGCCTCATAAAAAGGGAGTTCGAGAAGACCGACGGGCTCATGGACAGCGAGCAGTTCGTGGCCATGCTCGAGAAGTTCGGCTACAGCAAGTCCGCGATAATATCGTTCCTGAGGCAGCTGGGCATGGACGAGAGGAACCTCATAAGGACCTTCTCGCTCGTTAAGATGAGGAAGGCGACCAAGGGCCTGGTCGACGTTGTGCTGGAGGAATAGGCATGAGCGAAGAAAGGATAACTGTGCCGGCGTCTAGGAAGGGGCAGCTTGCAAAGCTGGCTTCGGCGCTTGGCGAGCTGGGTTTCACCTCAATAACTTACACCAACGAAAGGCTCGTTGTGGAGAGGGTCCAGGGCGAGGACCTCAAGGGCAAGCCGAACCTGGATTATCGGATAACGTTCCTGGAAAGCACCATAGAGATGGTCTACGGCATTCCGCCGAACGTTTCCAAGCGGGTGCGCATGCTGGAGCTGCTGCCCGTGCTCATGAACGTGCTCACGCTCTCCGAGGACTATTACGAAGTGAAGCCGTCGGCCATATTCTCGCACCTCATAGGCCTGCTCTCGGACATATCCAAGGTCGTGGGCAGGGACGCGGTGGAGCTCTCGGCGGAGCTTGAGGAGCTGAAGGCGAAGGCGGATTCGCTCAATGCCAGGTACCAGGACCTGGTCGGCTCCAGCGAGGAGAACGCGCGCATACTGCTTGAATGCGAGAGGCGCAGGGACGAGCTGCGGGAGCTGCTGGAAAAGCTCCGCGCCATGTCGGACGAGCGGCTCAGGGAGGAGCTCTACAACTGGCTCAAGATGCACAATGGCGACATAGACATCATGGAGTTCGGCAAGGCCAGCAGCGTGCCTCCGGGGCGCGTGGAGGACGGGCTGAACATGCTCATAAAGGAGGGCTACATCAAACGGAAGGTGGAATAGGTGAGGATGGAAACGGACGGGCTGGATTTCCAATGGCAGCGGGCGGTGGAATAGATGGTAGTCAGGCAATACTCTTTTGACATCCTGAAGAACTATCCATCGCATCGCCGCTTCCTCATCAAGAAGCCCATGGAGAAGTCGCTTTTCGACACGCTCGCGCAGATGATTGGCGGCGGAAGGAAATAGAAGGCGGATACGTCAGAGCCTGTGCCCCAGCTTTTTCATCGCAGCGGTTAGTTGGTTCTCGGGGTGCATCGGATGATTGGCATTTGGCAGTAGCGAAGCAACCGGCCCTGCCGGCAGCATCTTCGTGCCATCCACATTGCCGGTTCTCGGGTCTATGTTCTGCCTCATCGCGAGGTGCAGGTCCGCAGGAGTGTTTGAATGCGCCATAGCCGGCTTTGCCTCAAGCCTTCCAGGGGCGAGCGACTGGCGCAGGCGCTCCATGTCATGGTCGAAATGCTCCTTCACCGCGCTGCTCCTGGCCTCGAAGATGCGGGCCTCCTGTCCCGGGGCGGGCTCGATGTTGATTGCAAGCTGGGTCGGGTTTATGGCACTTGTGAAAAAGGGCGCGGAAACCCCCTTCGGCCTGTCCTGCTTCTTCTTCATGGCATAATCTAGCCGGATAATGTTTATAAAATGAAGTCAGGCAAAGGAAATCATGAAAATACTTCTTGTGGGCGACGGGGCAAGGGAGCACATAATCGCGGAGAAGCTGGCCGCTGATGCGGACCTTTACGCAGTGATGTCCAGGAAGAACCCGGCCATAGCCAGGCTGTGCAAGAAATACTGGATAGCCAACACCACGGATGCGGCCGCTGTCGCAAAGGCGGTGGACGTTGTGGCTGATTTGGTATTCGCAAGCCCTGATGCGGTTCTTGCAGCAGGAGTGACGGACGCGCTCGTGGAAAAGGGCATGGCCGCCGCATCGCCGCTCAAGGCCGCGGCAAGGATAGAATGGGACAAGGGCTTCATGCGCTCGCTCATGGTGAGGCACAGGATAGCCGGCCTGCCGAGGCACAGGGTCGTACAGGAGGACAACGAAGCCATAGCCACGATAAGGGAGTACGGCATGGTGGCAGTGAAGCCCCTGGGGCTCACGGGCGGGAAGGGCGTGAAGGTCTCGGGCGACCATTTCAAGAACATGGAGGAGAAGTTCGCCTATGCGCAGGAGCTCATTGCAAAGGACGGCTCCGTGCTCATAGAGGAAAAGCTCATCGGGGAGGAATTCACGCTCCAGGCGTTCTGCGACGGAAACGTGCTTGCGTTCATGCCGCCGGTCCAGGACCATAAAAGGGCGTTCGTGGGAGACCTCGGGCCAAACACGGGTGGCATGGGCTCATATTCCACAGGCAGGCTGCTGCCGTTCATGAATGATGTTGACCTGGAAAAGGCGCAGGCCATAATGCAGCACGTGATAAACGCCATGAAAAAGGAGGGCGCGCCTTTCACCGGCGTGCTCTACGGCCAGTTCATGATAACCGCGGACGGACCCAAGGTGATAGAGTTCAACTCGCGCTTCGGGGACCCGGAGGCAATGAACGTGCTCGCCTTGCTGCGCACGCCGCTTCCGGAGGTCTTCCGCTCCATGGCCGAGGGAAAACTCCTGAAGCCGGAATTCGCAAATCAATGCACGGTGGTCAAATACCTCGTGCCCGAGGGATACCCTGGCAAGTCAAGGGCTGACGCTGAAGTGAAGGTGGACGAGGCTGCGCTCGCAGAAACCGGCGCGAGCGCGTACTATGCGTCGGTTTATGAAAAAGAAGGCAATGTCTATACCACGGGCTCCCGCACCTTCGGCATACTGGGCATGGGCGGCACGCTTGCAGAGGCCGAGGGGATTGCCGAGAAGGGATGCAAATGCGTCTCAGGCCCGGTGTGGCACAGGCATGACATAGGGACCCCGGAACTCGTCCAAAAGCGCGTGGAGCACATGAAGGAGCTGAGAAAATGAAAACCCCGGTTGCCGCCCTGCTCCTGCTCGTCCTCGCATCGTCCTGCCTCGGCATGGGCTTCGGCCCTGCAACGGTCAGGGTGGAGCGCACCTGGACCATTGTGAGCAGCGGCGGCTATTATTTCGAAGGCGCGCTGGCGGTCAATGATTCCAACCAGAAGGTGCTGGGCATAGAGACGGACCCGCCGATGCAGGTGGTCAGCGACCAGGAAGGCAACATCCGCCTGAGATACAACGGAACGGAAAGCACGCTCAGGGCGAGCGCCGTTGTCCTGGTGGATTTCAACAGCGACATCAGGGCTGACCCGGCATTGGGCAGGACGTGGCCGCTCAACGCAACGAACCTCACCAGGTGGAACCCGGATATCGCGGCCGCAGCGGACGGCCTCGCTGCGGACACCACGCTGGAGACCGTCAGGAACATAACGAATTTCGTCCACGGCTACATCACCTACAACGACTCGTATTTCGGCAGGGTGCTCAGCGCCACGGACGTCTACGCGGTTCGGCAGGGGGTGTGCGTGGAATATTCGCACCTCACCATATCCATGGCCCGCTATCTCGGCATGGACACCAGGTTCGTAAGCGGGTTCGTGAACGGAGGGGGATGGCAGCCGCATGCATGGGCCGAGATATACGTGCCGGGTTACGGCTGGCTGCCCGTGGATTCCACCTTCGGAGAAGCCGGCATGCTGGACAATTCCCATGTTGCCGGCGAGAAGGGGAGGGACCAGAACGACGTGTTCGACATTGTGCGCTCGTTGGGGCCCGGGAACGGCGGTCTCCGGTTCAACACGAGCGGTACCGCGGAGTTCATAAACCAGAGCAATGACCCGAAAGGCCGCAGCCTGTCATTCGTTTTCGACGGGCCTGCCCATGAGCTCAATGTCACGCTGGAGAACGGGAGGGACGACTATGTTTTCGGCATGTACCAGGCGCAGCTTTCCGGGGCCGGCGGGGTGAATGAGAGCACGGTGGTGCTCCTGGGGCCCTATGAGAACGCGGCCAGGGAATACGGCCTGGACTTTTCCATGCTCAAGCCGGGCTACCATTACACCATGCCGCTGGCGGCATCGCTGGACGACGCGTCGGTCTCGGGGAACCTGAGCCTGGACGTGCCGGCGCTGCCGGCTCCGGGCACTAATGGCGGCGGGAACGAGCCTGCGCAGGCCTGCCCAACGGCATTCCTCCTTCTCGGGCTGCTTGTTTTATATCCTTCCAGGCAATAACAATCCAGGTTGGCGATTATGACAGATGTCCACGTGGTAGGCGCAGGGCCGGCGGGTTCCATAGCAGCCATGGCCGCAACCAGGCAGGGCCACCGCGTCGTCGTGTCGGAGCAGCACGCTGATGCGGGCAGCCACGCCACCTGCTCCGGGCTTTTCTCTGCGGAAGGGCTCAGGTCGCTCTCGGATTTCATAGATTACAGGAAACTGGTGGTGAACCGGATAAAGGGGGCGGACATCCATTTCGCGGACGAGGTGCTCTCGGTCAGGACGAAAGAGCCGGTGGCATATGTCTGCGACCGGCACGCGTTCGACGCCAAGCTTGCGGAAAACGCGGAGTCGGCGGGCGCGAAGGTCGTTTACAACGAAACCGTGAAGGGCGTGTTCAGGGCGGACTGCGTGATAGGGGCGGACGGGCCCGGCTCTTTCGTGGCGAGGCATTTCCATTTCCCTCCTATGGGAAGGTACGTCTGCACCATGAAGGCCGTGATGGAATACGACGTGGCGGCGAAAACCGACAGGTCCATAATTACGATGCACCTCTCCCAGAAGCGCTTCCCGGGATTTTTCGGGTGGATGATACCGCATGCCAACGACCTGGCGGAGTTCGGCGTCGGAGTGGCGCTGCCCGGGCCTGCCGGCGCGGCCTGGGACCACCTGCTTGGCATGTACGGCGTGAGGAAGCCGCGCAGGGTGGCTTCGGACATCATACCGGTGGAGCCCAGGCGCAGGACCTCCATGCAATCCGGAAAGCTGAAAGTGCTGCTCGCGGGAGATGCGGCGGGCCAGGTGAAGGCGACGACCGGCGGAGGCGTGATTTTCGGGGGCAACTGCGCCGCGCTGGCCGGGAAGCATGCCCACAGCCCCCGTGGCTACGAGCTGGAATGGCGGGCGCGGTTCGGGCCGGACCTGTTTTTGCACAGGAAACTCAGGGACCACCTGGACAGCTTGCAGGACCACCAGCTCGCGGGCCTTGCGAGGCATCTCAAGCGGCTGCGGCTGGACAGCTATCTTTCCAGGCACGGCAGCATGGACAGGCCCACCAGGATGATAAAGCCGCAGATGCTCTCCCATGTTGCAAGGGCGCTGATTGGGCTGGAATGACGCTTTTTAAGGGTAGCGCACCTAATACTTTTCCATGATAGGAAAGACGGAAAAATACATACTGGACGAACTGGGAAGGAAAAAAGGCCTCCTGTTCGCGCTCATAGACCCGTTGGATTACAAGTCGCCGGCAGAGGCAGTCAGGACCGCGAAGAACGCGGACGAGGCGGACGCTGACGTCATACTCATAGGCGGAAGCACCGGAGTGCAGGGCGAGCCGCTGGACTCAATCGCGAAACAGATAAAGGAGAGCGTGTCCAAGCCGGTCGTGCTTTTCCCGGGCAACGTAGGCACGCTCACCAAATACGCGGACGCGGTCTATTTCATGTCCATGCTCAATTCGCGCAACACCTACTGGATAAGCGAGGCGCAGATGCTCGCCGCGCCTATGGTGAGGATGTACGGCGTGGAGCCGCTTCCAGTGGCCTATGTGGTCGTGGAACCCGGGGGAACCGTGGGCTGGGTCGGGGACGCCAAGCGCATACCCAGGAACAAGCCGAAAATCGCCGCGGCCTTCGGAATGGCCGCCGAATGCATGGGCTTCAGGTTCTTCATCACGGATGCCGGAAGCAATCCCGCTGAAGGGCACATCCCCCTTGACATGGTGAAGGCCGTGAAGTCCTCGATATCAATCCCGTACATCGCGGCAGGTGGCATAAGGACGCCGGATGAGGCGCGGGCCGTTGTGAAGGCGGGCGCCGACATCATCCAGGTCGGAACCGCGTTCGAAAGGGAGGGCTCTGTTTCCAAGATAAAGGAGATTGTGAAAGCGGTAAGGGAAGGGGCGAAGAGCAGATAAATATGGCGTTTGATTTTCCGTCGCAGGCAATCGGCTATCTCGGCACCGCGTTTCTCATATTCAACTACCTTGCCCTTGCCTGGGTTTTCATATCCCGCTATTTCGAGCCCAAAAAATGGGCGGTCTGGCTGGTCACGGCGAGCGAGGACAATTACATTATATTCCTGCTCAGTTTCGTTCTCGTACTAGTGCCTTATATGCTTCTTAAGGGCGTGCCGGACATGCTCCTGCGGGGTGGGTTGTGCAACGTATGCAACGGCTTGCCGATACTTTTATTGTTCGCGTTCCTTGCCTCTTATCTGGTTGTCCGCAAGATCAGGAAAAGAGGGGATGACTCTATCCTGCCTGTCGCGCTTTTTTTCCTGTCCATCGGGCAGGAAGCTTATTACGCAGTCATGAACCCCGGTTCTTTCGTGGTTCTTTTCGTCTGGTATGGGGTTGGCATTTTCGGGGTACTGTTTTTTGGAACCTGGATGGGAAAGGCAATGGCAAGGATTTTCCCGAAAACCGAGGCTGAAAACCTGGCGCTTGTCAGGAAGAATTTCGGGCCCGGAGCCCCCCAAACCATACGCCAGTCCGACGGAAGCATGAGCGAAATAAATTCGAGGGATACTGTTGCAACTTTTGCCGTTGGAATGGTGTTCTACGCGGCATGGATGATTCTGAAGTACGTGATTTTCGGGTTCTGAATTGGCGAAGCGCAACTAGTCCGGCTCTATGTGTATGTTCACTTCCTTGACCGCAGGCACCGCCTTCATTATCTTCCCCTTCACTTCGTGGGCGATTGAATGGGCCTGCTTTATGCCCGTATGGTGCGGCACCTGGATATGGACGTCCACCAGGATTCTGCTCCCGGCATACCTTGCCCTGAGCTTGTGGAACCGGGTTATTCTCCCGTCGGTGGTTAGTATTCCCTCTATCAGGTTCATGGTACCCTGGTCAGGGCTGAAATCCATGAAAACAATGAATGAGCGGGAGAGCAGCTCGAAGGATATGTAGAGCATCACCAGCGCGACCACGAACGCCGCTACCGGATCCCCGGCCGCATAGCCCAAGCGCACGAGCACCAGGCCTAAGAGGACCGCGAGCGAGCTGATTATGTCGGTGGTGAAATGCGCGGAATCCGCCTCCAGCGCCTGGCTGCCGCCGGCCTCCTTCGCCGCACGCTCGAGTTTCTTGGATGTCAGGTAAGCCAGGGGGATGGACAGGAGCATGAGGCCGATGCCCACTTCGGACATCTCCACCTTTCCGGGCGAGGAGAGCTTCTGCCATGCCTCGAACAGGATGACGAGCGCGGTGCCGGCTATGAGGAGCGCCTGTAGCATGGACGAGAGCGTCTCGAACTTCTCATGGCCGTAGTGGTGGTCCGCGTCCTCGGGCTCGCCCGCCTTCTTTATGCCCAGGTAGGCGAGCACGGAGGCCAGGAGGTCGAAAAGGGAGTGGGCTGATTCGGCGTAAAGGCCGATGCTGTTGGTTATGAATGCGGCTGCGATTTTGCTGGCGAGCAGGGTGAGATTCACGAAAAACGACAGCTTCGCTGCACCGAGTTTCCCTTTCATCATCGCACCTTTGCCGCGCAAGGTAAATAAGTTTAACTGGTAAATGGCTACGGTGATACATTGAATACCTCATTCATAGAATTCCTGGCCAGGACCGGGGCTGTCAAATTCGGGGATTTCGTGCTCAAATCAGGCAGGGAGTCGCCCTATTTCATATCCACCGGAGACCTGTCCGCAGGAGCCGTGTCCTACGAGCTGGGCAGGCACTATGCGCAGAAGATAAAGGACTCGTTCGGGGACCAATTTGATGCGGTCTTCGGCCCTGCCTACAAGGGAATACCGCTCGCGGTTTGCGCGAGCGTGGCATTGGCAAAGGATTTCGGGATGAACAAAAGCTGGCTTTTCGACAGGAAGGAGAAGAAGACCTACGGGGACGCTGGCGCGTTCGTGGGCTCCGTGGACCACGGCGCCAGGATTGTGATGGTGGACGACGTGATGACCACGGGCGAGACCAAGCTGGAGGCCATAGCCAAGCTCCAGAAGGGGCTGAAGGCCGAGGTGTGCGGCATAGTCATCGCAGTGGACAGGATGGAGCGCGGCAGGAGGGGCAGCGCCGTTGCGGAGTTCACGGAGGACATGGGAATTCCCGTCTTCCCCATAACGACCATCGCGGATATCTTCGAGCACCTCAAGGGCAGGGACATTGACGGGAAGGTGTACGTGGACAACGAGAGCTACGAATCGTTCCTGGCCTACAGGAAAAAGTACGGCGTCTAGGGAAGGCAGGTGTCCAGAAACCCGTCCTCTATTTTCGTGACTGCGAGCCGCGTGCATTTCGCACCGAAGCCCAAAACCCCGGTGAAACTCGGAATTGTCCGGCCGTTGTCCCCGGAAACCAGTTCCTTGATGTAGGTTCCTGCCTCTGCCTTTATCCTGAAGGTCGCATGTCTCCACTTGCCCGTTGTTTCGGGCAGGGGACGCCCGGAAGCTTCGCTTCCTCGCGTCGAGTCTTGGGTCTCGATGAGTTCAAGCTCGATGACTTTGCGTTTGCGGACCAGGTCCGCCCTCCTGTGCGCCACGCGTTCAGGAGTCTGCTGCTCCAGGACCGTGCCTGCGAGCGCCAGGATTTTTTGCAATTCAGGCACGAGCGCGTCCTTTTCGAACTCCACTTCCGCCTCGTACTCCTTGTCGAAATGCGACTCCGTAACGAGCTCGACAAAGGTGCGCGGGACTATGATGGAATTGGCTATTGCGACCTCCTTGCCCGAGGCGACCTCGCTCTCGATTGCATGGATGTCTGCTTTGCGGCTGCCAGGGTTTTTTATCTCCATCACGAACGGCCTTCCCCCGGTATTCGTCGCGTCAACGTCCTCGCGGCCGGACGCGTGTATGGTGTAATCTTCTGCTGCGAAATATTTTTTCATCACGTCCCCGATGCGCTCTTCCACGGAGTCGTAGTGCCTGCCCCTGCCGGCGCACTTTCCGCATCCCTTGCCCTGGCAGTCCGCGCAAATCCACCTGCTCTGGGACAGCCCGGGCACGAGCTTCCTGTACCTGCCGAAAACGAACAAAGGGATGCGTTCGCTTGAGACTATTGCCTTGTCGCCTGTGAAATCGAAAACCACGCGCACGTCGCCCTCGGCGTCGTAGGGGATACCGGACGACTTTGCGAGCGCCGAGGATATTTTTTTGTTGAGCGCGCTTTTTATTGATTCGGCCCAGGCGAGCTTCCTGTCGAAGCCCGATTCCTCGGCTGAGAGCCATTCCTTGGGGATTTTCGTGGATATTGAGAAGGAGGATGCTGCAGAAAGCAGGGGCAGTGCGGTTTTCACCAGCGCTGCCACGCTTTTGGGCGGCTTATTCATAGGCCTAGCTCTTTGTGAGGCATTGAGGGCAGGCCGTGCTTTATGCGGTAGCCTTCCAGGACGAGGGATGCCCTTTTCATCCTGGCCACCCGGTCGCGGGCGAGCCGCGAGTCCTCGGCCTTTCTTGCGTAAATCCCGAAATCCGCGAGCGTCTTTGTGCTGTTCTCCGCCATGCGCTCGAGGACTTCCACCACCAGCCGCTTGCCCCTCACGTCGTCGCCCCAAACGCTCAGGGCAAGGGCCACCTGGTTTATGAAATGGGTCTTGTCGGATTCGGACATGCCGGTCCAGATGCTCATTATCGTACGCTTAGTGTCCTCGCTCACATAATCGAAATCCACCATTCAAACCACCTTCTCCTCTCCGCACCAATTTTTCCGGAAGTTCGTTCTGGGGTCATGCGCCTCCAGGATGAGCGCCAGCTTCAATGTGTCGGCGACGGCTTCTTTGGTGAGCTTGGCATCGCTGGGGGTTTTCATCGCGACCATGTCCTTTATAGCCCGGACGCTCTCAGGTTCGGCCTTTTTTACCGGAATTGGGGTCTGGGACGATATGGCAGCCTTCACATAGCCCTCAAGTGACTGATCCTCGTCCTTAGGAAGCGGGGATTCCAGGACCTTCTTGAGGAAAACGCGCCAGGACAGGCCCGGCGATTTGGCCTGCGCAAGGGCCAGTTTCTCGTATTCCTTCAGCTCGGTTTCCACAACCTTCGGTTTCGAGAGCGGCTGTTGCATAAGTTGTGCGAACTGCTCGTCCAGTTTGCTCTGTTCCTTTTTTTTGGTTTTTTGCTCTGGTGCAGGCCCCGCCATATAATCGCCATTAACCTATCTCAGGCAAGGTTAAAATAGCTTGAGATGGGGCTTCAGACGAAAAGGTCCAGCGTCTTCTGCCTGCCGCCGACCTTCAGGCTGTACTCGTCGTAGCCCAGCTCCTTGAGGATTTTCATCACCGCGGGGAGTATCTGATTGTTTATATAGTAGTCCGGGTCGTAGTCCTTCGCATATTCGGCCAGCTCGGCTTTTTCGGATATGGACTTTCCTTTCTTCGTTATCACGAAGGAGACCACGCTGCCGGTCTCCATTGCCATGCCCCGCCCGATGCCCTTTTGCGCCGCGGACAGCTCCGGGGACGCGACCTCGTAGCCGCCGCGGGGGTCCTTCTTGAGCTGCGTCACTATTGTGAGCTCCTCCATGGAAACGTCGCCGCGCAGCACCCGCTCTAAGGTGTCCCGCACGATTTTCACCGCCTTCTCCTTTGAACCGTCGCGGAGTATGGCCTCGAGCACCGCGAACTGCGTCTTTTTCGCTATCTGGGACCAGTCCCTGCGCACCAGCTCGAATCCCCGTATCTTTATGCGGCCGTCGTCGCCGAGCAGCGCGTATTTTTTCTTGGCGCCCTTCTCGCTTCCGCCTTTTTTCGAAACGAACACTCCGCGGGGGTAGAAGCCCTCGAGCTCGAGCTCCATCTTCTCGGGAAGGGATGCGTTCGTGTCCTTCATGAATTTCAGGACATCGTCTTTGTTTTTGTAGATTAACATCACGCTGTCAGTATCGCCGTACAGCACCCTGAACCCTAATTTCTCGGCCTTGTCCATGGTTTCCATGATGTGCTTGCGGCCGTAGGCGGTCACGGATTCGCCGCACTCGCGGGAGTACCATCTCGAGCGGGCGTAGGCGAGGTAGCCGTAGAAGGAATTGGACACCACCTTGATTGCGTTGGAACGGGCGTGCAGCATCCGGTACTCGTCGGAATCCTTGTCCAGCGCCTTGAGCTGCTTCTTGATTTCGGACCTGACGTCGATGAGGTGGTCGAGCACGGATGGGATGAGACCGGTCGGGGATTTGAGGAATAGCGCACCGGTTGGCGATATATTGGTATCTTCCTCTTTGGGGCCGGCGCCGTCCGCCACCATGGTTCCCGGGTCTATGTTGTAGGCGACTATTATGGACGGGTACAGGCCGCGGAAATCCAGCACCGCGATGTTCTCGTACACGCCCGGCTCGGGGAGCTTGACATAGGCGCCCTGTATGGGGGCCGCGAGCCGTTCCGCTATTGCGCCTCCGGCTGGCTTGGGGGGTATGAGCATGCCCTTGCCGACCGCCTCGAACATCAGCAGGTTCTCCACCAGCTGGCCCGAGGTGGCCAGCGATGTGTCGTAGAGCGGAAGCTTGGCTAGGCTGGATAGTTCCGCCTCAACCTGAAGGTAGCGGTCTCCGATTTCCTTCGTGACCCTGGAGTCCGTGAGCGCGTATTCAGCCAGCTCCCCTATGTTATCCGAATCCCAGAGCCTCCAGATGTCGTCCCCTTTCACATCCTTCTTGCCGCTCTTGGTGAGCGCCGCCGCGACTGTTCGCAGCG
This sequence comes from uncultured Microcaldota archaeon, assembly GCA_903835385.1. Classification (GTDB taxonomy): domain Archaea; phylum Micrarchaeota; class Micrarchaeia; order Anstonellales; family Bilamarchaeaceae; genus CAILMQ01. The sequence goes on along the minus strand of CAILMQ010000063.1, from coordinate 35,892 downwards.
TGTAGTCCGGCACCTTTATCATGCCGATGTGGCCGAAGAAACGGAGCATGGGATAGATGTCCACGTGAATCCTGCCCGCTATTTTAACCCCGGTGGTCAGACCGCGCTTGGTTTGCTTCAGCTGCGCCCTGTAGCGGCCCAGCTGCAGGCCGGCGGCAGTGGCCGTGGAACGGGTGGCGAGGTAGGGGAGGTCGAAATTCGCGCTGTTGTACCCGAAAATTATGTCAGGGTCCTGCTCCTTTACCAGGCGGCCGAATTCCTCGAGCATCATTTTCTCGCTGCCCACTGTTCGCACGAACGGCTGGCTGTCCGGCTTGGTCGTGAGCACGCCCTCGTCCTTGCCGCACCAGCTTATCATTATGACAGGGTCGACCTTTTCGCGCGGCGCTCCGGCGGGATTGTACGTTTCTATGTCAAAGGCGAGGGTATTGAGTTTCGGGTCGCACTTGTTCGCCTCGGGCGAACAAGGCGCACGTTGCCGCTGCGAAGAAAGCGGCAACATTGTGCCCGGTTCGCACGATATTATCCTCTTTATAAGCTGCTTTTCGCGCTCGTAGCGGATGAGGCCGAGCGGGGTGAGCCGCATGTCGAATATGAACCTGCGGCCGAACGGGATGCCGTCCTCGTAGCAGGGAAATGGAATCGCACTGCGCAGGACCGGGACGTCCGACGGCTGTTTGCAGACCACCTTCACGAGCCGCTTCTTTTTCTGGCCCCATTGCAGCTCGGCCTCCAGCACTTCCTTCGGGCTCACCCTTGTGCCGTCCCTGGCGTATGCCGCCATGTTGAGCAGCTCCTCCTTCCGCTCCAGGGGAACCTCGGCGTAGAAATAGGGGTCGTAGCGGTAGTAGAGCCGGGCCGCCTTTTTGCCTTTCACCAGGAGGCGGATGTAGGACTGGCCGTTCCTCACGATGTAATCGACGTCAAGCAGGTAAGCCTTGCGGATAACCATTCAGAATCAGGTATGATTAGAAGAAAAGAGAATAAAAAATAAGGACTCCGGGCTTTACTGCCTGGAGCGAAGCGCGACTTCCTTGTCCACCAGCTCCTGGAGGACGTCTTCGTGGATGAAGCGCCTGCCGCCGACCTTCTCGTGCGGTATCCTGCCGCGGTCGAGCCTGCGCTCGAAGGCGTTGCGCTTCAGCCTTATGCCGTTCTTGTGGAGCTCCTTCACCGCCTGGCTCACGGAGAAGTAATTGTTGCTGATGTGTGTGAGCGCATCCACGGCATCCCTCGGCACGAGCCTCCTGGTGCCGAATTTCACGGATGGCACGGAGCCCTTCTCTATCCTGCCTATGAACGCGCGGAAGTTTATCTGCGGATTGGATTTCTTGTACTCCTGGTAGGCTTCCTTCACGGTGAAGAACTCGCTCTTGGTGTTCACCACGTCTTCCAATATGGCTTTCGGGATGAATCTCTTCCTTCCGACCTTCACGAACGGGACTGTGCCGCGCTCTATCCTGCCGCCGAACGCCCTGAAGGAGATGTACACTCCGTTCTCCTTGAGGTAGTCGTAGGCCGACCTTACGGAGAAGAGCTCATGCTTGCCTTCGAGCTCGTCCTCGCTCGCCTTCTGCTTGTAAAGGTTCTGGGCCACCTTGAACACGCTGGCCACAGAGCTTGCGAGACCCTTTTCCACATTGTCCCTGCGGGCCTTTATGCCCACCAGGTCGATTGACCTGTACTTGTCAATGAATTCGTCTTCTATTTCAGTTTCAATAACAATCTTTTTCCCCCGTGGCATCATAATCACCTTGCTTCATACCTACATATTGCACTTTATGAACACTTATGTACTTACTTATAAAACATAGCGTTTTTAAACCTGCCTTTTTTAACCACATTTACCACTTATGAATCACCACCCCCTTTCAGACGATAGAACATGTAAACCAGGAAAATGAGGAGCGCGATTGCGCCCACTATGCCGACCAGCGGAAGCCCCTGCCCCGCGGGCGCCTGTGACTGCGGGGTTATGGAGCTGTTGGAGCTGTTTGCAGGCGGCGGAGGCAGCGTGCTGAAGCGGCCGTCCACCGAGGCCTTGTTGCCCTCCAGGTCCGACGCCTCAACCTTGAACTGGATCACGCTGTTCGGAGGGAACTCCGGAAAATCCGCCGCGAACACGCCTTTCGCTGATGTGAAAGTGACCGCCCTGCTCCACTGTGTCGCAGACTCCGCCCTGTAGGTGACCGAGATGCTTGCCGGGTCCACGCCACTCGGGTAGAGGCCGGGGTCAGTGACCGGTATGGTAAGCCTGACCTTGCCGTCCGACTCCGATTTGACGACTGTGCCGATGGCCGGCGATGTGAAATCGTATAGGACCTTTTTCGGGTTGTCGGTTTCCGGATTCATCACGGACTCCTTGACCACGCCCGCGTAGGAAACGTTGAACTGGAAGCTGTTGCCGAAGACCTTCGGGTCGTAATAGGTGCCGTTGGAACCGAGCTGGACCACTTTGGTGCCGGTTGCGAGCGTGGCATTGAGCGGATTGCCGTTATCGTCAACCACCTGGACCGTGACCGGGTAATACTTTATTATAGCCTGGAAATTGACATCGTTGGAAACCATGATGCTGCCAGGCTGCTTGCCGTCCAGATAGCTGATGAGGTAGTCCGCTGCGCCAATCGGGGCGTAGAACTTCGCGAACCCCCGCGCGTCCGTGGTTTTGGTTTCGTTGTTGAACCACACGGTTGCGTTCGCGAGCGGGGCTGCGGTCGGGTCGATGACATGGAAAACCACCAGGTATACGGGGATGCCCACGTCTATGATATGCGGGTGCTGCATGGCGGTTATGTCCGTGGTGACGTTCACTCCCCCGGCCACGGCGCTTATTTCCACGTTGCAGTCCACCCTGGATTCATCAGCCTCGATGTTCACTATCTGGGCCTGCGCCAGGCCGGAGCTGTTCGTGGTGAGCGGGCCCACGCCATAGTAGGTGCTGTCTTGGCCGTGGGTCCCGATGGAACCCGAGTACTGGTAATATGCGTATAGCGCCGCGCCCTCGATGGGCCTGTGCGCGGCATCCAGCGCCCGCATCAGCAGCGTATCATGGAATGACACGTTGCACTCGGGCGTGTCCGTGCTGAGCGTATCTGCCGAGCATACCATGCATGGCAACAATAGGAGTAATAGCAAATAGCGGAAATTCATGTGCCTTAAATAGAAAGCGAAGCTTTAAAAAGCTCACCCCGTTCTTTGCCGGTTTTGCGGGCAACAATGCCAATCATTAATTAACTTTCTCAACAATCAGTCTTTCTCTATTGCAGCGACCGTAGTCTACCGGTTATGATTCGAGGTTGCCAATCTCGCGGACCGGGTTCAATTCCCGGCGGTCGCAAATTTTGTTTTACAAAATTTGGGACACGTGGTCGGTGCGCCGACCACTCTGTCGCATCTGTGTTTTATTACATTTTCTCGTTAGTGCGGTAATTCATCATGTTCTTACTGTTTTCTTAGAATTCGTCGTCTTCAGTTTGACTGATGCTCCGAAAGTTAATCGGTGTTTGACTCGTGCTACGAAAAGCGATGAGTGCTTGGCTTGAACACGGTTGCTGGCGTTCTGGCTCCCTGCCGCGATTCTGCTTGCGCCCAAAGCATAGAATAATTAAATCTAAGCCCCATGGCAATCCATGAATCTGGCGGCATATGGAGGCTGGGCGTTCATATTGTCTGATTTGTACTTCCTGTTCATAGCGACTGTTTTGTGGCGCGCCATGCTGGCCAAGAAGGTGGCCATCCCGTTCTCAAAAGTGGTCCCGTGGCTGATACTTTACGCCATCCTCACGGCCTTTACATGGTACCTTTGGCATTATATCAATTTTACGCTCGACTACGCGACTACGAAAATATTGGTGGCCAGCACAATCGCATGCCTGGCCCCGTTCGTGCTGGCCTTCTTTGTCCCCCTGGCAGAAGTGGGACTTAATTATGAAAAGGCGGTAGGTTTGGCCAGAATCGGAGGTGCGGGGGTCGCAGCCGGCACTCTTGCCCAAAGCGGGGGCAATTTGATTGGCAATAAGTCTGTGGCCAGGGCCGGAGAAACCGCCCAGGGGGCGGGCATGGCAGTAGGGCTTGTCGGAATGATGTGCATCCTGGATTTCAAAACACGCCCATGGAAATATGTCCATACCGCCATGATTGCCCTGATAGCCATCCTGTTCATTGTATTCCTCATTGGTTACGCACTTGGCCCTTAGCAGATTTCACCGGAAAGCACATCGTCAATCGCCAAAATTCCGCCCGCGAGCGCGGAACCAATATAAACCCTCGTCCGATGTAATTTTTCAAATCGTAATCACAGCGGTGCATGAAATGGAAGACCTGCCTGAAGAACTGATGTCCGTGCTGGACGTGAGACCGACCAAGGACCTGCTCAGCCACGAGCAGACCATATCCAAGAACCTCAAGCGCCTGAAGGAGGGCATGCTCAACATCGGGCACCTGGTGGACCCCCTGATAGTGGATGGCAAAACCAACGTGGTGCTGGACGGCAACCACAGGCTCAAGGTGCTGGAGATAATAGAGTGCCCGAATTCCGCATGCCAGGTGGTGGATTACCAGAACCCGGAGATAAAGGTCGGAACCTGGCTGCCGGTGGTGAAGAAGGAGCCTGAGGAAATAATCAAAATGGCAAATGTCAAGGCCGAGAAGGCGGACCGCTCCGCTGCCGTTGCGGCCGTTGGGGCCACGCGGGCGCCCTTTGCCGCATTCAGCAGGAAGTCAAAGGCCGCGTTCCTGCTCAACCCGGGCAAATACAAGCTCCGCGAGATGGTGGAGGAACAGGTGTTCCTGCTCTCCCTTTTCAGCGATGCGGACGTGACCTATGTCCATGACAACGAACTGGACCAGTGGCTTGGGCGGGGATACACTGCCCTTTACAGGAGGCCCTACACAAAGGAAGAGATAGTGAAATCCGCCAAAGACCATGCCCCGTTCCCGCCCAAGTCCACCAGGCACCTGATTCCGGGCAGGATAATACGGCTCAACATGAAGCTCGGCTGGCTGCACTTCGAGCGCGAGGCGGCGAAAAAGGAAATGATGGAGATGCTCAAGCGCCGCGCCTACAGCGGCAACGTGCGCAAGTACTACGAGCCGGTTGTAGTAATATACTGACTTCAACGGGCTGGGCTTGAACCGCGCCCCTTTTATCGTTTTCTCGTTCTAAAGTCCCTCAGGTGATTAAAATGACCATGCTATTCACCCCCGGACCGGTTAAGCTGACAGACGAGATACGCATCGCGCAGTCGCAGGAGATGATATCGCACCGCGAGCAGCGGTGGAGCGAGCTGTACGGAGGCCTCGTGGAGCGGTTCAAGAAATACACCAACGCCCAGGAGGCATACCTGGTCACGGGCTCGGGCACGCTCGGCATAGAGATGAACATCCTCAACTGCGTGAGGCGTGGCGACAGGATGCTCACGCTCGCCAACGGCGAGTTCGGGAAGAGGTTCGCGGAGATAGCGCGCGTGCATTGCGACAATGTCGAGGAACAAAAAACCGAAATCGGAAAAGGATGGAATCTCGAGCGCACCAAGGCGATTATAGATGATTCGAGCGCGAGGGGTGTTGGTGTTTTTGGCATGGTGTATAACGAAACCTCCAACGGGACGCGAAACCACATAAAGGAAATCTGCCTCTATGCGAAGAAGAAGGGCATGCGCACGATAATCGACGGCGTGTCGGCCTGGCCCGCGACAGAGCTGGACATCAAGGCCATGGGCATTGACTTCTTCTCCACAGGCTCCCAGAAGGCGATAGCGGCACCTCCGGGAATCGCCATGCTCGCAGTGAGCAAGGAGGGCGCGGAATTCAGCGAAAAGCGCGCCGAGCCGATTCCGTCCTTTTACATGAACATGAAAAAGCACAGGAAATTCTTTGTGGAAAAGAAACAGACCCCCTTCACGCCCGCGGTCTCGCTTTATTTCGCACTCAAGGCCGCGTTCGGCCATCTGGATGCCGAGGGAGGGCCCAGGGGCTGCGAACATAGGCACATGAAGGCGGCGCAGTTCACGCAGGAATGGGCGCAAATGAATAACATGGGGGTCGTCGCGGAGCCGGGTTTCCGCTCCAACACCATCACCGCGCTCTGGACAGACAAGGCAAAGGAAATCAAGAAGCAGATGCGCGAGAGATATGACATTGAGATCGCGACCGGAATGGGTGAAACCAAGGAGAAAATGATACGAATCTGCCACATCGGCAACTTCACGCAGCAGGAGCTGGAGCTCGTGCTGGAAAAGGTAGGCACGCTTAAATAGTTTGTTGCGGAGATATAACCGGAATCACAAGGGTGCCCTCATGCAGTCCGCGCCGCCGTCGCTCAACAAGCTCGTTTCGCTCACTTTCGATGAAAGCCCCAAGGTCAGAAGGGAGGCTGCCAAATCGCTGGGCGCGCTGGACGACCCGGCCGCGCTTTTCGCCCTCGTGGAGCTCAGTTATGACAAGGACCCAACAGTAAAGACGATAGCCCAGGACATATTGGACCAGAAGAAGAGGAGCGAGAAGGAGGTCATGTCGTTTGCGGAGATGTTCTCCAGCGGCAGGAAGGAGGAGCCCCGCGGCGCCAACCAGCCCATGGACACCAAGGAGAAGGTGCTTCAGCCCATAACCATGCTGTTCGAAAAAAGGCTGGGCAAGGAGAAGGCCGACCGCGTGAGGCAGAAGATGATGCCGGCCATAGAAAAGATATACATGAAGACCGTTGAAGACCGCGAAAGGGAACCCACCGAGGAGTCAGGCAGGCAGGCCATGCAGGAGTTCCTGACGTCATACCTGGAGGCGGTTTCGGATGTCGGGGAGATGACGCCGCCACGGCCCGAGGCCGAGGATAAACGAGACGCGGTTCCGGACGAGTTCCAGGTGCGCGAGCAGCTGGCGGACGAGCTGGGCGAGGTGGCGACCAAGGAGAAGCAGTTCGAGATGGTCGCCCGGGAAGTGGGCGAGATAGAGGCGGCCGAGGAAGTCACGGAAAGAAGGCAGGACATCACCGTGGAAAGGCTGCCGGACACTGTTTTCAAGAAGGCCTATGAGGCCATGATGCTTTCGGACGGCGATGACGAGATAATGAAGCACGAGATGGAGCGGGCGATCAAGAACGCGAAACACGATGTCAAGCTCGCCTACACGCTCGCGAGGAAGAGGTTCAAGGAGACCAATATCACCCATATCACCAAGATAAGGAATGGCATGCGCAACGTGAACACCGAGGACCTGCTCGTGAAGGAAGCGGAAAGCATGGAATATGAAAAGAGCAAGAAAGTGAAGGGCACGGTCACGCGCATGCTGGTGAACGACGAGGAGGGCAACGAGGGTGTGGTGTACCTGTTCGACGGCAGGGGCAGCGGAGTGAAGGCCGGCGTGAAGATACGCATAGTCAAGGGATACGTCAAGACGTTCGAGTTCTCAGGGGAAACCGCGCTCACCATCAGCAAAAAGGGCAATGTTTATATTGTTTTGTAGGCATAGTGATTCCGCTAATTGAGTAGTGAACTTTATGGAAGACCTGACGAAATACGAGCTCGCGCGCATAATCGGCGCACGGGCGCTGCAGCTGGCCACCGGAGCCCCGCCGCTGGTGAAGCCGGGGCAGGAGATGAGCTTCATAAACGTGGCAGAGCTGGAACTCGAAAAAAAGGTGCTCCCGCTCTCCGTCATGCGGGGCTAGGAACTCCGTTCATCAGTTCAATGGAAGCCCTTCGGTGAGCACAATCTCGTAGCCTTGGCCGGCTTCCCTGAGAAGTATCCTCTTTTCCGCATCCACCCAGTCCATGGCCAGGTTCCCCTCGCTGGATTCCACCCTTACCACGTAGGCGTCCCTGCCCCGGTAGTCCTCCTCCCTGACAACGGTGTAGTTCGTGTCCACCAGATGCTTCCCCCAGGTGCCGAACATCATGTAATTTGAGACGTTCCAGCGCCATCCCCCATGCACTGCGAGCATCCAGGGCCGGGTCAGGATTATGGTTGGCACCCCGTAGCTGGCGTTCTGCATGGTGGCGTCATTGCCCCCCTTGTCCACGCATACGGACGCCCCCTGGGCTTCGGCGAGGGCTATCACGGTGCAGCCATTGCCGCCCAGGATGACATAGGTGAGGTTGGCCGAGGCATTCCCCATGGTGTACTCATAGGTATAGCTCTCGCCCGGTGATATTGCCAGCTTCGCGTTTTTCAGAAGCGGCGCTTCCCTGGCCACGAATTGCGGGTTGTCGAGCTGGGGCTTGAGCGTCAGGGACGCGAACACCAGTATCAGCACCAGTATTACGGTTGCGAGTATGAGCTTCTGGTCCTGTAGATTGAAGTGCGGAATGTTGAATCTGGGCATTCGCTCGTCCTCACTGCCTCTTGGCTATCTCCCCGTACTTCGCATAGGGCCGTGACGTGGGGCTCCTGAGCTCCTCGAAAAGTATCTGGGATATCCTCATCCCGGCCCTGAGCACCACGGGAAACGGTGCGAGATTGACGATTTCCAGCACCTGGTGGTTGTCGCTCCCTGGCTGGACCACGGCGGCCGTGATGTGGATGATGAGCCCCATGCGGGCGTAGCGCGACCGCCCTTCCAGCTTGCCGATGATGTTGGGCGCCAGCGTGACCTTTTCCACGGTCTTCCCCAGGCACATCTCGCCCGGCTTGAGCTCGATGCTGGCGGCCTTTCTCATGCTGTAGGCCTCGGTAAAGGGCGTTTTGGACAGGTCCACCCGCTTTCCCTTGTATTTGGCCTTGAAGAAATACCACTCGTCGCTGAGCGTGAGGTCCACGGACGCCGGCCCTATCTGGGCCTCGTCCAGCGGCTCTATCCTTATGGCGCCTTTCTTCAGGTATTCCCTTATGTCGACATCCGAAAACGTCATGGCCCTATTCCTCCGCCATGGTTTAAAATCACTTCCCGACGACCTTACTCCCATGCTTGAGGGATTGGAGCCGCTGGCGCAGCGCATCCGGGAGGCGAGGCGGAGACTGGCGGAGAACGCGTCGGAGATAAGGAAGAGTGACGGCGCGATGCCGGAACTGTACGAGGGAAGGCTCGTGGTCCGGATGGAGCGCGCTGCGGCGGATTTCTCAGTTTGCGCAGTGGACGGCGGGCTCCTTGCGGACAGGTTCACGGGCTCGGACATCCTGGTGCGGCGCTCGGTTGCCGCCTGCTTCAGATACGCCAATGGGAAGCTCGCCTCGGTGGAGCACCACCCCAGGAAATTCCCTGAAAACGAGGTGGATTTCCGCAGCGGCCTGGACGAGCGCGAGGCGCTTGTTTTCCGCTCGCTGTTCAGGCTCAGGGGCGAGATAGGCAATGCGATGGAGGCCCTGGACAGGTTCAGGCCAAACTTCCTGCTGCTGGACGGCTCCGTCGCTCTGCTGGGCTCTGACAGGCCCGGGGATGGCTCTGCGCTGTACGAAGAATACGCCTCGCTGCTCGCGTCCTACAAAAAACTATACGAAAAATGCGATTCGCTCAACTGCCAGCTCGTGGGAGTGATAAAGGACAGCAGGGGGAAGCGGCTTGCCGAAATCCTGAAGGGGCAGCTGCTTGTGGACGTTCCGGACGCCATGCTCGCGGACGCGCTTCTGGAGGAAGGCGAGCGCACTTCTTCGGTGGCATACAGCAACGACCCTCAGAAACACCAGGTCCTCAAAAGCCTGGGCGAATGGGGCAACAGGATGAGGCTGTTCTACATGAAGCCCTCCGGCGTTGACATGCCGCTGCGCATAGAGTTCCTGGCGCAGGAAAAGAGCGCTGCCGAAATCGCGTCCGCGGTTTACGCGCTCTCGTCAATAAGCAGGGCGTTCGCATATCCGGCTGCGCTCATAGAGGCCGACATGTGCGCGGCGCTCGGGCCCCTCGAGATGGACAAGATAAAACGCTCGCTGTTCGCGCTCACAGGGGGCGCTGCAAGGCCGCTGCGCAGAGCGGGGAGGCCTTTCCGATGATGCGGCACGGGCTGATGGAAAACAGGCGTGAAACGCAGACACACATAGTATTATAAAATATAACAAACAAAGGTAGTATCGGTATTCATGGACAGGAAAACGCTCGCTTACGGCAGGGGATTTGCGAGGCCGCTAATCGGGGCCGCAATCATGTTCACACTGGCAGGGCCGGTGCCACGCGCATATGGGTTTGCATCGGATGCTTTTGCAACGGCCAGAACCACGGCAAGGGGGCCCATGCTGGACAGGGCGCCGAAGAACGAGATTATGAGAAAGCCGGGCAAGAGCCAGCTGGGCTGCAGGGTAAATGACAAACAGGTGGAATATTACTCGCCCGAGGGCACGAACACAGTGCCGGTATCGTTGCGCGATGGCGAGAAGGTGCTCCGCAGCGCATGCATCCAGGACCGCGCTTTCATACTGACCAGCAAGAGATTGCTGTCCATAACCAACGTGGACGCGGCGGAAGAGGGGGGGAGGAAGAGCCGCATGGGAAAAATGGAGATTACCCCCCAGTCAAAAGAGTCGTGGGTCGAGATTGATTTTGCCGCTAAAGGCGTCGCCACGTGGGAACAGTCGTATGGCGCGTGCTACGTGCTGACGCACGACCGTGAGCTGACCGTGGTTCTGTTCGACGAGGGAGAGGAAAAGCCGGAAACGCATGTTTACAGGCTGCCGTTCCAGGCGGGTACGGCGAAGATGTTTTATTACTCGGGATTTCTTTTCATGGCAGCGCAGGACGAAAATCTTATCGCGTTCTCCTTCAAGGGAAAGGATGAGACGAGATACCTGCCCATCGCAGGGGACTCCGAAGCGCGTTTTTCAGTCAGGAACGGAAGGCTTTTCTACGGAAACGAAAAACAAGAATTTGAAATAAAGGCGAATGGCCCGGGCGTCTGGGACCTGGACCTGTCCAAAAATCACTGAAGCTTCCTGGGGACAATCGGCTTGAATATGTGGATTGCCTCGGAATCGGCACTGTCGAACGCCTTCAGGTAGGCTGCGGTAACATCGATTTTGTTGCCGCTGACAGGGTCGACCACCGTTGCCATCGTCACATCGGCAATCTTCTTCGGGTCTCCGCCCGGCCTTACCGAAATCGCGTAGGTCCTGTCGCCGTCTATCTTCACTGAGTATAACTGGACCGCGCCGCCGGGCACTTCCGCTTTTACGGGCTCCGGGCTCGTCTGCGGCCCCCGGACGCCGAGTTTCGTGAGTATCATATCCTGGGATTTGGGATTGTTGTGTATGTCTGCAAGCGCTTTCGCCACTGCAATCACGTCGGATTTCCTTATGTTCTGGTTGAACGGGAGCTTCAAATCAGAATCAGCTGCGATTGTGATGTTACTGCCTGAACCCTGCTTCTTGGCAAAACCCAGCAAACGCTTGGCTTCGTCTGCACTATATCTGGCGCTTATCAGCTGTGCCATGACCGCGTTCTCCACCGCATTCTGCATAGGCGCAGTCGCCTTTGCACTTCTGCTCGCTTCAGCCATTCCATCCACCTCGTTTTTTGTTCCATGAATTTGCATATTATAACATATATTGTTGTAAGAAAGGTTTTATAAACGCTGGGAGTGGAACCGGGCTGCGGGCAGCAGGATGTGTGTCAAACAAACCCGCCATGTAAGGGGCCCGCCGCCGTGGAAATGAACGCTTTTATTGCTCGCGTGAGCGTCCTGAATAATCCCGGCTGGACCGGAAAGAAATAGGGAGGTTGATAGGATGAAACTTGTTTTGCTGGTACTTGCCGGCGTCTGCCTCATGTCGCTTGCCTTTGCAAAAGGCGGCACGTGCCCGATAAATTCAAGCACGAACGTAGTCGTGTACGGGCAGACAGGAGCCGGAGGGGTAGGAGCCCCGAGTTTATCATGGATGACGCATTTCTTCAACTGGTGGAAAACGCAGGATTCGTCGCTGAACTACACTGTCCTGAGCGACACGAATGTCAAGAGCGACTGCAACCTGGCGGGCTACCCCAACCTGAAGCTGTACGTGCAGCCGGGCGGGGACGCCTATAGCCAGCAGAGGACGCTCGGGCAGGCGGGGAAGAACAATATCCTAGGGTTCATTGACAGCGGCAAGGCCTATTTCGGCGTGTGCGCGGGCTTCTACTATGCCGCAAACGACTATTACTGGCAGGGCTCGTACTACAACTGGCCCAACCTGCTCATGCGATTCCCGACAGTGGAAGGCTCCATAACAGACATCGCGGATTACGACGTTTCCCCGGGCTATGCGATGACGAGCCTGAGCAACGGCCAGAACGCGATATACTACGGCGGCCCGACAAGGGGCTGGAGGCAGACGCCCGCTACGTTCCCCGGAACGGCGAATGCGACCTTCTCCGCGATTCCGGGCCAGCTTCCGGCAGTCATTATGGACGGCAATATGCTGCTGACAAGCGTGCACCTGGAAGCCTTTGAGAACGACGGCATAAGCGGCCTGAGCACTGCGCAGAGGGTGGAGAACTACAAGTGGCTCGCCAACATGATTAACACCGTGGCGAACACCAGCTTCAACGTTCCGCCCTACACGCCGCCCGACAACCAGTCGAACCAGACCAACGGGAGCGCCCCAGGGCAGCTCTTTTTCGACGGTTTCGAAAACGGCATGGGCGCGTGGACCCTGAGCAAGCAGTCAAACGCCAACTATTGGGCTGCTGCGACCGACACGCCGTACCAGGGCGCCTACTACGCGCTGGGCAAGCCGATGTCCACCACGAACCCGGCCACGACCATGCAGGTTGCGATAAGCACTGCCAACTACAGCAATGTGACGGTGAGCTACTACCGCCGCCTGGTGCTGACCGCGCTTAATGACTTCGAGGCCCAGTGGTTCGACGGCACGAACTGGAACGTCATGGAATCGAGCCATGGCACTGTGTTCAATGATGCGGCGTATGCCTACAAGCAGTATGTGCTGCCTGCCTCAGCCGGGAACAACCCCGCGTTCATGATAAGGTTCCAGTGCACGGCCAGCGCGGTGAGCAAAACCTGCAAACTGGACAACGTGAACGTGACAGCGAGCTGAATTTCTTTTTTATTTTATTTTAATTTTTCATTTTATTTTTTATTTTCCCTTCTTATTTTGCCTTTTTTTCTCCAGCCAGTGCGCGTATGATTTCAAGCAGATGCGGATATTCCGTGAATCCCGCGCCCTCGTTTATATGCCCTGCTCCGTGTTCCACGATTAGTTCCGCACCAAGAAGCTTCTGCATCCTTTTTGCCTCGGCAAGCTCTATATAGGGGTCGTTGTCCGAGTTTATGATGATGATTTTGCCGGCTTTTTTCTTTATCTTCTCCCAGTCGAAATCCCTGTCCACGAAATTGCGGATTTCCGGTATTCCCAGGTCCTTTGCAAAACCGGCAACCAGAATAATGCACGCGGCCCGCTCGCGTTCGTCAAAGGTTTCGAGCAATCGCAGGATTGTGGGGCAGCCCAGGCTGTGTCCAACGAGAACCCAATTGTCGGAAGAGTCGAAGCGCGGGACGAGCGAGCGCGTTTTGGCGAGCCATTTTTCCAGTTTCGGGCTGTTTGTTTCCGGAAAATCCGGGTTCAGGACACTCGACACAGGACACTGGACACGCGATTGTTCCTTGAGCCATCCGCTCCAGCAGCTTTTCCCGTCTCCGCCCCAGCAGTGGAAAAGGAAGAATTTCATTGCATCACAGCAGCTTCAGCTTCCCGAAAATGGCATCCAGTTCGCCCTCGTTCCACGGGCCTGCGCCCAAACAGGTGATGGTGCCGGGCTCCACCTGGGTGTGGCCCGCGTCGCGGATGAGCTCGCAGGGTATGCCCGCGGCCTTCGCCTTCTGGAAGCAGTCCAGAAGCTCCTCTTCGCTCTGGACCTTGAGCACGATTTTCTTCTGGCCCTCCATTTCCCATGCGCGCGCGACGTCGGGGTCAGCCTTGAGGACCTTCTTGTATGCGCTGAGCGAGGCGTGCGAGCTTTGAGCCGCAAGCTTCCCTTTCCCCATGCCCAAATCCGCGCGTACGATTATTGCCTGCTTGTACATGTAGGAAGAATGGCAAAGAAAAGTTAAAAGAATGCGCGGACGGAACGCTATTGCGCCCTGGCTAGTAGCTCGCTGGCTCGGGCAGCCGGGGCTTCGGAAACAGCGAGCAGGTGCGGGTATATCTTTACCGTTTCGCACGCCGCTTGGAACTCCGCGAGCGCGCCTTTTGCTAACTTTCTATCAGCCGCTACCGTGCTGGATAGGAGTGTTTCAATGTCTGGAAATATTTCACTAAACCGGGCAAAGAAGGCGCGCACTTCACTCCTGCCCATCCCAAGGTCTCTTTTGAAGCCATCCACGCCCATCCGCGCCTTGACTTCGGTGACCTTTCTCCTGGCGCCCTCCAAAGTCCGCGAACCTGCCGGAGCCTCAATCTGCCCGGGCCTCGGATAACCATGGGGCTTCCCGCCCGCTTGTTCGTTGGCTCCGGCTCCGTGAACAGTTCTTTTGGCGTGCATTGAATTACACCTAAAATAACTGTGTTGGTATGAGTTTAAAAAAGCTGCTGCTGGCGGCAAAAAAAGGCCCGGAGTCGCGGCTTGCAATGCGTGTCAGGGCTTCCAGAACCGCTTGTTCTTTATGAAGTTCTTCTGCGCCTCTATCAGGTCAAGGTAAAAGCCCTGCTCGTCGCGGTGCAGCTTCCTGAGCACGCGGTCCGCGGTCGTGGCCCCTATGCCGTAGGTGCTGAGCGCGATGAGCGCCTTCTTCCCGTACGCCCTTACCAGGCCCGCCTTGAACCTCAGCTCGGCCTCTGCCTCGCCCTCCCTTTCTATCAGCGCGTAGGCCTTTTCCCCGCACTTGTGGCAGGGGAGCTGCTCAGGCGCGCCTGCCAAATGAAGATAGCGCGTGGCGCCGCAGCTCATGCATCTCAGCTGCAGGGTCTTGGAAAGCGCCCGCTCCCTGAAAGCCGCGACCATCTGCTCGCGGGGCTCGAAGCCGCCCATTGCCTCTTTGCTGGAGAGCCGGTCCAGGCCGAGCTTTGCGAAATAGCTGGGCTTGCTCCTCTTGTCAACTACGAGCGCGATTTCCTTTTTGCGCATCCGCCGGAGCACATCTTCGGTTTTCCCTACGTCGAAGTATCTTGAGAACACCGAGCGCACCGCCTCCTCGTACACCGCGGAGTGGCGCAAAGCGGTTATGAACCTTCCGGTGACGCTCGCATCCTCTGAAAGCATGCCGAACAGCCTGCCCACGTGGATGAACTTCATCCTGAGCAAATAGGACCCGGAAAGCGCCTCCTCCAGCGGGCCGCGGACGGAGTTTATGGAATCCCAGGCGCCCATGATGTGCTCCTCAGCGAGCGGGAAGGGGAGCTTCACCATTATCCTGTAGGGGTCGGCGACCGCGCGCACGGATTCGCCGATTATCCTTGAGAGGTTCGCGGAGAACAGCCGCGCAAGGCCCTCGTTCACCCTGGTGCCGAAGCAGGCATGCACAATCACCACGTCGGATATTATCTCCACGACCACGGTCCGCTCGTCGGGCAGCGGTCTGATGTCTTTTTTCACGGAATTCCTGAGGCTGCCGACGCCCTGCGCCACTTCGAACGAAACCGGGATGTCCTCCCCTGTCCATTCCGGTATGGCTATGTCAGAGGCAAAACTGGGCTGGGCGAGGACCTCCTTGTCGCTTATGTCTACGACCTGCCATGGCCTGCCCCTGGCGAGGAAGGACGCGCCCGGCTCCAGGTTCGCCACGAAGCCCTCGTCCAGGGAGGCGATTATGCTGTTGGAGGCTATCTCCCGGAGGCTGTAGCGCTTCTCCTTGGGAATTGTGCTGAGGTTGGAATAGTAGTACTCGCGCGCCCTGGGCCGGATTCTTATGGCCACCCCGCCGTCAGGATGCTCGTCGTAATAGACCAGGCTCTCCCCGTAGAGCTGGAGCGCGACGCGGCGCAGCTGGTCGTAGGATATCCCGTAGGCATAGCTCCTGGAAAGGATTTCGTGCGCCTTTTTCAGCTCCAGCCTGCCCAGGTCAAGGCACAGCCCCACGAGCTGGTGGCCGATTACGTCCAACGCGCCCCGCTCCGCCTTCTTGTCCTCCATCCAGCCGTTCTCCGCAAGGGAGCGGATGACCTCCGCCTCCAGGTAATCGTCCGTGTCAGAGGCGAGCACTATGCCCCTGGGAGTCTTGTCCAGCGAATGGCCCGACCTGCCCACGCGCTGTATGAGCCTGAACACCTGGTGCGGCGAGCCCACCTGCACCACCAGCTCCACGTCGCCTATGTCTATGCCGAGTTCCAGGGAAGACGTGGCGAGCAGGGAGCGGACCGAGCCTGACTTGAACCCGTCCTCTGCCGCGAGCCTGATTTCCTTTGCAAGCGAGCCGTGGTGCACGTCTATGGGGGCCTCCGCTTTTCTCAGGGATGCGGAAAGCTCCTCGGCCATGCTCCTGGTGTTCACGAACATGAGAGCCCTGTGCATTTGCGCCAGCTCCTTCATCCTGGCAGTGAGTTTTTCCGTGTCTCCGGCCATCTCCACCGAGACGTCCATCCTGCGGTTCTTGCCCATTTCGCAGACCGCATGCATCCTGTCCCCGAACAGCAGGCGGCTGGCCTCCATCTCGTTGGCCACAGTGGCGCTTATTCCTATGCGCTGGAAATCCGCTATGAGCCCGAGCCGCTCCAAGCCCATGGAGAGCTGGGCGCCGCGCTTGTTGTCCAGGACGTCGTGCACCTCGTCCACTATGACGAACTTCACGTTCGCGAGATGTTTCCGCATAACCCTGCCCAGAAGCAGTGCCTGGAGGGATTCCACCGTGGTGAGCAGGATTTTGGGCGGGTTCTTCCTGTGGGCGGCCCTTTCGGCGAGTGTCGTATCCCCGGTGCGCACGTCGTGCGATATGTCCAGCCGCTCGCACCACCAGTGGAACCTTTTGAGCAAATCGCGGGACAGGGCGCGGAGCGGAGTGATGTAAAGCGCGCAGATTCCGGTGTCCAGTGTTCCGTGTCCTCTGTCCTGCCCTGTTCTTATCTTCTCCAGCACCGGGAGCAGGGCGGTCTCGGTCTTTCCGCTGCCAGTGGGGGCAAGGATTAGCACGTTCTCTCCGGCAAGGACCCTGGGCATGGCGAGTTTCTGGATTTCGGTGAGCTCGCCGAACCTTTCCTTTACCAGGCCGGCTACGTCTGTCATAAATATCAGTAATGGCTAGAATGGAGCGAAAAAGGATAAATAGGGGCTGGGACCGCGCAATCACATGGACATGATGCACACGCCGCGTTTGGGCTCTTCGACAGAAGGCTGCCGGCGCTCCTGTTCCGGGAGCCGGCCGTCGCACTCGCCGCTATCGCGTATGTCGAGCTGGGGGCGGATGGCGGGCTGCCTCCTTTCGTCATGCCTCTTTTGTATGCCTATTATGTCCACCAGAGGCACTATGTCCTCGAGGGCGGGCAGCTTTGGGGTCGTTCTGGGCCTAAGCGTGCCGCATTGCATCGTTACGGGCTTGAGTCGCTCCATGTGGACGTGCATGTATATATTATACAGCCACTCTTTTTAAATATATACCACACGGCTGTTTTTTAAAAAGTACGCTGGCAAATGGTATCCATGGACGAGAAAGAACTGGAGAATTTCAGGCAGGCGGGCAGAATCGCATCCAAGGTGCGCGAGGACAGCAAATCCCTCATCATGGTGGACGCCTCGCTGCTGGACATCGCCGAAACAACGGAACAGATGATAGCCGAGGAGGGAGCGAAGCCCGCGTTCCCGGTGAACATCTCCATAAACGAAATCGCGGCACACTACACGCCGGGTGCCGGTTCCATTGAGATGCTCGGCGAGAAGGACCTGGTGAAGATAGACATTGGCGTGGAGTTCGAGGGCGCCATCGGCGACACGGCCTACACCATAGACCTTGGAGGGGAGAACGGCAACCTCGTGAAGGCCTCGGAGGAGGCGCTCGAGGAGGCGCTGAAAATGATGAAGCCGGGCGTGGCCGTGGGCAGCATCGGCGGCGTGATAGAGGAGGCCATAAAGAAGCACGGCTACAGGCCCATAGCGAACCTCACGGGGCACATGATAAAATCAAACGACCTGCACGCGGGCGTGGAAATACCGAACGTCAAGACCGACGACCCGTTCGAGCTCATGGAGGGCGACGTGTTCGCGGTGGAGCCATTCGCGACCACGGGAGGCGGCTACGTGGCGGACCTCAACCAGGTGGAGATATACTCGCTTTTCGCGCCTGCGAAGATAAGGATGCAGCAGTCAAGGAAAATAGTGGAGTACGCGCTCACCAACTTCGGCATGCTGCCGTTTGCGGAGCGCTGGGTGATGAAGGAATTCCAGTCCAAGGTCATGGTGAGCATGGGGCTCAAGGAGCTGCTCAAGAACCACTTCATAAGGGCGTACCCGGTGCTGCGCGAATCCGACGGCGGCATGGTGGCCCAGTCCGAGCACACAATTTACATAAGCGCTGACGGCGTGGAAGTCCTCACGAAATGAGGTGGCGGAAACGCGGAAGGTTGCCGGCGGAGGCCAGAGAAACCCTTTTTAAGTTTTTCCTCGGAATCACTTCATGACCAGCCCCAACAGAATCTTCCGGACCAGGAGTCTGGAGTTTGAGAAAGAAAGCGAAAAACCCGCGCAAAGGCCCGAATTCAAGCGAGAGAGCCACGAGCTGCAGGACAGGAACCTCGAGTTCTCCACCCTGACCGAAGGCGGGGAGCACATCGCATGCTCTGCCAGGACGCACCAGTCCCTGAGGATGCTCGGCTATGACAACACCCGCATAAGGGACACCCTCCACACCGTGGACGTGCTCAAGAACCTCGCCGAGAGGCCCGTGGACACGGTCGTGTTCGCGAGCATCCGCGAGAGGAACAGCCTTGGCCTGGGCGCCATGGCCTCCATTGCCGCCGTATGCAACCTCAAGGCGGCGGATGCGGGCGTCACGCTGCGCAGCGCCGCCAGGTTCTATGCAAGGCGCAAGAGCAATGTCGACGTGGACGACCTGGAACGCTTCGTGAAGTGGATGGTTGACAAGGGCAACAAGGGCGAGCCCATAACCGGCATGCCGTCCGAATGGGAGGAATACTGCAGGCTGACCAACAGGCAGGCGGTGAAAAGAAGGTACCGAGGCTTCAGGAGCGCTGCAAGGAGAAGGAGCGCGTCACCGGCCAGGAAATATGCCGGGTTCAAGGCTTCCAAGGGCAGGTTCCTGAGAAGCCGCTGAACGCAGCGAGAATTTATTTTTTTCGATTCCCTTATTTTCAGATAACTATTTCTGGCTAACGGCAACGAAAAGCGCATGGACCTACGGAGCGCGAGTCAGATTGAAGACGCGAGCCGGATACCGGGGGACTTCGCGAGCATTTAAAAAACAGGAGACGAGCGATTCTTAGACTTCGCATCCGAAGCGTCGGATGCGGAGCCCCATGTTCGATGCGTCGAACATGAGGGACACAGAAAGAAGACAACGAAAAACATAATAATGGGAACACAGGAAGAATGTACAGAACGGGCCCGTGCGGCAACCTGGATAACCGGCGGGGCTTCGGATGCACTCTCCTGATTGCAGGAGCTACCCCGAGATAAGGGTTCAAAAACCATTCATCGGTGCGAAAATCCCTTCGGGCCCGAACTTTTATTTTTTCTTTGCCCTGTGCGCGAGCTTCTTGAAGAACTTGGTGACGAAGCCCGGCCCCCTTGCGTAGAACGGCGCCCTCACTCCCACGATTCTTGATTTCCCCAGCGCCTTGAGCAGCTCTTTGGGGCTTTCAATGTCGAAATCAGGGACCTCGGTGTAGGTGGTGCCGAACTCCCAGAGCGCGTGCGAATCCGAGCCTGCCGCCATGGGCTTGTTGTTTTTTTCCGCGAACTCCTTCGCCTTTTCATTGAAGCTTGCCTGGAGGCAGTGGGCATTGAATGCCTCTATTACGTCCGCCTTCGCAGCGTCGGGATGCCCCCCTGTGCCGTGCCTGGACCTGTCGAACATGTGCGGCAAATACACCAGGCCGCCCTGCCCGTGTATGAGGTCCATGGTTTCCCCTATCGGGGTCTTCCTGGGGATGGATTCGCTTACGTAGAGCCCGATTACGTCGCCGGCATCGGTGCCCACCTCCTCTCCGGGAATGAACCTTGCTTTCAGTTTCCTGAACTCCGCATGGCCATCAATTGTGTCATGGTCAGTGCATGCGAAAACCATTCCGAGCCTGGCAGCTTTTTCCGCAATAGCCTTCGGCTCGGTAAGGGTGTCTATGGAGTATTTTGAATGCACGTGGAAATCCACCCGCATCATATGAACGCGCCCCCTTTTTCCAGCGCCGCGGACAGCTTCTTTCCCAGCGCCTCCGCCTCCTCCCTCGTCACGCCCTTGAGCATTATCCTTCCGGAGGCGTAAAGGCTGGCAGAGCAGTCCTCGCGCTTCAGCACGAGCACGACCGCGGTCTTGGCCAGCACCTGGCCCAGCTTCGCAAGAGCCTTCTCCGCCCGCTCAATGTCTATCCTCGCGTCCTTCTTGAACTTCACCTCGAACGCGTTCGACGTCGCACAGGGTTCCACCGTGTAAAAGTCCATTTATCCGAGCCTCGCTTTCCAGAATAACCTTCTGTCGAAGATATCAAAAAACAGCGCATTCGGGGCGCGGATTGCCGGTTTGCCGATTGCCAGGTCCAGGGCCTGCACTGCGGCGAGCGTGCCTGCGAGGGCGGCGGCCGGGCAAAGTATGGAGGCGCAGGATTTGGAGGTGGGTTTTTTTTCATTGGTTTGGAACGCCTTCGCAAAGGGATAGCCCGCAAAAACGCTCACCATGCCGCGGGTGCCCTGTGCCGAACAGAAGACGTACGGAACTCCGGCCCTGCGGCACGATTCCGCGATGAGAAGCTTCGTGGCGAACCTGTCCGTGCAGTCAAGGACTATGTCGCAGCTGGCAATTAATGTCGCGCTTTTCGAACCGAACGCGCCGTATTTTTTTATTTTTATTTTTTTGTTTATGGAGCGGGCGCGGGAGATTGCGGCATCTGTTTTTCTCATGCCAAGGGCATTGTCCGTCGCAAGAAGCTGCCTGTTGAAATTCGTCAGCCCGAACCGGTCATGGTCGAAAAAAACGAAATGTTCCGCGCCCAGGCGCGAGAGGCATTCCAGCGCGAATCCGCCCGTTCCCCCGAGCCCGATGATGCAGAAACGCGAGCTTCGTACTTTCGCCTGCTGTTTCGCACTGAGCGATGGAAAATTCCTGGAGAATTTCCCCTGGTATGGCATCTGAATCAGACTTCGCCGATTTTTTGGCCAAGGGACTGGAGGAACTTGGGCTTCTTCTTGTCCTCGTGGCGGAGGCCATGGAGCGATGTGAGGTTCCGGAGTATGGACAGCCTGTTCAGTAGCTGCTGGTCGAAGGTCCGTTCGCGGTAGGCCGCTATGGAATAAATCGCCGACAGCGCGATGGACACTCCGACGAGTATAAGGCCTATGGTGAACATTTTGCCCAGAGGGGTTACCGGGTGGAGGTCCCCATAGCCGACTGTCGCCACGGTCGTGGTGATGAAGTATACGCAGTCCAGGTAGGACCATCCCTCGACGTGGTGATAGAATACCGTTCCCACGACATAAATTATGCAGAGGAGCGCTACCGACATGTAAAGGTTCTTTAGCACGTCCCGGAGGTCTGGCATATTCGGAGTTAGAATCGGAAAACAATATAAACATTGCACAGGTAATTGTGGTGTATGACCATACATCTTGACTGCTACGGCGCATCAGGGGAAGTGGGCCGGAGCGCCTTCCTTCTCCAGACCGACAAAAAAGTGCTTCTTGACTACGGCGTGAAGATATTCGACAAGACAGGCCAGCCGCAGTTCCCGCTCGAGGGTATAAATCCCGATTTCGCGGTGATATCCCACGCCCACCTGGACCATTCCGGATTCGTACCCGCGCTTTACAAGGGCAACAAGAGGCTGCGGTGGTATGCCACTCCGCCTACGGTGGAATTCTGCGAGCTGCTCTGGGCCGACTCCATGAAAATCATGGGCCCCCAGCTCCCCTACCAGGACAGCCATTTGAATAAGGCTCTCAAGGACTGGACGCCGGTCATGTACGGGCAGACGCTCCACACCGGGGACACGAAGATAACCCTGAGCGACGCCGGCCACATATCCGGCGCGGCGATAGTGAACATAGAGCACGGGGGAAAGACCATCTGCTATACCGGCGACCTGAAGATGGAGGAGACCTGCATGCACCGCGGCGCCAGGCCCGTGGAGGACGTGGACACCCTGATAATAGAGTGCACCTACGCGTTCCGCGACCACCCGCCCAGGGCGGAGGTGGAGAAGCAGGTCATGGACGAGGTGAGGGCGACGGTGAAGGAGGGCGGCACCATGCTGTTCCCCTCGTTTTCGCTGGGCAGGACCCAGGAGCTCCTATCGCTCGTGCGGAAGCACGAGCCGCGGGTCCCGATATATGTGGACGGCATGGGCAGGAAAATAACCGACATCTACATGAAGCACCCGAAGTACCTCAAGGACCCGAACTTTTTCAAGAAGGCGGTCAGGAGCGCAACTATGGTGCGGGGCCCCAACGACAAGCGGGAGGCGGTCCAGACGCCAGGGGTGATAATCTCGTCGGCAGGCATGCTGTCCGGAGGCCCGATACTGAATTACCTGTTCAATGTCAACCAGGACTCCAGGGTGGTGTTCACGGGATACTGCATCGAGGGCACGAACGGCTGGAAGCTCCAGAAGGACGGCTACATCACGGTGGACGAGCGGGACCTGGAGGTGGACCTGCCGGTTGAGTATTTCGACCTTTCCGCGCACGCAGGCAGGGCGGATTTGCTGAACTTCATAAAATGGGCCAACCCCGGGCGCATAGTCCTCGTGCACGGGGACGAAACCGAAAGGTTCGCCACCGAGCTGCGGGACGACTTCGGCTATGATGCCGTGGCTCCCAAGACGGGCGAAAGGCTGGAATTGTAGCGGCTTGACTTACCCTTGATTCGCCTAAAAAATAAAAAAAAATTCGCTTATCGTTCGCTCGAAACGAGCTCGCGCCCGATTCTTCGGTCTCGCGGACCTCGCTATTGATTCGCGAACTGCTCGAACCTTGAAGTTTTTGTTGAATTATCCTTTTGCGTACTTTCCGTACGTACCGTAGCTCATCTTCGCTTCTTTTCCGGCTTCGGCACCTTCGCCACCGACAGCGGGTAAAACAAATGCGATTTCCCCTTCCCGCAC
The DNA here is from genome assembly GCA_903835385.1 of uncultured Microcaldota archaeon. Classification (GTDB taxonomy): domain Archaea; phylum Micrarchaeota; class Micrarchaeia; order Anstonellales; family Bilamarchaeaceae; genus CAILMQ01. Next base: position 12,786 of record CAILMQ010000063.1, on the reverse strand, counting down.
ATTGACGAGAAGACTGCATCCACGGACTGTTCCGGCATCCGTATCGCGCGCCGCACGACCGCGGATATCCTGCCCCTCTTCCTCGCGAATTTGGCATGGGCGTGATGCCTCATGAAGTTCAGCGTGGGCTGGAGCATGGAAATAGGGGGGCCTTCCACCATTGCGGACCTGGGGAGCAGGTCTTGTTCAACGGAAAATGCGATTCTCAGCAGGCCTCCGGAATCGTCGGCCTCCATGCCAAAACCCGGGACGCGGGACCGGAAACCGTCTTCCATGAGCCGGGCGGACAGCTGCTTCATGGCCTTCTTGAGCTGGCCCCAGAGCACGTCGTCCACCACATCCGGCTTCATCAGGCTGATTACGTATGCATGGCCCCTGGAGGCGAGGGCGGCGGCCCTCCCGGCGAAGGAGGGTTGCGTCCTGAAAAAGAAACCGGCGGACGGCCGCTTCCGGAACCGCCTGGCAAGGCCGGCGAAGCGCGCGACGTTTTCCCCTGAAACCGCTGCCGCCACGTTCCTGTCCCTGTCTGTCGGGTCTATCACCAGGAAATCGGAGCCGAAACCCGCGAACAGCGCCTCCCGCTCCTTTTTGCCAGCCCTGCGATACAACCCCTTCGGGTCCACGAGCAGCGGAAGCTTCCAGCAGGATGCGGCCGAGAGCAGCCTCGCGAAGGAGCCGTATTGCACTACGAGCAGCTCGCAGAGGTAGCCGGAGAACCCCTCCACCTTTATTTCCGCGCCATAGAGGCCGTTCGCCTTCAGGAACTGCTTGAGGAGGAGCACCTCGTCTTTTTGCCGTGCGCCCATGTTGCCGAGCACGTACTTCGTATGGAGCACGGAGCGGTCCACCGCGCTCAGCCGCTCCTGCGCCCCTTTTATTGCGTAGGCAGGCACCAGGTCTATGCGCCTGCCCTGGAAATGGAACCTTGCATATGGGTGCTCGGCATAGCTCAGCCTGTAGCCAAGGCCCGGAAACGCCTTCTTCACCATCGCTTCGATGGCGGGCTCGAATCCCGACTTCGGGAAGGTGCGGCTGAAAAGCACGAACACGTCTATGTCCTTGGAATCGCGAAGGAACGTGCCCTTGGCGACAGAGCCCGTGAGCACCACCCTGCAGCCTTTTGGCCGCACGGAGGCCACCTTCCGTATCAGGCGCCTGGCGACCAGCAGCTCCTCCTCGCGCTCCTTCCTGGAGGGCCGTATCCGCTCAAGCACGTCTCTGAACAAATGGGAAGGCATGGTAAAGGATTTAAACGTAATCTAATAAAGGTTCGCCATGCGCAATCCGGCCCTCATCCTCCTAGCCGTGCTAGCCCTGTCAATGGCATACGGCTGCACCATAACCAAGGCCTATCCCGAGACGAAGCAGGAAACCGTATTCAATACGCAGAAGTACGACCTGGACGGGGACGGGGCGACGGACCTCATGGTCTATGATTTCTACCCGGTCACTGTGGAAGGCCACACCATAAGGAGGCAAATCGCGGTGGCGGTGCACAACACTGCCGCTTACACGTCCTTCAAGAACCTCAGCGACCTCCAGCTCGTGACCATGCGCTCGAATCTTGATGCGGTTTCGGGAGACTCTTCCCTCGCCTTCGAGGCGTGCGCGGCCAACGCCGGATTGAAGAAGGACTGCACCGACGTCAGCACCTGCACCGCGCTGTGCAAGGGCGCCTACAAATGCAACAAGCTGCTCACCGGCTACCAGGACGCGGTGCCCGCCTCGATGGTGGAATTCGTAAACGACAGGAACCGCATGGACGGGATTTTCTTCCAGGTGCGCGACGAAATCATCAGGCAGAGGAACGCGTCGGTGGACGAAAAGAACGCCTATCTCAACAAGGTGCTCGGCCTGGTCGGGGCCATGGCCGACATGTACAGCAACCCGATGTACAACAGCCAGCAACTGCTGCTCTGCACAAGGACGGATGTAGGGGCGGACATGCTCGCCTCCACAGCGGGCCAGATAGGCACCTACGAAGCCCGGCCTGCGAGCTACAACTATTTCGTCACTGTTTGGACCAATGGCGAACCCGGCAGCAACGTGGAGCTCGCGGACACCATCCCGCCTGGATTTTTGGCAAGCGAGGACAACCTGAGCTCCAACCAGCTGATAAAGGTTGCCAGGAACGGCTCCGCCTACACCATAGACTGGGATTCGGAACGGACGACGTCCTCGGGCGACATGATGGCGTACAGGTTCAAGTCAGCCAGGCTGCCCGAAGAGCTTGTGGCAGGCCTGCATTCCCCCGCGTTCGTGGTGAACAAGCTTGACCTCAGGCTTTTCATAGTGCCCGACTCACTGTTCAACATCCTCTACGGCATCACGGGCAGCTTCTTCATAGCGCTCGGCATATCGCTCTCGCTCACGCTCATAATCCTCATGATAGCGGTCAACCTGCTGGCCATCGCATATAATGTGGCATGGGCAGAGATGAACAAGCTGGGCGTGATGGCCGGAGTCCGCAAGGCCATCGGCAAGGCGGAGCCCCGCTGGAAGACTGACGCCATCATCGGCATCGTCCTGCTCGTCATCGGCTATTACGTGGCGGCGTTCGTGGCGCCGGACGCGACGGCCCCGAGCTCCCTGTTCAGCTCGGTGGATTATTTCACCGGGCTCGTCCTGAGCATAAACGCGGCCGCGTCGCTCGTGAGCGTGGGCTGCATGTTCATCGGCCTTTTCCTGCTCTACACTGCGCTGGAGAACCGGCTGAAGATAATGGCGCTGGAAAGGATTTACGGGGTTGTGATACGGGAGGAGAAGGACCTGTTCATCGCCAGGGCGGCCAGCGTCAAGGACAAGATTACGGAACTCCAGCAGCTGGTGGACGCCTGCTCCAGGGAGGAGTTCGATGTGAGCGCGGAGTACGACATACTGGCCTCCATCTCCCCGGAGAGGGTGGACGAGTCCGCCAGGAAAATGACGCCGGACAGCAAGAAGATGATAGAGAAGGACCTGGGCGACGTGGAGAGCGCCATCGAACGGCTCGCGGAGAGGAAGAAGACTGCGGATGCGAGCTGGCCGAAATGGTCTGAGCACATAAACCAGCTGCTTGCCGAGCAGGACGAGGTGGATATAAGCTCGCTCATCACCGTGCCCGCCTCGCTGCGGGCATGGTGCCTGTCGCGCTATGCGAGGGAACACGCCGCCGAAGGCGTTGTGTTCGAGCATGATGGGATAAAGAAGAAGAAGGTCACCTCCGAATCGCTCATCGCCGGCATGGTGGCTCACGGGCTGCTCGAAGGGGCCATTGTCATCCGCAAGGACGAGCTGGCGGCGGCGCACATGGCGCGGGGCGCAGCAACGGTCCCTGCGGCGCTCTCGCTCAAGCTGCGGGGCTACCTGCGCTCGCTCGCCAAATCCCTCGGGCATGCCGAGCTCTCCAGCTTCGCCGCGGTGGGCGACAGGCTGGTGTTCGTAATCATGAAGGACGAGGATACGGACAGCGCGCTTTTCATACCGCGCGAGAAGTTCAAGGACACCATCGAGGAGTGGAAGAAGAAGTCCAAGCTGCTGCAATAAACTTACATATTCTCATTAGTTCGGTTATTCGTCGCTTCTCCACTATGTTCTTTGTAAAAAGCGAATAGACACCATAATGCCATAAATACCTGGCAGCGAAAACACTGACCCTTATTTTACGATACTGTATCTTCCGTTCCCGTCAAAGTGCAGGATACGGCGGTCTCGCAGTATTTGCAGTTGCTGCCGTATCTTCTCATGGATATGCTTATTTTCGGGATGTAATTTTTCCAATTCATCTGCAAACCCGTACATATCACTCAAACTGAAGGATTTTGAGTCCAATTTTCTTACGAAATATAAAACATCTGCAAACCACCCTCGCTGGGCGTAGTTTTTTGAGTCCAAAAAGGCCAGTGCTCGATATTTTTTTTGGACATCTTCTTTTCGAATAGCGGTCTCATCTTTGATTACGGCTATTCGGCCTTCTTCCGGCACTTTTGAAAACAGGATGTTACAACCAATCCACCCTCTTCTTTCAGCAGTGCTCGAGAGCGGGCGCCGTTTTTCTATTATCGTTTTATTCATGAAAAAACGCGGTATAAGAAAAAGGTTCTTCACCATCCATTCTTCTGGCAAATATTCCATAAAGAAAAAGTCTGGCGCAGTATTGGCTTCAATCCTCTCAATCATTGGACGATATGCACCATCGGTTATCTTGCCAGATATTTTGCTTTTCTTACTTTTGAGCTGAAACTCATGGGCACAGTTCTTGCATAAAAAATCAATAACTTTAGCATTGGTTTCCGCGGGGGTAATATGCAAATTCAGACAATTGGGGCAGTACATCTGCGAAGCGAACCACCGTTCTGTAATCAAACGGGCTTGTTGTGAAGGACTTTTATAATTTGTTAAAACCCAGGTATCATGCAAATCAAGGTCCATACAGCTTAAAACAAGTCAGCAACTTATTAATCTTTCATGAGTGCGTAGTGTACCTTTTGCCAAATGCTTTATTGAGTGCTTTCAGGGATTGCATTGAAACTTTGCGTATCTCCATCCATTGAATGCCATTTAGCGAGTAAGTTTCGGAAAGTGCGAGTTCGATATCCTCTCTAGAGGCACGAGACGCGATCATCAGTGAGTCAAGTTTGCCTTCTTCAGTAAGAATCACCACTAAACTTTCCCTTTTCATTCTGCCACCCTCTAACTGAAGTTTCTTTCTTGAGCATTTAAAGACTTTCTAAACAGACACCTGATTTCCGTGGTCGCCCGTCCCGTTCTTCAAATGCCCGCGAGCGCTCGCGCTTTTTGTTTTTTTGGCGCATCCGTCGCTTCACTGCGGGTTCAGCCTGTAAATCTTGACCTGGCCGTCCTTGGTCTGGAAAACCAGGCTGAAGCCCGGCAGGTCGCCCACGAACAGAGCCCGGTAAATGTTTGATGAGTAGAATTTCGTCCTCCGATCATCATAGCCGGATGTCACCTGGCCGTTTTCAAGGAACACCGGGTCCTCGTTGTATATGAGCGCCACGCCGTAGGCGTCACCGAGATGATAGGTCTGCGCATAGCTTTGCGGCGAGACCAGCTGGGCCTTGTTGAGCTTGAGGTCGCCGTTCGGATAGGTCTCGTTGAGCAGATAGGTCCCGTAGGTCTGCTGCCCGTTCGCGAGAAGCGCGGGCCCCACGCAGTAGGTGGGCCTGAGCATGACCATGTTCTGGCATACCGCCAGCGTGGTCGGGTCGTTGAGGTGATCCCCGTAGCAGTTATAGCCCATGACGTTCGGGTAGGTGGTGCTGAGAAGGGGCTGCACCGAGCGGTCATAGGTCCAGTAGGCCTCGTAGCCTATCACCCCGGTCTTGTTCCCGGATTTGGATATGGTGCAGGTCCTGCCGGTGCTGTCCTTGGGGATGTAGACCATCTCCCAGAGGTGCTCGGCCTCGCACTGGGACATGCCCGGCTGGAGCGAGACGTTGGTCTCGTTGTCCCTGGCGCAGGAAAGATAGTTCAGGGCGCCGTATTTGCCGCCGAATGGGTTGCCGCCCGCGACGAGCTCCATGTCGAAGAGGGCGTACGAGCTGTTCCTGCTGCGCATGAACTGCGCCAGGTCCTCGGGGGTCCCGTCTATGTAGTCGTGGGCCACCTCGCCTATCATGAAATTGGAGGCATGCTCGTTCCTGAGCACGGTGTCCTTCTGGCCGAAGAAGTTTATCCAGTGCCCGTAGTCCCACCAGGACGTGGTGCGCGAATTGTTCTCGGTGTCGTACCTTATCCACTCCATGGACTCTATCCAGTACTCGGATATGCGCTCGCATCTCAGGTTCGCGGCAAGCAGCTCCTCGTTCTTGGGGTTCAGTATGTCGGAAATGAGCGAGTAGTAGCAGAGCTTGCGGTTGTACTGGCTGTTCGTGCCCTGGCTGGCGTAGGCGACCGGGTCCGCCGCGACGGTGCAAATCGGCGAGTCGTATGCGGTGCAGAAACCCATCCCCGAACTGCTGTACTGGTCACAGATGGACTGCTCGCTCATGTTTTTCGAGTTGAGCTCGTCGCACAGCGACTGGAATTTCGCCTTGAGCGCCCCGGGGTCGTCCTGGAACCGGGTTGCCGTGAGCGAGGAGACCACGAGCGACTTCGACAGGCCGCCCGCGCTTGCGGTGAACTGGAGGATGAGGAGCATGGCGGCGATGACCGTGAGCGCGTAGTATGCATAGGACAGGTACTCCTTCTTTTCATCCTCGTTTTTGGCCGAACGGGCGAGGAACCGGGTTATGGCCTGCTCGGACTCGCCGAACGTGAATCCAATGGCCGCGGCCAGCAGGAAACCCGAGTATATGCTGTATTTGGCCTTGAGCAGGCCTACGAGCAGGGGCGGGATTATGAGCGTGGCGAAGAGCAGCACGGGCGTGTCCTCGCCCTTGAACAGGCGGTAGGCCGAGTATGCGAGCGTGGCGCCGAACAGGAACAGCCAGAGCATGAGCAGGCTGTTGACCTTGGGGTCGTATTGCAGGCTGGTGTTGAAAATCCAGTTGAGTATCCGGACCGCCAGGTCCAGGGCGGTGTTGACCATGGACGTTATAACGTCCATCACGCCGCCTATCACCGGCGGGTATGCCGTTGCCACAAAGCCGAATTCCCCTGAGAAATCCGAGCCCGCCACGTTCTGCTCCGCTATGGTGCGGTCGAGGGGCGCGTTGAACTGCGCTATGCCCAGGCCGGCGGTGCCTATGTCCCTGACGACATCGCCCAGTGGAGTGAAGAAGAACAGGAAAAGCCCGGCGAGAATCATTGCGATGAGCATGTTCCGCGCCCGCTTCGCGTCAGGCACGTAGGTGCGGATGGCGTAGAGCGCGCCGCAGATTGCGATTGCCATGGTGATGGCGATTGTGTGCCCGAATCCAATGCCGCCATTGTAGAAAAGGCCCTTTATCACGCAGGAAAACAGGAATACGCCGAGCAGGAGTATTACGGCGTTGTTGATGCACAGCGTCCTGAGCTCCTCTTTGCCCTTTTCCCCGGCCGTGAGGAAGATGAAAACCGACTGGAGCGGGATGAAAAGCAGCAGCGCTGTGATTATCACCAGGTCCGAGCCGCTGCCGAGGGTCATTGCTATGAATGCGATTGCCGAGAGGAAGGCGAATTTTATGTGCTTCTCCCTGAGCATGGAGGCGTACATTGCGAGGAAGAACGCGATGGAGAAGAACGCGTAGGGCTGTATCTCCATCTCGCCTGCCACGGTCTTCATCAGGAACACGGGTATGAAGGCGGTGATGCCTGCCGCGAGCACTGCCCATTCCTTCTTGTAATAGGCGGACAGGAACAGGTAGATGAAGAACACCGCCAATGCCGCGGCTATGGGCGGATAGAGCGATGCCAGGGCGGCCAGGAGCATGTTGTCGTATGCCCCGCCTCCGGTGTAGAACGAGTACCATGTCGCCTCCAGATAGGAGATTTCCGGCACCTCCCGGTGATCCACGATCACGTCAGGGTACCAGGCGGTCTGGTCATTGGGGAAATTGCCCCCGCCAACCAGGACCTGCTGGCTGACATAGGTGTAGTAGTAGGGGTCCAGCTCCATGAATATGGGCGAATATGTGGAAAGCCGCGCAACGAAGCTTAGCGCCACAATCACCAGGATGAGGATTGAGAGTATGAGTTCGGTCGAGACCGTTGGCACTGAAAGCGTGATGCCGGACTGCAATGAGGGCAACTTCAGGTCCTCATGTGCCTTGTTGAGAACGAACGCCGCCACTGCCGCAACATAGAAAAGCGCCACCGAGAGCAGCGCTATGGCGTATGAGAATTTTATCCCGGCGACGAAGAACAGGAGGAACGGTATCAGCGGGACGCTCACCATGCCGAGGCCGAATCCTATGAGCGCCTTCTCCATTGCGTTGAAGCGCGAGGCGCGCAGCAGCCCGAATGACAGTATGGCCCCCGGAAGGAAGCAGGACAGGAACGCCCAGAATAACAGTACGAATGGGTTGAAGGCTACGAGCATCTGCACTCACCATCGAAACAATCCGATATGGCCTCAGAGATATTCCACTGCCGGCTCCTCGGCGTAGCGGGACTCCTCTTCGGAGGCGCCGAGTATGTACGGGGACTTCACGCCCGTGATTATGGCCGTGGCCCGTATCTTCTCGGTGCAGGACGGGTTTATCCTAGCGCCGATTTTCACATTCGCCATCGTGTCGAATGATTCCGTCATCTTCTCGCCGGTCTTTATGGCGTCGCCGAGGGTGAGGTCCGGGCCCCCTTCCAGATGAAGCAGGCATCCCTTCGCGCCCTCGTAGTTGACATCCAGCAGCGGGTGGGCGAGCGTGTCCTTGACCACGTCGTCCACCTTGTTGTGCCCGGTTCCCTCGCCGAGCGATATGAGCGAAAGCCCTCCGCCCTGCATGACCGAGCGGACGTCCGCGAAATCCACGTTCATGAGGCTCGGGAACGTGATGGTGTCCGATATTCCGGTCACCGCGCGCGTGGTTATCGAGTCCGCGAGCTCGAAGGCCTTGTTTATGGGCAGGTTCGGGACGTAGGACGCGAGCCTGTTGTTGTCTATCACCACGACCGTGTCGCATTTCGTCACCAGCGCCTGGAGGGACGCCTGGGCCTTTTTGAGCCGCACGCGCTCCAGCGCGAACGGGTAGGTGACTATGGCGACCACGATGGCGCCCGTGCTCTTGCAGAGCTCGGCCACTATCGGTGCCGCTCCGCCTCCGGTGCCTCCGCCCATGCCGGCGGTGAGGAAAACGAGCTCGTTCTCCCCTATCTCCCTCTTGAGCATGTCACGGTCCATTTCGGCGCACTTCTTTGCGAGCTCTATGTCGCCCCCTGCGCCAAGGCCGCGGGTTATGGTCTTGCCGATGAGTATCTTCTTGCCAGCCTTTATCATGTTGAGGTGCTTGCCGTCCGTGTTTATGGCTATGGTCCTTGCGCTCTTTATGCCGGACATGGCGAGCCTGTTTATGCAGTTGCACCCCGCGCCGCCCACACCCAGGCATGCGATTCTCACTGACGTTGACGAATCAGGGTCCGCGGTTGCCGCCGCCACTTCCTTCTCGAGAGCCTTTTGCGTTGCTGGTAAATCCGACTTTGCAGCTTTGATGATGTCATCGAACATTAGAACACCCTTGTTGCATTATCTTAGATAAGGAATAAAAGGATATCACACATACGACGGCGGCCTGTGCCCCGGCGCGTCAGGACCCGCGGGAAAGCAAAGACAATGATTCGATTGCCAAACCGGTGACGAACGCGAAGAAAGCGCCCAATGCGAAAATGAAAAAGCCGACCGCCATGAAAACCATCGCATAAAGCGAGGAATTGCGTATGCTGTCCTTTTCCGATTTTCCGCTCATGAAGAACGTCTTGTCCGAAGAGCCCCTGCGGATCACAAGGTTCTCGCTGTGCACTTCGCTTGACGCCCCCTCGAGCTGCCCGGCCGTCCCGAGCACGTAGAGCTCGGTGCTGCCGTCAAGGCAGTATTCAGTGACCAGTATCCTCTTGCCCCTGGCGGCCTCAAGGCCCTTTTTTGTTTCCGGCCTGGAATTCAGGAACCCGATGACCTCGGGTGACAGTTTCCCCTCCTCTTCGAACTCCGTGCGGGGCATCACGCCCATGTTCTTGCTTTCCGACTGGACCAGGATTCTTCCGGTGTCATCCTCAAGGTAGAATTTCCCGGGCGATGACTCGTTGAAAAGTTCAACCCACCTGGTGCCGGTGCTGGTTCCCGGGAGGTAGCTTATAACTATATTATAGTAGGCGCAGGATTTTTTGGAAATCGGGTTAATGAAGGTTCCGGCCGGGCGGGGGGTGCCCTTCACCTCCACGAGGCCGACTGCAATGGAACGGATTTTTGATGTGGGGATGTTTTCTATTTTTCGCGCCCACAGGTAGGACGACACGCCCAGGTACATCAGAACCAGGCCCACGAGGCAGAAAAATAGCTGGAACAGGCCGTAGAAGGCTTCCGCATAGGCCATATCAGAGGTGCTTATTGCTGCGAGAAGATACATGCTCCGGCCGCCCCCTAGCCCCCCATCTTCACTTGAACGGCCTTCTTCTCCTCTTCCGCGGCCTTGAAGTACTCGCTTTCCGTGAAGTGGAACATTGCGGCGATGATGCTGTCAGGCACGGATTTTATGCGGGTGTTGTAGAGCATCACCGCGTCGTTGTAGAACTCGCGCCTGTCCGCTATCTGGTTCTCCATTGAGCTGAGCTGCTCCTGAAGCTTGAGGAAGTTCTCGTTCGCCTTGAGGTTGGGGTATTTTTCCGAGACCGCGAATATTGTCTTGAGCGCCGCGCTTATGGCTTCGCTGTGCGTCGCCGTCTCCTGCGGCCCCTGGGCCCCCATGATTGACGTGCGCAGCGCGGTGATGTCTGTGAGCACCTGCTTCTCGTATTTCATGTAGCCCTTCACGGTCTCGACCAGGTTCGGTATGAGGTCCGTGCGCTGCTTGAGCAGCACGTCTATGTTCGCCCACGCCTTGTCAATGTTGTTGCGCAGGGAGACCAGGCCGTTGTAGACGCTGAAAAGGTAGAAGACCAGGAGCGCCAGCAGTCCGATAAAGACGCCGCCGCAGCAGATTAAAGCGACCTCGAAAGCCATAGGAACCACGTCATAAAGCCAATACGGATAAACTCAGCAGAACCCCTAATAAACCTGCCGCAGCCATGAGCAGGCCCGCGCCCAGCGAGATGAGCGCGGTGGTCTTCCTGCTTCCCACAATCCGGCTTTCCTGCGAGTCGCTAACAAGCATGTAGCCCTCGCCCCTGCCCTTGTGCAGCAGGAGATTCTCGTTTCCTATTGCGCTTGATGCGCCTGGAATGGGCTCGGCAGTACCCAGCGCGTAGAGCTCGTCGCCATCCTCTATGTAATATTCATATACCCGAATCGTTGTTCCTGAATGCTGCTGGAATGCGGCCTTGATTGTTGGGTTCGCTTCAAGGAAATCTAGTACTTTTTTGTCAAGCTGCTTTATGTCTATCAGCCCGAATAGCGCCTTTCCGCTGAGGTTTCCCGATGATGAGAAGTCCGGCTTTATGCTCACCTGGCCGCCAGCCGGGTCAAGAAGCATCTTTCCGGTATCGTCCTCCATGTAGAATTGCTTTGAGGAGCTGTCCGAATAGAAGGTTATCCAATTGTCGCTGTTTTTTGACCTGTGAAGGTACTCGGCCGAGACATGGTAATAGGCGCATTTCACTCCTGATACCGGGCTTGCGAGAATGTCCTTGCACCTTGCCCTGCCCTTGATTTCAACCAGCCCGACCGCGGCTGAGCGTATTTTGGAGGTCGGGGTGTCCTCTATTTTCTTCACCAGCCGGTATTCCTTCAGGCCGTAGCCAGCTGCCGCAAGACCTCCGGCCAGGAAAAACAATGTCGGGCAGCAGCACGGAATTGCGGCCGGAAGGTTGCTGAATGCCATTGATAATCAGGTCCCCCCGGTCATGCGGTATATGATATAATAGCCGCAGATGGCGGCAAGCACGAATCCGATGCCGAGCTGCCAGTAGAGCGAGCCCCTGATGCTGTCAACGACTTTTCTTTCCCCGCTGTCGCTGATGTAGAAGACCTTGTCGTACTTGCCCTGCCTCACCACGAGGTTCTCAAAGCCGATTGCACTGGAGGCGCCCTCCTGCGGCTCCGCATTTCCAAGCACGTAAAGCGGGTCGCCTTCTGCTATGAACCATTCCGTGAACCGCAGTTCGTAGCCGGACCACCTGTATGCCCGCCCCTTCGCGTCCGGATTGCCTTCCAGGTAGGCGAGCACCTTGGGGTCCAGCTGCCTCTGCGGAACAATGCCCAAAAGCCCCTTGCTGCTAAGATGGCCGGTTGAGGTGAAGTCGGACGGGATTTCAATCGTGGCGTCCTTGGGGTCAACGAGCATCTTCCCGGTGTCGTCCTCAAGATAGAAATCCTTGTGGGAAAAATTCGAGGATGTGGTGCGCCAGCCGCCGTGCTTGCCGGGCTGGTAGTACTCCTCGTGTATTTTCCAGTATATACATTTCGCCCCTGATATGGGGCTGGACTGCGGCTCCTTGCACAGCGCCTTCCCGGAAAGCTCCACGAGGCCGACCGCGGCTGAGCGGACCTTGGACGTCGGGGTGTTGTTTATCTTCTGGAGCAGCAGGTATCTTTGTATTCCCGAGTAAAGCAGGCCGAGGCCTACTGCCAGGCCTATCACGGCTGCACAACACGGGTCGTCTTTTGATGCCATGCCATCCCACCCATCACGGAGATGAGGAAAAATATAAAATGGGAAAGAAAGAAAAAACGCCTAGTAATCTCCAGGCGGGGTCCCGGGAGCCGGCGCTCCCCCTGACGGGTAAAGGTCGCTCATGGGGCAGCTGCTTCCAGGCGTGAGGAACTTGTCGTCATTGAACAGGCCCGGAATGCAGCTCCATGCCACGTCCGACGCCTTCACGCTGTCGGCCGAGACCGGAGACGACGGCGCCCCGGATGTGGAGCTCGCGTTCGCGGTCACGGTGAGCCAGTCGCAGTTCTTGCCCATCTGGGCGAAAACGGACTTCAGCTCCGTGGAGAGCTTCATGTAGGTTACGCCGTTCTTGTAGACCATCTCATAGGTCTGGCCGCCTGCCTGGCCCTTCATGTACATGTCCTGCCCCTTGATGTCTATTGTCGATCCCTGGCCGTTCGTGGTCACCGAGCACTCCAGAGGAAGGCCTGCTGCCATGGCCGCGGCGTAGGTGGTGATTGCGGCGATGCCCGCTCCGCCGCTCGCACCGGAGTTTCCGGACGAGCCGCCTGAACCGCCTGCAGGAGTGCCTGCCGAAGCGTTGGCGCCTGCGGATGCGGACCCTCCG
>CAILMQ010000062.1 GCA_903835385.1 uncultured Microcaldota archaeon | reverse complement strand
ATCCCTTTGTAGGGCTCATTCTTCCGTCTAATCAGCACTATTTTTGCTTCTCGCACGATTACGGCATCCGTTACGAATGGCCTCATGAGATGTGTTAAAAAGAGTATGTTTATAAATCTAACTACCGTAATTATATACTATTACACACAGTTAAAATGTGATGCTATGACCAAAAACGCAAGGAAGGTAAGGATGGACGCAGAGGACGCCAGGAACGACATTTCAGGCGGAAGGGCGGCCCACCTCCGGGACAATTCCGGAAGGTTCGGAAGGCGGGAGCCGCAGATAGAGTGCGAGCCGCCCAGGCTCGGCGGCGCAATCCGCGGCATCGGGCTTGCTGGCGCGCTCATTTTGGCAGGAGCAGCCTGCACCGAGGACAGGTTCGTTGACCTGAGCCCGGATGCGGGCACGAGCGCCTGCGACAAGATTACTGTTTCCACATATTGCGAAGTTGATACAGCGAACGAGAAGGCCTGCAGGGTGGATGCCCCTTCTGGAGAGCAAAAGACCGGGGTGGAGATGGACGGCTACGTGCTCGCGGTCGATGCCATACGCGACGGCGAACTGGATTTCTCGGTTGACGACAAGCTCCTTGACTGCGAGCCCACCGGCGACGGCGCCACGGTCCGCGTGGGAACTAAGGTAACGATTACCCTGGGTGGGCAGGATTACGAAGTGAGTGCGCCTTCTATTGCTCCCCCGTCCGCGCAGCTGGGCGTGAAGAAGGTGGTGGACGAGCCGCCCCAGCCCGCGGCCTGCCCCACGCAGGCGACAAGGTGCACGGACGACGAGTTCGGCAGGACCTGCGAGCTGCGCGAAGGGATGGCCATGGAATACGACGGCTATCTCTGGCAGGCGACCGACCTGTCCATTGATTACGGGACCGGCGCGTTCAAGCTCACGGCCATAGACCCCGAGGCTGACTGCGGCGTGGTCGGCGTACTCCTTGGCATGCACGAGGGCAACACCGGCAACATGTCAATCGGAGGCTTCAATTATTCCATAGAGGCCAAGCGCGTGCAGGCAGAGAGCGACCCGACTTGGGCGCTCATGCGCGTGTCCCGCGAGGTCTCCTATTGCCAGGCAGTGGACATACCAATTGAGTGCGACGTTGGCACGGATTCCGGCCTTGACACAATACGCTGCCCGCTCCACGCCAACATGGGGGCGATAAAGTACGAAAACGTGATGTGGGCGGTTGACAGGATTTACCTGGACCCTGTAACCCGCGAGACAAGGGTGGACCTCAAGATTTACGATGCGGCTCTCGGCTGCAGCCCGCTTGGCGGCAGGACGGTAACAGTCCCTGGCATATCCGAGACGCTCGATTACGGCCTCTACCGCTACCAGGCCACTGTCATGGATGCCGACATTGCGACCGGAGTCGCAGATGTAAGGGTAACCCGCGAACTGAAAATGTGCGGGCCTGGAACGCATGGTGTGCTTAACGCCGGCGAAGTGCTTGCGGGCCCGAACGGCTACAAAGTCAGGCTCGACGACCTCACCCGCGACGGGAACGGCGGCATCTTCACCGTGCTGGACAGGGACGACAATGAGATACAGGTCTTTGTGCTCTACCAGGGCGATGTGAAACTCCTTCCCGTGCTTGGGTTGGAAGTAAGGGGCAACGAGTTCGGCCGCGGCCTCCTGCTCATATCCAAGTGGGCCGACATAACAATCGCTGACTGCGCAGCCCACTGAGACATTTCCTTTTATTTTCTTTCTTTAAATCCGAGAGGCAGATGCCATGAGACCAACAGAGAAAAATCCCCAAACGCAATCCGTGGCATCCCCCCCGAATCCCGGAAGGAGGCGATTCCTCCGCGATGTGCTCATAGTGTCAGTTCTGGCTCCCCTCTCCTGCAAATCCGAAAAACCGGATTCCACAGTCCGGAAAACGGTTTACCAGAACAGGGAATTCCAGGTCGGCTCTTCCACCGTTGTTTTTGACGGCTGCAGCGGCAACTCAGCCAACTTCCGTATTTACGATAAGGGGGGCGAAGGCGTCCCGGACTCAGTTTCCATGCTCGTCCCCGGTTTATTCAAAGTTCAGGACAGGGGCGTCGAATACGAGGTTGACGTGGAAAGTGTCTCCTGTTCCGGGATTCAATCGGCAGACCTTCTAATCGTAAAGAAATCCATCCAGGAAGAGGGCCAGCAATCCATCGGCATATCACCGGGCGTCCCCATTGCCGGCGCGGCTTTCACTATTCTCAGTATTCTAATCTCCATGATAAAAGGCAGGGGAACCGAACCCGAAGGCGAGAGGGGCACCCTTCTCGGCCCGAAGCGCCCCCAAGGCTAAACCGAATAATTTAATTACTCCCCGCACCAAAACTAATCCATGGATCTGGGGAAGAGCCTCCGCGCTCTGGTCGCAAAGATAACCCGCGCTCCTGTTGTGGACGAGGCCACGCTAAAATCCTTCATAAAGGAGCTCCAGCGCATCCTCATAGCCTCGGATGTGAATGTAAAGCTGGTTTTCGAGCTCTCCAAAAGGATAGAAAAACGCGCGTCCGCAGGGGAAATCCCCAAGGGCCTCACCATGCGCGAGCACCTGCTCAAAGTAGTCTATGATGAGCTCGTCTCCTTCATGGGCACTTCCTACGACCCCCGCCTGGACAAGCACAAGGTCCTCCTGATGGGCCTGTTCGGCTCCGGAAAGACCACCTCCGCCGCGAAGGTCGCCTACTTCTACAAGAAGAAGGGCCTCAAAATCGGACTGGTCGGCGCGGACGTGGAGCGCCCAGCGGCCCAGGAGCAGCTCGAGCAGCTCGCAGCCCAGGCAGGAGTCAACTATTATACCATAAAAGGGGAAAAGGAAGCCTACAAGGTTGTGCAGGACGCCCTCCGCAGGAGCAAGGACGACATCCTGATAGTGGACTCCGCGGGAAGGAGCGCCTTCGACTCCCGCCTTTCCGAAGAGCTCAGCAACATAATCCGCGTTTTGAAGCCGGACGAATCCTTCCTGGTGGTGAGCGGGGACATAGGGCAAATCGCGGGAAAGCAGGCGGAGGAATTCAACAAGCTCACCCCGGTCACCGGAGTCCTGGTCACAAAGATGGACGGGAGCGGAAAGGGAGGGGGCGCGCTTTCAGCCGTGGCCGCGACCGGCTCCAAAATTGCATTCATCGGAGTGGGCGAAAAGATGGAGGACCTCCAGGCCTACAATTCCGAAAAGTTCGTGGGCAGGCTCCTCGGGATTCCCGATTTGGAAGGATTGATGGAAAAGGTGAAGGAAATCTCCGAATCCGGCGAATTGGAAGCGCCCGAAGAGATGGACAAGTTGACCGTTGATGTTTTCTACCAGCAATTGAAGGCCACGAAGAAGCTCGGCCCGCTGGATTCCGTCTTCTCCATGATGGGCATGTCCGACATGCCCCGGGAGGTGATGGACCAGGGCCAGGAGAAATTGAAGAAATACGAGTGCATCATCTCCTCCATGACCAAGGAAGAAAGAAAAGACGTTTCCCTTGTGCGCAAGAGCAGGAGCCGCATGGACAGGATTGCAAAGGGCTCCGGCGCCTCCCTGGACGATGTGCGCCGCTTCATCTCCGAGTTTACTAAAATGGAGGCGATGTTCT
>CAILMQ010000061.1 GCA_903835385.1 uncultured Microcaldota archaeon | reverse complement strand
AGTAGTGGTACTCGTCCACCATCACGTCGCCTATGACAAGAACGCTGGTCTTGCCGCTGTTCGCCTCTATGGCATCCATCTCGCATTCCAATGAGAACACCTATTGCAAAAACTTGGCTGATAGTCCTTATAAAGATTCGGACTGACGGAACGCAGCCTTGCGACCGGCCGCCTCCTTGAACGCCTTTGCCATTCCGTCCAGGAATATTTTCCACGTGTATTTCCTTGTCATCCGCTCCCGCGCTGCACTCCCGATTTTTTCATTCAGGCCCGGGTCGCCTGCAAGCTCCGCCATCCTGGCTGCCATTTCACCTGCGGAATTCACAAGATAACCAGTCTCCTTGTTTACAATGCTGTATCTGGGCCCGCCTTCGTCCACGGAGATGCATGCTTTTGACGATGCACCTGATTCCAGCGGCACCAGGCCCCAGTCCTCGTTTATGGCGCAGAACAGTGTCGCATAGCAGGAGGCGTAGAGGGAAATCAGCTGGCTGCGTGCCGGATTGGCGACGAACTCCACATCCAGCCCGACGGACAGCCCGCGGAGCCTTGCGATGTAGTCCTGCTCGCTCTTTGAATCATGAAGGAAGCCGGCGATGACAAGTTTCCATCCCTTGTGCTTTTTCGAGAATTCCCTGAAGGCGTCAATCGCCATCTCAAACCTTTTTTCCGGAATGATCCTGGATGGATAGAGGAAGAACTTATCATAGGAATCACACCTGAACTCGCCCGGGTCTATTCCGGGATGGATAACCTCGGCATCATTGCGCTTGAGGTATTTTTTGATGCGGTCGTTCGTCACTTCGGAATTCGTGCAGATTTTTTCTATTTTCGGCAGAATGCCGAACTCCGCTGCCTTGTATGCCTGGATGAGCGCGTAATTTATCGGCCGCTTCCACAGGGGAAGCCTTGCCATCCTCCATGCGTAAAGGTCAAAGGCCTCGCGGTTGGGCGAATGGACATACCAGCAGACGCGCTGGTTCCTGTTCCTTATCCACTCGCTGGGGCTGCCGTGGGCGTTGATGGCGTCGTAATCCTCTTTCAACTTTGCAAAGTAGTACCTGAACCCGGCGCCCACTGCATTGCTCCTTCGCGGGTCGTTTTTCAGGAAGGCGAACGGGAGCTCGAGCGGGCTTTTCGGAAGAACCCGGATATCGAACTCCTTGAATTCGGGAAACGTCTTTTCAGGCTCATAAATCGCAGTGTAGATGACGGGATTGAATTTTTTCGCGATTTCAAGCACCACCCTTTCCCCGCCGCCCATCTGGTGGAGAAAAGGATGCGCAATTACCAGGTCCATAAAATCATGAATCCCGCTTCGGCATTTCCGGCTCGAGGGCGAGGTTGGAACCAATGAAACCCGCGCCTCCTGTGACAAGCAGTTTCATGGGCAGAACCTTGGTAAAACCAGTTTTAAATGGGATGGGATGAAGCCGATGAAATGAAGGCAGGGACCCGAACGTGTCAGCTGCGCAGGACGTCCTCATATGCGGATATCGTCTTATCGATGCATGCATCCCACGTGAACTGCTTAAGATATTCGAGGTGCTCTTTGGAGAAAACAAAGCCTTCAGAACGAATCTTCTCAAGGAGCTCTGCAAGATGCTCCTCGTCCTTTGCTTTCAGGCAAAAGCGGGTGGCCTCCTCAGGCACGTGCGCGCCTTCCTTGACAATCGTCGGGACATGGCACATCTGGGCCTCGATTATAGGAAGGCCGAAACCTTCGATGATCGAAGGGAATACAAAGACGTCGAAGCTGTTGTAGATATCCACGATGTCCTTCTCATCAGCGAAACCGCGAAACTCTATGCTTTTAACTTCCAATTTCTTTGCCAGCTCTATGCAATCCGGGTATTCTGCGCCCTTGCCATAAAGGACGAGGCGGCATGGATGCGTGCATTTTTTCTCGAATATGGAGTAGGCACGTATGAGGAACGGCACGTTCTTGTTGCTAGCAAACCCTCCAAGATAGCCGATTGTGAATACGCCGTCCTTTTTCCCCTCCAACGACCTGAATTTCTCGTCAGCCGCAAGCAGGGTTATACGTATCTTCTTCTCGTCCACATCGAAATATTTCAGTAGGTCAATTTTCGTCTGTGAGGAGATGACAAGCAGCATGTCGGAGTGCCTGATTGCGGCGGCTAACGCCTTTCCGAGCGGCAGGAAAACGGCTTTGTTCATGTCGGTGTAAATGAATGGATTGAGATCATATATGGTCGTTACCACTTTTTTCTTATACAATTTTTTCAGGATAGGTATCGATATGCCCGCCTGCGGGGCAACGAAATGGAATATGTCTCCTGTTTCGAACGGGCACAGCGACCTGAGCGGAAGATATAGGAAAAAATCAAGCGCTGATTTCAAGGGACCGAGAAGGACTCGGGGGGAACTGACGGGATTCACGATTATCCCTTTTTCGCGCAGACCCTGCATGAGCTTCAGGGAGTAGCGGTCTATCCCGTGACCGGCAGACTCGTCCAGGTAGTGGGCCACCAGTGTGACTTTCATCGTGATGAAAAGCTTTGCTGCGTGCGTTTTTTAAACTCTTACGGGCATAGAGATGCCATCTTTTTCAGGCGAAGAGAGGATTGTATGGGACAGAAAGAAACGGAGTTGCTGCCTTTTGAGCAGGTATTCGAGCCTGCAAGGTTCGAGGAGCTAAAGCGCTCAGGGCATGTGATAGACATAGAGAAGATAGACGCTCATGTGAAAGCGAGCAGCGGCAGGAAAAGCGCCATGCCTGACCAGGTTTACTGGAAAGGGAAAAGGGTGCTCATAACCGGCGCAGCTGGCATGGTGGGAAGCACCATAATGGACTCGCTCGTGGAACTCGGAGCCGAGGTCTATGGAACCGTGAAAAGGCATGCGGCTCCGGATTACCCGAACATAAAGCACCAGATTGACGCGGGAAAGGTGAAAGCAGTGGAAGTGGACCTCCGCGACTACGGAAGGGTTGCGGAGCTCATAAAGCAGATAGAGCCACAGGTGATTTTCCACCAGGCATCTGAATCATTCGTGCCAACGAGCCTGAAACAGCCAAGCCACGTGGTGGAGAACAACTGCGTGAGCACGGTGAACCTGCTCGAGGCAGCGACAAAGGATGGCAAGGGGCTTGAAGGGATACAATTGGCGTGCTCTTCAGAGGAATACGGCTTTGTGAAGAGCTTTGACGAGCTGCCGGTTAAGGAGAGCAACCCGCTCAGGCCGACATCCACATACGCCGCGACCAAGGTGTTCACGGAATACATCGGACTGGCGTACTATTTCATGTACAAGACTCCGGTCCTGATTTCCAGGACATTCAACCAGGAAGGCCCGAGAAGGGGGCCGCAGTTCTTTACAGCCCGCATCGCGACACAGATGGCGGACTGCCTGAGTGGCAAATCAGACAAAATAATCATGGGAAACCCGAACTCTGTCCGGGATTTCACGCACGTGCACGATACGGCCAGGGCGCAGATACTCGCAGTGGAGAAATGCAACCGCGGAGAGGCGTACAACATCTGCTCAGGCAAGGGAATAACCACCGGTGATTATGTCAAGCTGGCTCTGAGGCTGTATT
>CAILMQ010000060.1 GCA_903835385.1 uncultured Microcaldota archaeon | reverse complement strand
TATCAAGACCTCCGCACGCGCGGCCAGGCGGATCTCACGGACCTGGTCAGGCAGGGCTGTTTTACCATCTCCGGAAACGCCCTCATTTTGCGCCCCGGCTTGGCTGAAACCTGGCAGCTTCGCACCGCCCTGCTCTTCATGCAGCAGGGTTTTCAGATTTCCAGGCATATCCTTCGTGTAAAAGAACAGGAACAGCGGCGTAGGTTCCCGTCTTTTCGCTAGGAGCTACCCCTTCCAGGCCCCCTTCCCCCTTTTCCCCTTTCCCCTTCTCCTTTCTTCCTTTCCCTCCTTCGTGTCCTTTCGTGTCCGCCTGCCCCCGCTCTGTGGGGGTCGTGGTTAATTTTTTTCCTCTAAACATCAGAACCCCCAAAATAAATTAAGGTATAATCAGCCCGCTGGAAGCATCCCATACACCCTGAGGTCTGCACATGAAAGAGTACACTACCGAGTTTATCCGAAACATCGCCCTTGTCTCGCATGGTTCGGGCGGGAAGACCATGTTGGCGGAGGCCTGCCTGCATGTCACCGGCCTCACCTCCCGCCTGGGCAAGATCGACGACGGCACCACCGTTTCGGACTTTGAAGACGAAGAAATTCGCCGCAAGCTGTCCCTTTCCACCGCCGTCATCCCCGTTGAATATAAGGATCACAAGATCAACCTGCTCGATACCCCCGGTTATACCGACTTTGTCGGCGAGGTGGTCTCCGCCCTGCGCGTTGCCGATGGGGCCCTCATCCTGGTCGATTCGGTTGCCGGGTTCGAAGTCGGCACGGAGATCGTCTGGAACTATTGTGACACGTTCAAGCTGCCGCGTTTCGTGGTCGTCAACAAGATGGACCGCGACAACGCCGATTTTCAGCGTGCCCTGGCCTCTGTCCAGGAATATTCCCCCACCCGCCTTGTCCCGGCGCAGTTGCCCTGGGGTGAAAAAGCCGCCTGCAAGGGCGTGATTGACCTGCTCTCGATGAAGGCCTACGCCAACGAGGGCAAGACCGCCGAAGAGATTCCCGCGGACCTCAAAGCGGCTGCCGAAGAAGCCCGCACGAAACTGGTCGAAGCTGCCGCCGAAGGCGAGGATGCCCTGCTCGAAAAGTACCTGGAAAGCGGCGAGCTGACCAACGAAGAACTGCTGCGCGGCCTGAAGGCCATTGTCCGTTCCCAGGCCTATATTTTGACCTTTGTGACGGTTGGCGGGCACGAGAAAGGCATCTTGCCGCTCATGGATGCCATCCTCAACCTTATGCCCTCCCCCGCCGAAGTCCCCGCGCTTGCGAAGGGTAAGGACGGTGAGGAGCAACTCACTGCGGCGGATTCCGGGCCCCTGGCTTTGTACGTTTGGAAGACCACCGCCGACCCGTATGTTGGCAAACTAACCTACTTCCGCGTCTATTCCGGGGTTTTGCAGGGCGATACCCGCATCTGGAACCAGAATAAATCCGCCGAAGAACGCATGGCCGGCCTGTCCATCATGCGCGGCAAGGAGACCATGCCCATCAAGATTGTGCACAGCGGCGATATTGCCATTGTTGCCAAGCTGACCTCCACCACCACCGGCGATACGTTGTGTGACCGGGGCCACCCGCTCACCTTGCCCATGCCGGCTTACCCGCATGCCCTTTTCCGTGTTGCCATCCACCCCAAGACCCAGGCGGATGCCGCCAAGATTTCGCCCACGCTCACCCGCCTGTGCGAAGAAGATATGACCCTTTCCTGGCACCAGGAACCCGCCACCGGTCAGACCATCCTGCAAGGCATGGGTGACCAGCATATTGACGTGGCCATCCGGCGCGCTGAAGGCAAACTCCAGGTGGGCCTGACGACTGCCGAACCGAAGGTGCCCTACCGGGAAGGCATCACCAAGAAAGCCGACGCCATGTACCGCCATAAGAAGCAGTCCGGCGGTTCGGGCCAGTTCGGTGAAGTCTGGTTGCGGATCGAGCCCTGCCCGGAGAGCGATTTTGAGTTCACCGATGAATTGGTCGGTATGAACCTTTCCAAGTCCTACCTGCCGGCCATTGAAAAAGGCATCCATGCCACCCTGCAGTCGGGTGTTATGGCGGGTTTCCCTCTCAGCAACGTGCGTGTCATTGTCTACGATGGCAAGGAGCACCCGGTCGACTCCAAGCCGGTTGCCTTCGAAATCGCTGGGCGCGAGGCCTTCAAGCTGGCCGTCAAGGATGCCAGCCCGGTGCTCTTTGAGCCGATCATGAATGTCCGCATCGTCATCCCGGACGCCAATATGGGCGACGTGATGGGCGACCTGAACAGTCGCCGTGGACGCGTCCAGGGCACCGAATC
>CAILMQ010000059.1 GCA_903835385.1 uncultured Microcaldota archaeon | reverse complement strand
CGCGCGCGGAACTCAACGGGACCCTGGCACCGGCTGAAGGGGACCTCACGATACTGTTTGGCAGGGTATTCGGGGGAAATGCGACTGTGGAAAAATCCGAATGGAAAACCGTATTCAGGTCAGGTGTTCTTAAAACAGGGCAATGGGGCGCACCGGACCTGTTTGAGCCGAGCGGCCATAACCACAGGCTCGTCGTCAATGTGGATGTGGGAGGCAGGAAGCTCGCGGTGAGCATTGAAGTCCCGAAGCAGGGGACGAACGGAACCGCCACTCCTCCGATTGCGGACCTGGAAGCAAGGCAGGCCATAACGATAAAAGGGAACCCGGGCCTTGTCAGGCAGGTGAAAGACTATCCCGAATTGGAGCAGATACGCGCAGAACTGAACCAGCGTGACATGGGCGCAACCCGGGAAAGGGTTGCAACTGCCGCGGCACCGCAAGAAAGTACTGCTAACCCTGCGGCACCACCAGTCAGGGCTCAACCGCTGAGTGAGGAAGAAAGGCGCGCCTTATACAAAAAGGCGGGCGTCGTGCCGATGAACCAGAAAGGAGGGCGCGAGAGGGTTTGCTTCGGCCTGGTAAAGCCGCCTTCAGACCAGCCAGGACTGAGCATACCAAAGGGAGTGGGAATGCTGAAAATGAAAGAAAAACCCAGGTTGATACCCGGCCACGGGAAGCTGGTAGTCCAGCCAGCCCCGACGATAAGAAGGCGCTAGTGAACTCAGTCTTCCTTCAGCCCGCCGAAGCCCTCGTTTTTGTCTTTTTTCTTGCCCTTTTTCCCTGTTTTTTCCTGCTTCAGCTGCGGCACATACAAAGAAAATGTGACGTCCTGCGACTTCTTCTTTTTCCCCTTCTCCCTGCTCCGCGGGCCTTCGGCCATGGGCTCTGCCTTGCGCCCCTCTGATGCGATTTCCTCATCCATGGATTTATACACGCCGTGCGGGAACACTGACACGGGCTTCCTCATGGACACGATTTCAGGCTCCTTTTTACGCTTCCTGATTCCGAGCCTGAAGAGGATTTCCGAGAACAGCCACTCTATGAACGAGCGCCTGCCCGCCTCCCCGGCCCTTTTTTCCGTGACGCGGTAGGGCGGGAGCGGCGGCTTCTCGCCTCCGACGTCCTTCCATTCGCGCTTTGCATCATCGAGGCAGTCTTCGCACAGCTTCCTGCCCCCGTAGTAATAAACCGTCGTTAGCTCCCTGCCGCATCTTTCGCAGCGCTCGCCCGAGGCGTAACCGCTGGCCCTTTCGCCTTCTCCTGAACCGCGCTCCTCTGCCCTGCGGTCCTCGCTGCGCGAGTCATTGAGGCAATAGGGGCACATCCACTGGCCCTTGTACTGCTGGAGCTCGGACGCAGGGACGTACATCCTGCACCTGTAGCACTGTTTGTTCATGCCGTAGAATGAACAGGAGTTGCAGTAGGCGAGCCCATCGGAACCGTATTGCATCTCGCCTTCGGAACCGCAACGGGAGCAAGGCATGGTGTGGTTAGGATGCTGCGGATTAAAATAGTTGGCGTAGCCGGAAAAAAGAAAAAATGCCTATGCGCTTATTTCACTGGCGGCAGGCTTTTCACTGAGCCCATGTCCTGGACATGGCCCAGTTGCCTGTCGAGCTGCTGGTAAACCGGAGTCATGTCCATTTTGGTGCCGTCGCCTTTCATCCAGGAGTCAAGCTTCGTGGCGATTGCGGTTTTTGCCTTGCTCATGCCTTGTTCGTTCAACCAGGGCTTTGAAACCTCGAGCGCCACCTTCTTGCTTGCGCCGTCGGGAAGCGTTATGACCAGGGTCAATGTTATTATGTCTCCCTTTCCGCCGCCGAACCTGAAGAGCGGCGCGCCCTTGGCAGTCCCATCCGGTTTCACCACTGCCGAAGCTGGCGCCACGGAAGGGGCTTGTTTCTCCTGAGTGCCCGGACGGGTCGGCTTTGATGTTCCTGCAAGCCTCTCGGCAGGTGCAGGCTTACCAGCCCCATTTCCATCCGCATCAGGAACAAGATCGAGTTCAAACTTGGCCGGAGAGCCGGTCACGCATTCCCACGTCGAAGAATTTTTTCCCGCGAGATGCTCGTCAATCGCTACAACCGCATTCCCAAAGAGCAGTGCCTGGACTTTGCCGCTCGGCGTGCCGTCCACGACTTCGCCGGGCACGGTGATTGCCAGGCTCTGCGCCTTGCCGGTTGGCACGAAAAGAGTGACTGATTTGGTCTTGCCTGCCTGGCCGGAGTCGACCTTGTCCTGTGCCGGGGCTTCCCTGCCTATGGCGGCGTAGCTGCACTTGTCCGCAAGGGCCTGGCGCGGGCAAAAGTAAGTTGAGAAGGCCATTGCTGCCACGACCGCGGTTCTTGCGGCGCTTGTCCGGACTGAAAAGAGCTTGCTTCCCATGTGAATCACTGTACCGAGATGTCCCGCTTGTAAGAGCGTGCGATGTTTGCCATGTCCTTGGCGGTCCTTCCATCAACGTCATGCGCGGTTATGTCCGCCCCGTTTGCTATCAGGAAATCCATTGCCTTGCCTCTTTGGTGAAAGCAAGCCCTCATGAGCGGCGTTCTTTGGAGCGCGTCCCTTGCGTTCACGTCCGCCCCGCGGTCCAGCGCGAACTTGATGCTGTCCACTTTCCCGCTTGCCGCCGCTTCCATTATGAGAAGGTTGAACCACTCCCTGCCGCTGTCCGGCTTCGGCTTGCCTGCCTTTCCAAAGGCCGCCTTGGGCTTGGGGGCAGGCCAGGTACCGCTAAGCGGCGCCTTCGCTGCGCTTGGCCCGGAGGTCATTCTCAGTACCTGCTGCTTTATCGTGGATGCCATTGATGCCGCCTCGTTCTATTGATTAATCTGTTGTAATTAGTATATGAAACAGAGTATTTAAAAGGCTGCGGTTGCACTTACGTATTCCCATTAGCCGGTTATTCGTAGTTTTCTTACTGTCTTCCATAGGGATGTCGTCTTAGACTTGACTAATGCTCCGAAAGCCCCTTGCTGTTTGACTGATGCAAGCCGCCCTCTCGCCGTATTGAAGCTCAAATCAGAATGAGGAAAAATTAAAGGAAAATAAAAAAAAGAAAGGCCTTGCGGCCTTCAGCTCGACACCAGTTCGCTTATGAAGGTGTTGGCTGCGGCGGTCGTGTCAGAGGCGTCCTTGCCTGCGACGACGATCTTCGAGCCCTTCACAACTTCCTTCACCATCTGCGGTTCGGCGTTCCAGTCAGTCGTACCGCCTGCTAATATGCCGGCAGTAACCGAGTTGACTACGTCACCACCTACTGAAACTACGGTGGAGACTCCGACCGCATCCTGGTCAAGCAACACCAGCGGGCTGTACGCGCTAAAGGCGTACGGCGCCATCGTGTCCGCGGAGGTTACCTGTGCTCCGTTCTGCACGATGACTGCGCTCACACCACTCATGTCCGGTGAGCAGGCAGCCGCGCCGCCAGCGCCACCAGAGCATACGGCAGTCTCGTCAATTGATGTTATTTTGACGGTAACGCCGCTGACTGTGGTCGAGTCGCCCTCTCCGCCGGTCCACACCGTGGTTCCTGGAGTCGCAGCCGCACTTGCGGATGAAGCCAGGTACCACTGCGCGTGGGCGAGCTTGTTCGCCATGCTGAAGTCCACTGTCGTGTCGGATATGCTGTTGAACACCGAGCCCCTCTCGGTCACGAAGCCTTCCTTGAAGGTCCCGTAGTTCCCAGCAGCCTGTCCGGCCGGACCTGCGAACACGTAGGCGATGTCGTCCTTCTTGAGCAGGGTTGCGCCGCTCTTGGTCGAGTCTATGTTGAATGTAGACGCAGACGCAGCTATCTGAAGGCCGAACACCAGGTGGTCATTGAAGGTGTTCGAGGTTCCTACACCGTCCTTCTCAGAAGTGGCGAAGACCCAATCAGGCTGTATGCTTGAGCCTGTGAAGTTCTTCCCAAGGCTTCCGATGTCCGTGGTGTTTGTGCTGGCATCAGCCGTGGTGGCCCACTCAACTACGCCTCCGAGGCCCCAGGTCTGGTCACCGTCTCCGAAAAACGGTGTCAAAACCTTCATGCCGCCGGTTGTGTAGTTCAGCCAGGTCCATCCGGAGTCAGAAGAGGTCGAGCCCCTCATGAACACCGAACCCGCCGGGTGCGTGTACGTGGTCAGACCCGTATTGGAGGTGCAGTTCGCTCCGCTCGTGGCAACGTAGAACTCGTCGCTGGTCGAATCGGAGGTTTGCGTTGGAGTCGCAATTGCACCGTACGCATTCTGGACGGTGAACACCGAGCCAGACCTGCCGGTCGTCACATGGACATATGGCGCGAAAAGCGTGCATATCTCCTTTGTGCCATTGATGTCCAATGGGCCATCCGTGCTTCCTGACAGCGGCAATGCCTGCGATCTTTCCATGTCAAAGGCGAGGTCGTCGCGGTCGCTGGAGCCAAGGTCAAGCCCCTTGTAGCTGAGCTTCCACGAAACCGGGTCCTGGACAATGGGCAGGTAGTCGTCTGGCAGGAGGTAGTTCGTACCGCTGCTGCCGGCGCCGTTGATGAGGCGCTGTATGTTGCTGCCCTGGGCATAGAGGATTACGGTCCTCAGGTGGTCCGGCTGGTTGTCCCCGCCGGTACCGGCGCCCTGGTTCTTCCAACCGAGGTACACCGTCCAGTACTTGTTGCTGTCGTAGTCCGGGTCCAGCTTCTGGCTGTCCTGCAGCTTCAACTCCTTGGAGTAGATAGCTACATCGGCCCACTTTGCGCCGAAGGTATAACCAGGCGCCACCTTGTAGACGTGGAATCTATAGTCCTTGCCGTTTATCATAAATTCCTTCGTCGCACCGGGTGGAACCGTGTCCTTCTTCAGCACGTTGCCGTTGGCGTCGAGCACCGATACAATCGCGCTCGTGGTGTCTCCGTGGGCTTCGAGGTCGTCCAGCTGGAACTTCAGGTCGTCCGCAGTGAGCGACTCGCCCTGGTTCAGGATGCCTGAAACAGACTCCTTTGCCAGCTTCACGTAGCCTCCGTTGACCAGCTGGTTCTCGTTGTTGACAACCGGGTTTGGTGCCGATGGCGGTATCATCTCCGAGATTACCCAGTCCTCACCGAGGAACTTTATGGTCATCTTGTGGGTGGCGGTCTGATAGTCAGAGCTGCAGTCCGCGTAGTCCGTGGTGTTCGTAGGCGTGGTGCACACCGGGATGCCCAGGTCGTCGCTCGTGCCCTTGAATTTAAGGGTGTAGCCGAGGTTGGCGACATTTCCGATAACTTCGTTCGGGGTGTCCTCGTAGTGGTTGTCGCCCTTCATCCACAGGTCCTGCTGCTCCGAGTAGGATTTTGCAGCCGACGTGTCGGAAAGGGTCGAAGTGGCGAACGGAGAGAACATCGAGCCGCTGATCCTGTAGAGGTTAATCTCCGGCGAGCCAATCCAGCCACCGATGCCGTTGGTGTATGGGTTTGAAGTGTCGGACGTGTCCGCACCCAGGCTGTAGTTCTGCTGCCCGAGGTTCCTGTCGTCAAGCTCCCTGTTCAGGTAGTCACCGATAAGGTTGTTCGCCGTATAGGTGCCCGATGAAACCGAGCCTGGCACTGTGATTTCCAGCGTCGCTTTCTCGTCGCTCACCGTGCAGCTGCTGCTGGTTCCGTTGGCCGCTCCTGCACCGCAGGTCGCAGTTCCGCTAACCGCCGCTGTCAGGGTGCTCTTCTTGAAGGCCGCGCTCGCGATTTTCGACGCGATAAGCGCTGCCGCCACACCGTCCGAGGCCGCTGCGTGCGCTCCGACAACGACTTTTGCTACTGGGGCGCCGTTGTCATCCACCAGCGTCGTGTCGCCGAACTTGAGTCCGGCATAGCTGACCGAGCTGGCCAGTATCGCCGCGCCTGCGACGATTGCCCCGATTTTCTTCAGATTCACTTTCATATATTCACCTCGTTTTTGCTTACCCGCCAGATGAGCCGCGCAAAACAATTGTTAGCGGCGGGATACTGTCCCATGACACGTTCACGGGTGCGGCCCAAAATATCCGGGTTGCCCCGGGTTCCGAAGAGCTAAGGCAAGCCCTCCAGTGGACTGAGATGATGACTTACAAAACCTTTATAAAGATTTTCTATTCACCTAAACCACGATTTATAAATAAATAATCCAAACAAGACAAAAGCCGTATGCATGGTACGTAAATTGACGTAATCGAGGTTTTTTCAACCATTAGCCATCACGTTCAGAGCTGGAGTTTCATGCCGTCTTCTGCGATTGTCGTATTCTTGAAAATCTTCGCCGAAGCTTCGAGAAGCGTTTTTATATCATCCGAATACCTGGGGCTTATATGTATTATTACTAATTTCCTGGCACCGGCCTGTTTTGCAACCCTGGCGGCGTCTTCCACCGTGGAATGCTTCCGCTCCTGCGCCTCCGCTTTCCTCGACGCATCGAACGTCCCCTCGTGGATCAGGAGATCCGCGCCCTTTGCCGCCTCGGCCACGGCTTCGGAAAAGGCGGTGTCGCCCGAATAAACGATCTTCCTTCCCGGATTGCTCCACGTAACGTCGAATAGTGAAATCTTTTTGCCTGCAACGGTGAGCGCTCCCTTCTTCTGTATCTCGCTGAACATCCTGCCCTTGAGGCCGAGCGATTTCGCCTTCTGCTCGTGGAACTTGAGCCTGGCCTCCTCTTCGAACACGAAGCCGAACGAGCCCTTGCAGTGCTCCACCGGAAACGCGGAAACCGAGAATCCCCTGCCCTGGTAGAGCTTCCCTTTCCTTATCTTCACCGCTTCCAGGAACGGATAGCGCTGGGCGAATATGTCGTCTATGCCGGGCGGAAGGAACGCTTTCAGCTTCTTCGGCGCAGGTGACGACATCTTCAGCGTCTCAAGAAGGCCGAAGAGGCCGAGGTAGTGGTCGAGGTGCGGGTGGGATATGAAAATGGCATTGATGGAGCCGAACCCCGTCTTGTACGCCATCATCTGCCTCTGGGTGCCTTCGCCGCAGTCGAAGAGCAGGAGCTCGGACTCGTATTTTATCGCGAGGGCGGGCATGCCCCTCTCCTTCGTGGGAGTGGAGCCTGATGTCCCTATGAATGTCACCTCGAGCATAGAATGGGTTTAGCCCGATGCAAATTAAAATGGTTGGTATCCGTGGTTTGCGGGTAGCGGCTTAGTGTTTTTATACTTTGTCTTCCAGAGCAAAATGGGAGGTTGGACTATATGCCTAATAACTACTTCATAAGCGGGATGCCTAAGTCCGGAAAGACCACGCTGCTCCGCAAGCTGGTGGATAAGATGAAGGCCCATGGCCTGAGGGTCGGCGGCTTCATAACGCCGGACGAGAAAGCCCACGGCGCACGGACCGGGTTCATGGTGGAAGACCTGGAAACCGGCACAAAGGAGACGCTCGCCGCAATGGACATCGACGGCCCGAAGGTCGCGAAATACCACGTGGACGTCCGCGCATTCGAGGGCGTGGTGGTCCCCATACTGCGGAGGGCGTCGAAATACGACGTGATGGTTATAGACGAAATCGGCAGGATGGAGATGAAAAGCACGAAGTTCGGCGAGCTTCTCGCAGACCTGCTGGAGAGCGACACGCCGCTGGTGGCCTCGCTTCATAGGGATTACATAGAGGACTACGGGGCTTGGGGCGAGGTGCAGATGCTCACGCCTTCAAACCGGGGCGAGCTTTACCTCAACCTGCTCGGCAAGGTCATGAACTACGCAAGGAAACGAAGACCCCGTGCGAAAGCGGAACCGGCCGGGAAGGCGAAGGCCGTGAAAAAAGGCAAGAAAGAGAAGCCGGCCAAGAAAAAGAAGGCAGCGGAACCCCCTGCGAAGAAGGCGAAAAAAGGCGGAAAGAAAGAGGACATCGAGAAGATGGCCGAGGACATCCTCGCGCACCATGGAAAGC
Organism: uncultured Microcaldota archaeon; assembly: GCA_903835385.1. Taxonomy (GTDB): domain Archaea; phylum Micrarchaeota; class Micrarchaeia; order Anstonellales; family Bilamarchaeaceae; genus CAILMQ01. The sequence goes on along the minus strand of CAILMQ010000059.1, from coordinate 1,812 downwards.
ACAGGGAAACAAGACACGAGCACGCGAAGGAAGAGGAGAAGAAAGAAGAGGAACTCGAGATAGTGGAGAAAACCGAAGAGGAAAAGCACGAGGAGAAGGAGGAGCAAAGGAAAAAGAACGCCTTCCGCGAATGGGTTCGAGAACACGTCGGGGTCTAGCGGTCTCGGGTTCGGTGTCTTGCTATTTTAATTTTTCCCTTTCGCTCCTTCGCCCATTCCACAATCAGCGCATGGTACTCCTTGAACACCGGGACCGAGTGGGGGATGTTGGATTCGAAGAAATTCCTGTATTCGTCGTATTCCCTGGCTTTGAGCAGGCCGTGGTGCGCGCAGAACAAACGCGTGTAGGCGTCCACCACGAACACCGGGCGCCCGAACGCGTAGAGGAGGATGGAATCCGCGGTTTCCTTTCCGACTCCTTTTACGGACAGCCACTCGCCCCGCAACGCGAGCGTATCGAATCTCGAGTGGTGTGTTTCGCGTTTCGGGTCCTGCGTAAGCTCCATCCATTTTTTCGTGGCGAGTTTGAGCCGTTCGGCTTTCTGCCTGTAGAAGCCGCTCGGCCTTATGAGGGCTTCGAGCCTCGTTTTCCGCATGGCGAGGACCGCGGACGGCGAAAGGCAGCATTCCGCTTTCATGTTCGCGATGGCCTTTTCCACGTTCTTCCAATTGGTGTTCTGGGTGAGCACCGCTCCGACCATCACCTCGTAGGGCGAGCCGGCGGGCCACCACCCCTGGTGACCGTGCGTGGCAAGCAGTTCCAGGTAAAGCTCTTTCAGGCGCTTTTCCAAGTTCATCAGCCCTTTTAGCCCATGTGGCCGTCCAGGAATGTGCGGCCCACAGGACTCAGGCACAGCTTCACCCTTCCCCTGTCATCGGTGGCCTGCACCAGGTCCAGCCCGAGCAGCCCCTTGGACTGCGGGCTTCCGTTCACATGATAGGAGACGAGCTGGAGCGACATGCCGGACCTTCTCGACACCTCTTCCAGCGAAGGAAGGCCGGACGGGTCCAGTGTGCGCAGGATTTTCATCTTGCTGTCAGAAAGCAGTTCGTGATACGCCAGGCTCATTATCGGAATAGGAATCGTCTTCCCGCCAACCACTGCCACGGCCCTCAGGCCGTTCACGTGCGCCGCGCTGGTGAGCGCGCATTCCGAAACGCGGTCCGAGGTGGAGACGTTCACCACGATGTTTTTCCTGGCAAGCCCCCTGCACGCCTCCGAGAGCGCCCTGTGGAAGCCGTGCCACATGCTGGCGCCGCTGATTTTGACCACTGTGCATGAAACGCCCGTTGCCTTGAGCCTGGTTGCGAATTTCTCCGCATTCCTGATTCCGTCCGGAGATGCGAGGAAAACCATTGCCCCTGCCGAGAATTCCCCGAGCGTGGAAAGCACCGCCCCCTCGTCCGATTCCGCACCTATGGGTGCCACAACTGTAGTCTTCGAAACCATCGATATCCCCCGCCTTAAAACTTATTTTAATGTGAAGGAAACTAATTATAAAGCGAATCTTCGGGCTGGATGAAAATCAGGATTGAGCCCTGCCAAGCAGTTTGTTATCTGTTTTTCGTTTCTGGTTCGGCAGGTTTTGGTTGTAAATTGATGTTTCTCCAACTGATTTCATAACCATCAGCGCTTTTTTAATAATCATCAAATCTTGAACACCTTGCGGGGAGAGGGTGTTGGTTTCTAATTCCTGAGTTACGAGATTTAATTCACTCCAGCTAACCAGATTCAAATCAGGAGAAGATAGAATAATCAACCTTGTCTTGTCTTTTATCTTTGACACAAATTCTCGAATGGCATTCTTTGTTT
>CAILMQ010000058.1 GCA_903835385.1 uncultured Microcaldota archaeon | reverse complement strand
TGTGTCATCCGCATATGCGCGGAGCAATGGGCATGGAAAAGGGTCGGGATGACCGGCGACCCCGCAGGCCCGATTCTCAGCCCGTTCACTGCGGGCGTGCTGGAAATGGCGTATAAGGCGACTGAGACGCAGCCAGCCGATGAGCCCGCGAGGCTCCTGGTGGCGGTCAATGGTATGTTCGGCAACGCCGTGAGGATGGTGGAGGCAGGTTTGCTGGTTCTTGCGCACTACTTGTACAGGAAGCATTGGCCAGCTTCAGGGCAACAGGCCGACGATGCGCCTTCAGGGCAATCTGGCAAATAAGACCGCTTGTTCACTTATAGCGAATCCGATTGATGAGCAACACCACGATGAGTACTCCCACCAGCCCCAGGCTCAGCGCCACGGTGCGGATGCTGTCCGTGCTGAACGCGAGCGACGGCCGCGAATCCGAGGGCGAAGCTGGCCCTCCGAGCTCAGTGGTGTTGCCTGAGTAGGTAAGCATCCTGGAAAGCAGCTCCTGCTGGAACGAATAATTTTCTCCGAATGATGAGCCCACCCATAGCGCGAGCGTGTTCTTTCCGAGCCCTTCGTAGGAATAGTTGAACTCGTAGAGATATGCATAGGTGAAGTTGTCGGATGAGAGGGGGGTGGGGGTGTTCAAGGCGTTGTGGCCTGCGACGCCCTCATGGCCGGATTCAAGCGGAACTGAAACCGCGTGCCATGCGCCATAGCTGTCGTTCGTGATGTTGAACGCGCAGAGCCGGAACCCGTAGGACTGGTTTTCCGGGCCCGTGATGCCGCCTTGGTAAATCCTTGAGTTGGAGAAAAGGATTGTGTCGAAGCGGTTGTTCCTGAACCATTGTTCGCCCAAGACAGGCGAACGCAGGAAGAAAAGCGTGCGGTTGCCTTCCACGCTCCAGTTCATGGCATCCGCAACGCTCAGCGAAGCCGTGAAATTAACCGGATGGTCGGAGCAGCCCGTGTCATGGCTCGGCATCCGGTCGTCAATCTCGTAAGTGAAATCGAAGGTTGCGTTGAGCCGCACTTCCAGCACGTCCATGCCGCTGGTGTTCTCCATGGCCTTCACTATCCGCTCGGGCACAGGCACCAGGTTGGAATCCGTGACAACAATCTCGCTCTCGTTTCCGAATGAGAAATTTATCGCGGCAGAGCGTGAGACCGAGGACGACAGTTGTGATTCGTTGCAGTCGTCATGCTCGTAATCGTCCGTGGCCAGGGGCTGGGCAAGTGCGCCCCAGGCGAAAATCAGCCTGGGCGAAGCCGGCGCATAGGTCGCATTGTCCACCGACGGCTCCATTGTGAGCAGCTTCGCGGAAGCGTGGATTATGTTAAAGTCGAAATGTTTTGATATCGGCACCCAGTTGCTGTCCGTGCCATTGAAATCCATTGCCACGCTGCCGTTCACTGCCGCAATCTGGGAAAATGAATTGTTCAAAGCCGGGACAGTGCCGAGGTTGTGCTCGGTGACGTTGGCCGTTGGCGGGCTGTCGTAGAGCGGAGCCGCGCTGAAGGCGATGGAAAGGAAGGGCAGTAAAAATATTGCCGCAAGGCGCATGGTCTCACAGGACCTCGTCCAGCTGCTCTAGCG
>CAILMQ010000057.1 GCA_903835385.1 uncultured Microcaldota archaeon | reverse complement strand
TCTTTATTTAAGGATCTTAAAATCAATTATGAACGCACGCGTAGTCGTTTTGTTTCGAATTCCAAACTGATGCATTTTATTCTGCCGAATTTGGTTCCACCGATGGACAACGAGCACACAAAGAAATTCTTCAGGGGTAGCTACAAAGATGATGAAGATGACGCTGGTCGGTTTCAAGATTATCTGCACGAATTCATAGAAATCGGAAAACATGCGAACTCAGAAATAAATAAAAAGATTGACAAAAGCGAACTCAGTGAGGAAAACTGTTTTTTACGTTATCCGACTAAAATCATTGATAATGCAATCATGGAGTGGGTGGACGGGTATATGCCGAAACACCACCGAAAAGTTCTCCTGGTGCCGAAGAGCGAACTGACGAAAGAGGATGTAAACATTATCGGGCATAAGATAAAAAGGAATATTCGCGGGCGCATCGACGCGAAACGCCACGCGTCTCGTAATTGACTGTTACTCTTTCGCCTTCTTTCCGCGCCTCAGTCTTTGATAAGTTATCGCGAACCTGTGCGCCTCGTCCCTGCATCTCTGGAGAAGCATGAGCCCCTGGTCCGAGCGTGCCATGCGGACGGTTTCCATCCTGTTGGGAAGATAGATTTCCTCCTCTTTCTTCGCGATTGCCGCGACCGGAATGCGCACGCCCGCTTCCTCCATCCCGTCCATCGCGGCATGGAGCTGTCCCGCGCCTCCGTCAATCAGCACAAGGTCGGGCAACGCGCTCCCTTCCTTCATGACTCGCTCGTATCTCCTCTGCACGACCTCCTTCATCATTGCGAAATCGTCCTGTCCTGACACGGTCCTTATCCTGAACCTGCGATAGTTGTCCTTGTCGGACTTTCCGTTCACGAAACTGACCATTGAGCCGACCGACTCCTCGCCGAAAAGCGTGGATATGTCGAACGTTTCAATTGTTATCGGGTTGTTTTCAAGGCCGAGTTTTTCCCTTAGCCTCAAAACAGCAGGGTCCACCTCGCCCATGACAAGGGAATGCCCAGCGATGTCCAAAACTTTCGCCCTGTCTTTTCCAGGATGCGAGAACGCATCCGTGCCAAGCGCGAGATTGAGCGCATTGTTCTGAATTTCAGAAAGATTGGAGTATACCGAGTCCGGAATCTCGTTGTAATACTGGAGGCAGAACGAGAGCTCAGGCTCCTCCTGCTCCTTTATTGCCATGGAATGCTTTTCCACTTTCCCGATTACGCCATGGCGGCTGCGCAGTATCTGCACGTGGAGGTTTGCGCCTATCCTCTGCAGCCATATGTAATCCTCGTCATGGCCGCGCTTCTTCTCCACCCTCTGCCTGTCAAGGAATATCTTCAATGACTCCATCTGGTCGCGCAAAGAAATCGCGCGCTCGTAATCCGTGCCTGCGGACGCTTCTGCCATCCTTTTACGAAGCGAGTCTATGAGCGCGCCTGCACGGACTTTCCCTTCCAGCACGGACTGTAAAGCCTGCACGTTCGCGCCATACTCCGCCTCGCCTATGTTTCCTATGCACGGCGCATCGCAGTTTCCGAGATGGAACTGCAGGCATTCCTTTTTCGGCATCTTCGTCCCGCAGATGCGTATCCTGAAAAGCTTCCTGAGGTATCTTGTTGAAACCGCCCTTTTGGAGCCTTCCACGAACGGGCCGTAGAACCTCGCTCCCTTGATGCGAAAAGCGCCGGAAGTGTTCTTCCTTGCCACAAGAAGCCTCGGGAACCGCTCGTTCGTGAGTGCGAGATAGGAGAAATGCTTGGCGTCCTTGAGGCAGAGGTTATATCTGGGCTGGTAGCTCTTGATGAGGTTGGATTCCAGCACCAGCGCCTCTTTGGCGTCCTTTGTTATCACGAATTCTATTGACGAGATGTGCGATACCAATGCGCTTGTCTTGATATCCTTGCCCTTGAGGAAATACTGCGAGAGCCGGCTGCGGAGCGATGCCGCCTTTCCCACGTATATTACAGTCCCGTCGCTGCTTTTCATGACATAGACGCCAGGCTCTTGCGGGTATCTCTCCCTCTGGAATTCCATCAGTCCACTTCCGGATTCTTCTTCTTTCCGGCAGATAATGCTTTTTTCAGGTACGCGCCTGTGTACGTGCGGGTGCGGGCCACGGATTCCGGCGTCCCCTCGGCGACTATCCTGCCGCCGGCCTCTCCGCCCTCAGGGCCCAGGTCAATCACCCAGTCCGCGCTTTTTATCACGTCCAGGTTGTGCTCTATCACTATCACGCTGTTTCCCCTGTTGACCAGCCGCTGCAGGACCTCCAGTAGCCTGTTCACGTCGTCAAAATGCAGCCCTGTCGTGGGCTCGTCCAGAAGGTACATTGTCTTTCCCGTGGAACGCTTGGAAAGCTCTGTTGCGAGCTTCACGCGCTGCGCCTCGCCTCCTGAAAGCGTGGTCGCAGGCTGGCCGAGCTTGATGTATCCTAATCCCACGTCCTTTATGGTTTCCAGCTTGCGCCTGACCATGGGGATATTTATGAAGAACTCATGAGCCTCGTCCACGCTCATGTCCAGAATGTCCGCGATGTTCTTTTCCTTGTACGTTATTTCCAATGTCTGGGAGTCGTAGCGCTTTCCCTTGCAGACCTCGCATGGAACATATACGTCCGCGAGGAAGTGCATTTCAATCTTTATCAGGCCGTCCCCCTCGCAGTTCTCGCACCTGCCCTCCGCCACGTTGAACGAGAACCTTCCAGGGCCGTAGCCTCTTGCCCTTGATTCCGCGATCCTTGAAAAGAGTTCCCTTATTGGCGTGAAAGCCCCTATGTACGTTGCGGGGTTCGACCTCGGAGTGCGTCCTATTGGGGACTGGTCCACTTTTATTATCTTGTCAAGCTGGTGGATTCCCTCTATTTCCCTGCTTTTTCCGGTTCTTAGCCTGGAGCCGTTTAAGATATTTGAAAGCGCCGGGTAGAGCGTTTCGGCTACGAGTGAGGATTTGCCCGAGCCAGATACCCCGGTGATGCAGATTAGCATTCCTAATGGGAACGAAACATCTATGCCCTTGAGGTTGTTTTCCGACGCTCCCTTGAGCAGAAGCTTGCCTGCTGGCGTTCTCCTTTCCTCTGGAATGGGAATCATCCTGCGGCCTGAGAGGTAATCGCCGGTTAAGGAATCGTCATTGCGCATGATGTCCTCTGCCTTGCCTGTTGCAACTATTTTTCCTCCCTTCAATCCTGCGCCAGGGCCCATGTCTATGATATGGTCAGCCTCGCGCATGGTTTCCTCGTCATGCTCCACAACTACCAACGTGTTCCCCAAGTCGCGGAGGCGCTTTAGCGTTGCGAGAAGCTTGGAATTGTCGCGCTGGTGCAGCCCAATGGATGGCTCGTCAAGCACGTAGATTATGCCTGTGAGGTTGGAGCCGATTTGCGTTGCAAGCCTGATGCGCTGGGATTCGCCGCCTGAGAGCGTGGAGCTTTCCCTTGCGAGGTTCAGGTAGTTCAGGCCCACGTTTTCCAGGAATTCCAGCCGCGTGCTGATTTCCTTGAGAATAGGGGCGGATATCTTTCTCTGGCTCTCGTCAAGTTCAAGGGATTTCAAATGCGCTTTCGTGTCGCCGATCGGAAGCAGGCAGATTTCCATGATGTTCTTCCCGCCGATGAGTACGCCCAGCATTTCCTCCTTCAGGCGCATGCCCTTGCATTTCAAGCAGGACTTTTCCAGCATGAATTTCGCGATCTCTTCTTTTCGTCTCTCGGATTTCGTCTGGTGGAACAGGCGCTCCAGCTGCGGGATTACTCCCTCGAATTCGCTCTCGTATTCGTATCTCGAGCCTCCGCTTTTGCTCTCGTACGTGAATTTCATCTTGTTCTTTGAGCCGTAGAGCAGGACGTCCAGTTTTTCTTTCGGTATCTGCGAAACAGGCATGTCCAGCGAGATTCCATTTTCCACAGCCACCTCGCGTATCTGGTGCATGCGCCAGCCGCCTTCCATCAGGCCCTTGTAGCAGGTGATTGCGCCTTCCAGGATGGAGCGCGAGCGGTTCGGGATGACCAAATCAGGGTCAAACTCCATCTTGAACCCCAGGCCGTGGCATTCAGGGCAGGCACCAAAGGGGGAGTTGAAGGAGAAATCCCTTGGCTGTATCTCTCCCAACGAGATTCCGTGCTCAGGGCAGGCGTTGCGCCTTGAATAAAATGTTTCTTTTTTGCCGCACTTTGCGACCATGACGCCGTTTCCTTCCTTTAACGCGGATTCTATTGCTTCATGCAGGCGCTCGTTCGCTGCGGCTTCTATGACTATTTTGTCTATGACCGCGGATATCGTCTGCTTGTTGTTCTTGTCCAGTTTCGGGTTCTTTGAGCTGATGTCAACAAGAGCGCCATTCACATAGGCCTTGTAAAGCCCGGCTTTCCTGAGCCTTTCAAACTCCTTCTCAAACCTGCCTTTTTCCCCTCTTGCTATCGGAGCGAGAAACTCAACCTTCTGCTTGTCAAAATTTGAGAAAAGACTGGCCCGGATTTCGTCCGGCCCCTGCCTTGATATGGGTTTTTTGCACACCGGGCAATGCGGCTGCCCTACTCTTGCGAAAAGAAGGCGCATGTAATCGTAAATTTCGGTTACTGTCCCGACAGTGGAGCGGGGGTTTCGTGAGGTTGTCTTTTGGTCTATGGATATCGCGGGCGAGAGGCCTTCAATGGAATCCACGTCCGGCTTGTTCATGATGCCGAGGAACTGGCGGGCATAGGCCGAGAGCGACTCGACGTATCTCCTCTGGCCTTCGGCGTACAGCGTGTCAAATGCAAGCGTGGATTTCCCAGAGCCCGATAGCCCTGTCACCACGGTTATCTTTCCCCTGGGTATGCTTACGTTCACGTTCTTGAGATTGTGCTCGCGGGCACCTTTTATGATTATCTTGTCTTCGATGGTTTCACCTAAAGAAGTCGGATGTACTATTTACGACGAAGGGAGTATTTATATGTTTGGGAGAGGCGAGTGATAAGGAATGATTGCACCCCTGCCTTCAGGGATTGCTGAATCCCGGTGTCGCATGACTGGCCGTGCTCTTGGGTTTATGTTGAGGTTTAATAATACAAGTGGGCATAGTATATGATATGATGTGGTTCAAGAAACCAGGGTCTGCGGGTCTCGCAACGAGTGAAGGAACCGCCAATGCAAGAACCCGCAACCGCTTCGGGCGTTTTGGCCTTCTAGCCACTACGGTTTTGCTGGGAGCGAGCCTGTGTTTGCCTGGCTGCAGGGGAAACAAGGTCCAAGAGGATGTAGAAGCTTGCCGTGGTGCACCATCCCTCGGCGGATGCATCATTAATAACATGGCCGAAACCGCGGCTGTCAGCCGTATGCTCGCCAAGCACGCAGGCGGAGACCAGCGGAAACTGGATGCCGCATTTGGGGACTACGAACTAATCATCAACGAACTGGGCGCATCAAACCCTGGAAAAATCGCACTGGTCAAGTCGCTGGTGGAGCAGGCCGGGCAGAATTCGCCTGATGCGTTAAGGATGCTGCGCGTGGTGATGCAAAAAAATACGTTCAATCCCCGGGCATTCAACGAAGCTCTGGTGCGCGCATTGGCAGACACGGTCAATGAAGTGTCCCGAAAGGCAGGGGGGAAGGCCCCAGACGCGTTAAGGGAAATGGAATCCATAATGGAGATAGACTCGCATGCGGGTTTCAGTGAGGCGGGCCCGTATGGGGCGCTGGAGGCAATAAGAACCATCGCCAAAAGGACCGGAAGCAGGAGCCTTGCCGGCGTACTGAAGCTTCTGGGGCGTGTTATGGCCCATGATGCAACAATGCCCGAAAGCGTCGGTGAAAAGTTGGCGGAAAGATTGTGCGATGCCACTGAAGCCGTCTTGCGCAGGGCTGGGGGCGATGGAGACAAGGCGCTGAATGTCCTGGACGAAGGATTCCAGTATAAGACAGTCGGGCCGTTGGAGCAGATGGACTTTGCAAAGATCATCGCCTCGAGAGTTTCCGACAGGAAGGTGTTTCTGGACGTCCTGAAAACCCTGGTTGGGCGGATAGGGGTCTTCGACCATAATCCGCACATGAAGGGGAAAGCTGAAGCCCCGACCGCTGATTCGGTGAGGAAATTGTGCGATACTGCAAACATAATAGCAGGGAACGCAGGGGCAAGCTTCAGGGCCAAGGCTATGGACAGTCTGGATTCCTTTACCTGGTCCGTTGACTCCTGGTCAGGCATGCTGACCTTGGCTGGTATGGCGGCCGAAGATGAGCACGGGGCAGGCGTCATCACGAGGCTGGACAAACTCTTTGGCGATGCCTGGCTTGGCGAAACAGGGGAGGCGGCCTACATCGAAGGCAGGGAACTAGCGCGTTCCATTACGCATGCCGACAAGCCTGGCATTCGTGCCGTCCTTAATTTCTCTTATGCGGCATCCCTGGTAGGGAAGCAAAACGCCCTCGAGATGCACAAGAGGTTCGGCATAACTTTGTTCACGCGGTATGAAAAAGAAGTCCTGGAAAGCATGGCTGAAAATATTGTGCCAGGACACGCTTCGGAAAAGCCGCTGCTCTTGGTTGCGTGCGCCAAAGGGGACTGGAACCAGGCTTTCTCCTACCTGAATCTCGAGAAACTCACCAGGTACTACCGGCTGTTCAGCATCGAAGCTAAGACAAAAGCAGAGTTCTTCATGAGGGTGCGCGCTGTCTGCAACTCTTATGGCGAGATAGACACCATGAACATGAACGCGCATGGGGCGACAGATTCCATGGATCTCGGCCGTAAAGAACAGAAGCTGGACTTGTCGGATAAATACGCATTCAGGCAATTGCGCGGATGCTTCGTTCCGAATCCGACCGTGGTGCTTGATTCGTGCTCCACTGGCAAGGATGCCGATTCCATCGGAGCGATGATATCTTCGGCATTGGATGCATCGGTCTTTGCTCCGGTAAAGCCTGATAGTAGCATGAAATTCGAACTAAACGATGAAGGAAAAATCGTGGGAATGAAACCCAACGAAGTCCCGATAAGGCACTACTGGAATGGCCGTAGCCAGGTAATCCAGCCGAAACCACACCCCAAACACACCCACATCGCGAAAAAATAACGGGCCTTCAACCAATTACCTGCCCCTGAGTTGCCGTATCTTGTCCCTCAGGGCTATGGCCTTCTCGAAATCCAGCCGCTCTGCGGCTGCCATCATCTGCTCCTCGAACATGGCAATGAGCTCCTCCTTCTGCTCCTCGTTCATGCTCTTTGGAATCGCAGCCTCTATCTCGCCCACGTCCTCCTCAGGCGGAACAGGCTTGATTATGGTCCTGGGGGTTATGCCGTTCTTTTTGTTGAACAGCACCTGCCTTTTGCGCCTCCTGTCAGTCTCGTTTATGGCAGCGCGCATCGCATCCGACATGGTGTCAGAGTACATTATCACCCTGCCATTCACGTTCCTTGCAGTCCTGCCTATTGTCTGTATCAATGCTTGCGAGGAGCGGAGGAAACCCGTCTTGTCCGCGTCCAGTATTGCAACTAAAGACACTTCAGGGATGTCCAGCCCTTCCCTCAGAAGGTTGATGCCGACCAGGCAGTCGAATTTTCCGGCTCTTAACGCACGGATGAGCTTTGTGCGCTCAAGAGTCTCTATTTCGGAGTGCAGATAGCGCACCCTCGCCCCCTTGTCATGTAGGTAGGACGCCAAATCCTCTGCCATTCTTTTCGTCAGCGTGGTTACCAGCGTGCGCTCGTTCTTTTCAGCCCTGAGCTTGACTTCGGATAACAAATCGTCCAACTGGCCCTTAGTTTTCCGTATCTCTATTTCAGGGTCCACAAGCCCTGTCGGCCGCACAATCTGCTCAACGACCTTTGATGAGTGGTCCAGCTCGTATTTCGCGGGCGTGGCAGACACGAAAATCACGTTCTTCATGAACTTTTCAAATTCCTCGAACTTCAACGGCCGGTTGTCGTATGCGCACGGCAGCCTGAACCCGTTCTCCACAAGGGATTTTTTCCTTGTCAAATCTCCTTGGTACATGCCGCGTACTTGCGGCAGTGTCACATGGGACTCGTCTATGAACATTAGGAAATCTTTCGGGAAATAATCCAGCAGGCAATATGGCTTTTCTCCTGCCTTTCTGCCGTCAAAATGCCTGGAATAGTTCTCTATGCCTGAGCAATAGCCCACTTCGCGTATCATCTCCAGGTCGTATTTCGTCCTTTGCTCCAGCCTCTGCCTTTCAAGCGGCTTGAGCAGGGGGGCGTTTTCCTCCAGTTCCGCGGCTATTTCTGCCAGGGCGTCGTTTTTCGTTTCGTCAGGCACCACGAAGTGCTTGGCAGGAAGCAGCAGGTAGCTCGGCGTCTTGTTTTTCCTGTTTGTGAGCACGTCGAAAAACTCCACCCATTGGAGCTCGTCGTTTTCAAACATCACGCGTATTGCGGAGTCCGAGAAAGGCGGGAACACTTCCAGCATTTCTCCCCGCATGCGGAAGCTGCCTTTTTCCAGCACAGTGTCGTTCCTTTCGTATTGCATCTTCACCAGGGAGTGCATGAGCTCCTTTCTTCCCATTTTCATTCCTTTCTTGAGCTGCATGCCGAGCTGGGCATATGTTCCGGGGTTTCCCAGGCCGTAGATGCATGAAACCGAGGCGATGATGACGGTTGGTCGGCCAGATAGCAGGTACGAAGTAGCCTGGAGCCTGAATTCCTCCAGTTTCTCGTTCCTTTCGGCTTCTTTCTCTATGTAGGTGTCGGTAGAAACGATGTAGCTCTCCGGCTGGTAGTAATCGTAATAAGAGATGAAATAGCCGACATTGTCCTGGGGGAAGAACTGCTGGAACTCGGCATAAAGCTGGGCTGCAAGCGTCTTGTTGTGCGAGATGATGATGGCGCTCTTGCCGCTGCGTGCAATGACGTTGGCCATGGTGAATGTCTTTCCAGAGCCGGTGACGCCGAGCAGGGTCTGGAAGCCCCCCTTCTCCACTCCGGCAAGCAGTTTTTCTATTGCCTGTGGCTGGTCGCCTGCGGGCTTGTAGGGCGATTCAAGTGAAAACTGCATGATGAGTATTCTATAGGGAAGATAAAAAGGGTTTTGGGGGGGGGACGCTTAAACCCGGTTTGGACAGGACGGGATTTGAACTTCTCCAGCAACTCATCCCGCCTCTCGCTTCGGTAATCCTTTAACCATAGATATCCTCCCCGAAGCGAATCAAGAACAGAACCATGCCCGTTCCAATGGTAATAACAAATTCGAGCAGGTCGATGAATCCCAAGTACAGAACGACGACTGTTCCCAGCATATAAGCTGCGAGGTAAGCATTCCCGTAATGCTTCAGGGTTGTAGGGATTCCGATAAGCAGAACTAAACCCAATATCTGCCAGAGCAGTTCATATGACCCAACCAGGTTCTTCATGGACGGATTTGAGTTACCTACGGCACCCAACACTGTTATGAGCACGAGTCCCGCTATGAAAAATTTCGCTGCCGTTTTAATCGCAGTCCGAAACCCCGCTAATGGATTTGTCATTTTGCATCTTGTATAGAATTTACACAGACCTTGTATTTATAGCTGTGCCCACATCCATTCATCATAGTTCGTTTCTCGTTCCGTAGCACGCCCACGTCTCGGCCTGTCCCTTGGCTATGGCGAGCGGTGGGCAGTAAAAGAAGAGCGAGAAAGTGAAGGTATTTATTTGAGAACATCGTTATTATTTTATGCCGTCTTTTCTAGCAAGAAAGAAGAAAACGGATACAAAAAGGCCAGTGGAATTCAAAACTTCCCGCGGCGAAAAAGTAAGCTTTGACGCGAGAAGAACGCCAAAAAGAAGAACCCGCGTTGAGTGGTAAATCAGAACTCGAGCCTTGGTACTCTTAATGGCTGGATTCCGAAGGGGCTAGTTGAACGATTAATTTTCCGTTTTGATTTGCGCTTTCTTTTTGATTTAATCCCCAATTTTTTCTGAATCTGGCCCAGGCTACCACTCGATTTAACTCTGTTACAGTCCCTGTGTGCCAAAGCTAATCTTTTTCCACCTTTAGAATGAGCTCGTGTGTGGTCTAATTCCAAATCAGAAAGTTTGGTGATTTTGCTATGGCAAATACTGCACGTTCTCCCATACATTTTAGGTCTTTCCCAAATGTAAATTCTTTGTGCTGGCGTTAGAGTTTTTCTTTTCTTTTTTTCCGGACTCTTTTTCTCAGAACTCGGACCCCATACGCTGAAGGACCCAACATCAAGATCAAATGGATTTTTTGGCATACGTATCCCCGTCCAGTACTATCCTCTGATATTTAAATATATTTTCTATACGCCAGATAGCCACTTGCCAAACACCTCACTCTACCGTCCCGTCTTCCTCACCGCTTCCTCCAGTATGTCCAGCCCTTTCTCGGCCTGCTCCTCCGTCATCGTGAGCGGAGGGCAGATGCGTATCGTGGACTGCCCCGCAGGAATCAGCAGGAGCCCGCGCTTAAGCGAGTTGTGCAGTATGGCATGGCACTTTCCCCAGTCCGGCGTGCGGGTGCTCTTGGATTTCACTATCTCCACGCCTATCATGAGTCCCAGCCCGCGTACGTCGCCTATCATCTCGTGCTCCACTTCCATCTCAGCGAGCCGTTTCATCATGAACTTCCCCACGCGCACCGCGTTCTCCCCGAGCCGCTCGCGCTTCATGAAATGCAATGATGCAATTCCTCCCGCGCACGCGAGCAAATTCCCGCCGAACGTGTTCGCATGCGAGCCGTGCTTCCACTTTCCGGTCAGTTTCCGGCTGGCCACGGTCGCACCTAAAGGTATCCCGCCGCCAATGGCCTTGCTTATGGAAACCACGTCCGGCTTAACCCCGAAATTCTCTATTGCCAAAAACTTCCCGGTCCTGAAGCAGCCTGCCTGCACCTCGTCGTCACAGAGCAGCGCGTTATGCTCGTCGCAGAGCTTCCGCACTCCTGGAATGAACTCTTTGGGGGGAACCACGTAGCCGCCTTCGCCCTGCACAGGCTCTATGAACACGGACGCCAAATCCCCTTTCACGCCGCGCATTGCCTTTTCCATCTCGTTAAGGCAGTAATCGCTGCACTCAGAAGGCTCCATTTTCATGCGGTACCAGTAGGGATAGGGAACGTGCTTCACAGGAAGGAACGGGCCGTAACGCTCCCGCTGCACGGGCTTGGAGTTCGTCATGGAAAGCGCGCCCATGGTCCTGCCGTGGAAAGCGTGAATGAACGCGATGGTCCATTTTTTGTTTTTGCAGTAGCGGGCCAGCTTGTACGCGGCTTCCACTGATTCCGTCCCTGAATTTGAAAGGAACACGCTGTTCAATCCGCGGGGAAGCATGGACACGAGCGTCTCGGCGAATTTCACCGGAACTTCGGCATACACGTCCGAGAACCCGCAGTGCAGGCCTTTGCGCAGCTGCGCGTCTATTGCGCGGACGACTTCCGGGTTGTCATGGCCCACGCTCTGCACTGCCACGCCTGCCATGAAATCAAGGTATTCCGCGCCGTCCGCGTCCCATACGTGCACTCCCTTCGCCCTTTCATAAACGAACGGGTGCTCGCGGGTCATGCACTGGGCTATCACTTTGTGGTCGCGCGCAATCACTGCCTTTGATTTGGGCCCGGGTGAGAACATATGCTGTTTTTTCATTCAAATCACTCAATTCCTACTTAACGTCTATCTGCGCTTTCTGCAATCTCCCGGAATAGTCTATGTACAGCGTCTTGGAATGGCTGAACTCCTCTATTCCTTCCATGCCTGCCTCGCGCGTGAATCCGGTTTTCTTCACGCCCCCGAAAGGCAGATGCACTTCCGCGCCTATGGTCGGGCTATTAATGTAAGTTATCCCTGCCTCTATTTTTCTCATGGCTAAGAACGCGTTCCGGACGTCGTTCGTGTACATGGAGCTGCTCAGCCCGTAATCCGTGCTGTTTGCAATCTCAATGGCCTCATCCAGGTTGCTTATTTCAATGACCGAAAGCACAGGGCCGAAAATCTCCTCCTGTGCTATGCGCATGCCAGGAGCAACATCAGAGAAAATCGTGGGCTGGAAGAAAAACCCTCTGCCGGAGGGTCGCTCCCCTCCGCAGAGCATCCGAGCGCCCTCGTCCTTTCCGATTGCAACGTACTTCTCGCTTTTCTTGGCTGCAGCCTCGTTTACCAGCGGTCCGACATCGGTTTTTTTGTCCAAACCATTGCCAAGGCGCAACTTCTTCGTCCGTTCCACCAGCATTTTCATGAATTTCTCCTTAACCGCTTTATGCACCAGCACGCGCGAGCACGCAGTGCATCTCTGTCCGGTTGTCCCGAACGCGCCCCAGATTATTCCGTCCAAGGCAAGGTTAAGGTCCGCGTCGTCCATCACGATTATTGGATTTTTGCCCCCGAGCTCCAGCCCGACTTTCTTCACGCCGACATTCGACATTATCCATTCGCCGGTCTCGCGCGAGCCTGTGAAAGATAGCCCTGATATCTTTCTGTTCTTCACGATTTCCCGGCCCACGGTTTTCGCAGGCCCGGTGACAAGATTCACCACTCCAGAAGGCACGCCTGCCTTTTCCATCACTTTCACAAGCTCGGTCGCGCATAAAGGCGTGTCAGAGCTCGGTTTCATCACTACGGTGTTTCCGCATATCAGCGCAGCGGAGAGTTTCCATGAAGGAATCGCGATTGGGAAGTTCCATGGCGTTATCAGCCCTGTCACCCCGACAGGAGTCCGTATGGTCATTGCGAACTTGTCAGGCAGTTCGCTCGTGGTCGTGTGCCCCAGAAGCCGCCTGCCTTCCCCTGCCATGTATTCAAAAATGTCTATTGCCTCCTGCACGTCGCCAAGGCCCTCGGAGAGCACCTTGCCCATTTCCATGGTGACAAGCCTGCCCAACCGTTCCTTGTCTTTCTTGAGCAATTCGGCTATTTTCAGAAGCACGAGGCCGCGCTTTGGTGCCGGAGTGTCGGACCATGCAGGCAATGCCCTCTCCGCCGCGTCTATGGCCTTTTTCACGTCCTCTTCGTTTCCGTGCTGGAACTTGCCTATTTTCTGCTCTGTCGCGGGATTCACGCTCAAAAAAGTCTCGCCAGTAACTGATTTCACCCATTTTCCGCCAATATACATGTTATATGCAGGAGTCAGCATAGCCACACCCGTTAGCTGGAACCTTCCAAACATTATAAACCTTTACACATAGAATTGCCTCATGATACTCCCCAAGCACCACCTGAAATCCGGCGGATTTTTCGAGAACATCCACGAAAGCCAGTACCAGCCTGCGGGCATAGACATCACTTTGAAAGAGGCGTGCAGGTTCGTGTCAGCAGGCAAAATAGACTTTGACAACAGCGAAAGGAAAATAAGCGAAACCGTGCCGCTCTCTTACGAAAACCACGAAGTGAAACTCGCGCCAGGCGCATACAAGGTCATATTCAACGAGTACGTGAAAATTCCCGCGGACGCCGCGGCGCTCTGCCTTCCCCGCTCCTCATTGCTCAGGTGCGGTGCAAGCCTGGAGTGCGCGGTGTGGGACCCGGGATATGAAGGAAGGAGCGAGGCGCTCCTGATTGTCCGTAACGAGCACGGCCTGGTTCTCAAGCGCAACGCGAAAATCGGGCAAATGGTGTTTTTCAGGCTCGCGGATTCGGCAAAGGAACTGTACGAAGGAAGGTACAAGGGCGAGAATAAGGACAAGTAAAAGGGTTAAGGGGAGAATAAGAACAAGTAAGGGGTCGTACGCATGGCACAAGAGATGCTGAAATTCCTCGTCGGAATACCCACACGGGACACGATATTCGCGGAATTCGCGCTTTCATTGAGGCTCATGAGGTTTCCCCAGAACTCCCAGGTCCTGTTCGCCATGAACAAGGTCGTGGGCGTTGACGTCGCAAGGAACGAAATCGTGGAGAACGCGCCCTCTGACACGGATTACATCCTGTTCCTGGATGACGATGTCCTGGTCCCGCCGGACACGGTTGAAAGGCTGCTCGCCCATGACAAGGACATAGTCTCAGGGCTGTATTTCAGCTCAAATCCGCCATTTTATCCGAATGCGTACAAGCTGGACAACAAAGGCCAGTACGACAGCCTGTTCGATTATCCGAAAAACTCGCTTGTGGAAGTGGACGCGGTGGGCGCGGGCGCATTATTGGTGAAAAAAAGCGTTTTTGACAAAATCGGTTCGCCTTTTTTCCAGCACACGAGTTCCAAGAACGGCCTTGGCGAGGATTTCTTTTTCTGCCGAAAGGCGAAGGAGGCCGGATTCCAGGTGTTCTGCGACACTTCCATCAGGTGCACGCACGTGGGCGTGAGCATGATAGGCGAGAGCGCATGGGAGAGCGTGAAGGACGAGGTAAAGAGGAGAAGGGAGAAAAAGTGAAAAAACGCCCCACCCAATCCGTTCGTGGATGAGGCCCGAAAAAAATAAAAAAAGAAATCAAAGAATGTCCCTCGCGTCCATGTTGGCGGGCAGTACCTTGCTCATCATCGTCAACGTCACGTACTGCTCTATGGCCTCCACTGCGCCTTCCTGTCTGAGCTGCCTCACATAATCCCAGTCAATCTTCTTCTCAACTGCCTCAAGCAGCCTCAGGTTCACGACCGAATTGAACATCACCGTGGTGACTTCCTTGGACTCCGGTCGTGCCTGCATGTCCAGGCCGATGTAGCCGTTGAACCCGTATTCCTTCATGAGGTGGATCACCCACAGCATGGCGGTGTTCACAGGCACTCCGTTGTCCTGGTCCCATGTCAGGCCATCCTGCCAGTTCGCATGGTAATGGAACAGCTTCCCCTGGGCAAGCGCGGTCGCAACCGGGTTGATTGGGCTGAGGTTGGCGAGCATCTCGTGCGCGGTCTCTGGATTCACTCCCATCCTGGCCCGGAATTCCGGCTTCAGGAGCGCGATGCCTGCCAGGAAGTCGGCCGTTGTGGGAACGATGATGCATTTCTTCGGTTCGTTGGGCTTTGCCTCCCCCGCAATCCTTAACTTGCCCTTGTGCTTGGTGGCGTCGTACTCAAAGACATGGTTTAGGGCACCAAAGTAGAGATGGAGGGCCAGAACAGGGTCT
>CAILMQ010000056.1 GCA_903835385.1 uncultured Microcaldota archaeon | reverse complement strand
GTAACAGTGCGGAAGGCGAGCAGGAGCCCCATTGGCATGAGCGTTGCCTGGAGCAGCGGCTGGACCTGGCCCACGAGCTGGAAATTGATGAGCTGCTTTCCGAAAAGCGGCATTGTCAGCAGCGGGTGGAACGCCGCCAGAAGCGCGGCGCCAAGGAGCACCAGGACGAATTTCGCCTCGTCGCCCTGCCGCTCGAGCACGGCATGGGCCGCTCCTGCGAGGAAGAGCAGCATTAGCACGATTTCCAATCCTGCGCCATAGGGCATGAACAGCGGCGCCAGCGAGTCATTGATTATCGTGCTCCAAAGGTAGGTGGGGTTCCTGGCATCAGGAGTGGCGAATTCCTGGATGGGGTTCAGCGTATTGCCGTGGAAAACGAATATGGGCCAGAACCAGAAGAGCATGGAGATGGCAAAGCCGATTGCGAAAACAACGGCATAAAGCTTGATTGTTTCCTGCGCATCCTTGTCAATGACGAATGTTTTTTCCCGCGATATTTTCGGGAAAATGAAAACCGCGGCAGCCAGGAAAAATATGAGGAATGACATGAAGAACGCCTGGGTGTTGCTCAGGCCCGCGAGCCCGAGCAGGAGCCCGGCAAGCGCGGCGTTCCTGATATTCTGGTTCTTGACGAACTCGTAGAGCATGAGGAGGAAGGCCGGAACCATGAGATAGGCGGCGAAATCCGAGTACTTGAATATCGGGAACTTGGCGAGCAGGAGGACGGTTCCTGACAGGGCGAGGTATTTGTTTCCGGTCATTTTCGCCACGAAAACATACGCCACCAGGGCGCTGAGGACCATCATCGGCAGGGAAAACCAGAGCAACCCTTCCATCGCCCCCAGCCCGGTCACGGTTCCGAACACTGCCACGCAGAGATGATAAAACCACGGGACCCACGGTATGAATCCCATCATCTGCGCGCTGTTAAACGGCGAGCCGCCTGACATTATGTGGTTGACCCCGCCCAGCCCGTTGTACAGGTCGCCTCCGTAGAGCGGGCTCGGAATTTGCGCGAGCGAGGAGATGAAGCCGAAGTTCATATACAGCGTGAGCAGGACAATCGCGGCAAACGCGCAGTCGGCGCTCTCAATCTCCTTTCCAAGCAGCTTCATGGCAACACCTGGGGCAGCTTCTTCGCATGCACGAACATCTGCTTCCCGAAAATATTCCAGGCCCAGGGAAGCCTGAGATAAAGCTTCAGCAAAAAGGGCGATTTGGGCAGGTTCGTTTTCGTGGAATACGGAAGGAACCTGGGCGCGACGTTCACGACCCTGAACCCGTTGATTTCAAGCGCCTCGCTCATGCTTTCGTGGTCAAGGGGCGTTATATGGTCGAAGAAACACCAGAATATGTCGTAGGAGTACCTTATGTTCGGGCCCAGGATTAGGAACGAGCCGTCCCTGGCAAGTACCCTGTGCACCTCCCGGATGGTCTTGACGATGTCCTCCTTCATCAGGTGCTCGAAGAAATTGCTCGTGAAAACCACGTCCACGGACCCGTCCGGTATGTCCTTGAGCCTCGTGGAGCTGGAGAAGATGAACTCCACGTCCTTTGCCGCGTATTCCTTGGAAGACGGGTTGATGTCAACCGCTATCTTCCTCTTCGCCTTTATGTTGTTTATGAATTCGCAATAGCCCGATGCTATTTCCAGGACGGTCGCGTCGCTTTTCACGAATTTCTGGAAGAAATCCTCGCAAAGGGTTTTCCAGATTTCCCTTCTCATGCCCTTGACTTCGTCGAACCTGCGCGAATACATCCTCTTTATGGCCTCGCTTTCTTCCAGGAAATCACCGCGCTCCTCTTCCTCGTTGCAGGCAAATCATAATCCCCTGTCTCCGGGCATTCCTGCCCCCGGGCCTGACCTCGCCTTTATCCAGTCGTAGGTCCTTTTCAGGCCCTCGTCCAGCGTGACTTTCGGCTTCCAGCCCAGGGCCATTATCTTTTCCGTGCTCGGTATCCTCCTTTGGACATCATCCCTGAAGCTGGGCAGCTTCTTGACCTTGAGCTGCCTGTCGTGCGGTTCCAGCTCCCAGATGCGCTTGAGAAGGTCAAGCACGGTCAGCGCCTCCGGGTTCGCCACGTTGTAGTCGTTGTTGTCCGTTCTTTGGTCAATGCCTAATTGCGCCACTGCCTCCCCGATATCGCTCACGTAGGTATAAGCGCGCACCTGGTTGCCCTTGCCGAGTATCTGGATTGGATATTGCTTGTCGAAATATATCTTCTTTATCAGGTCCGGAATAACGTGCGCGATTCCCACCTCGTTCTCCGGAACCTCGCCGGGCCCGAACGCGTTGAAGGGCCGGAATATTGCGTACTTCATGCCGTACTGCTCCTTGTACGCCGTGCAGTAGTACTCGCCGATGAGCTTGGAGAACCCGTAGTGCGTGATGGGCGGCGGGGAGGTGAATATGTCCTCCTCCTTTGACGGGAATTTCTTCGTCCTCTCGAACACCATGGACGAGGAGATGTAGACCATCTTCTTCAAATTCGCGCGCCTTCCCTCGTCCAGAAGGTTGGAGAGCATGAGCGTGTTGTCGCGGATGATTTCAGCCGGGTACTTGTGGAAATACCCGATGCCGCCGATTTTCGCGGCGAAGTGGAAGCAGAACTCCGCGCCTTCCAGCGCCCCCCTCACCTGGTTCGCGTCGCAAAGGTCAACCTGCTTGAACGTGACCTTGTTCACGTCTATGTTCTTCACGTCGCCCTTGCTGAGATTGTCAACCACGGTCACCTGGTGGCCGGCTTCCAAAAGCGCCCTTACCACCTGGCTTCCGATAAACCCGGCTCCTCCAGTTACTACTGCGTTTGCCATATGCACACCTTACATTCACTCCAGTTTGAAAACAGCGGACTTCTTCCCGAAAACGTTCCACACGTCTATGACCACCGCATCCTTTTTCATGTGCTTCCTGTACTCGTCCAGCGGCCTTTTGTATTCCTTGTGCGCGGTCGCGATGACAAGGAAGTCCGCGTCCTTCACCATTGGCCAGAAATCCGGCCCGTTCTGGTAAACGTCATGCGTATGTACGTCCGCGAGCTCCCGCTTGAACACCTTTTTCAGCTTGTAGGATAGCGAGGCGCGGTCGTCGTCGTTGTCAGCCTTGAACGCCATGCCCAGTATTGCGCATTTCGCGTTCTTGGTCTCCTTGAGCGCCTTGGCCTTCTCAATCAGGTACGCGGGCAGCCTCTCATTTATGGTCCATGCGGTTGAGATGAGGTCCGGGAACGGGATATTGCTCGTGAGGAAGAAGCCATCCTTGAACAGGCATGGGCCTGCTGCGAATCCTGGCTTCTTCGGCCCGGCCCTGGGATAGTTCTTGTTGGAAAGCTCCACGATTTCGTAGATGTTCGCCCCCCAGTCCTCTGCAATCACCATGAACTCGTTGGCTATGGCGAAATTGATGTAGCGGTACATGTTCGTGAACAGTTTCAGCAGCTCTGCATTTATCGAGGTGGTGACATACACCTCCTTGCCAATGGATTTCCAGAGTTCCGCTGCTTTTTTTCCGCTTTCCGCGTCTGCCCCGCCGACTATCTCTGGAAGCGATGAGAGCTCTTCGAACGCCTTTCCCTCTGCAATCCTTTCAGGGCAGAATGCGAGATAGAAATCCTTTCCGATAACAAAGCCCTTCCTGCGTTCCAGCAGCTCCTTCACGTACTCGGTGGAACGCGGGGATACCGTGCTTCTGAGAAGAAGGGTCTGGCCCTTTTTCATGTGCGGGAGAAGCGCCTCAAGCGATTTCTCCAGCTGTGAAAAATCGGGATTGAGAAACTCGTCCACCGGAGTGCCGAGGGTCAGGATGAGGTAGTCCGCGTCATTGGCCTTTGCGAAATCCGTGGTGGGCTCGAAACTCTTGCCAATCACCCTGCCGAGGAACTCCTGGCCCCCTGTTTCCAGGAACGGGAACTTTCCCTCCCTTAGCTGGTCGACCTTCTTCTGGTCTATGTCCAGCCCATAGGTGAACACTCCTTTTGAGCCGAGGAACAGCGCAAGCGGCAATCCAACCCTTCCTATACCCACTACGCATGCTTTCAGATGAATCACCCTTTCGAACGGCCCGCCAGCAGACACGATTAGCGTTTGAATAAGCCGTCTATGTAAGCCAGTTTTACCATTCCCAATAGTAGAAGAAAATAATTATAAAAGGTGTTGCGCAGGCGGAACTTGGCCGTGCCCTCGGTTCGGTCGGTCCAGGTCACCGGAACCTGGCAAATCCTATGGCCGGCTATTTTCATCCTGAGCATCATCTCGGCAGAAACCGTGAAACTGCGCGATTCGATTGGAAGCTTGCATATGAGTTCCGTCCTGAACATCTTGAACGCGTTGGAGGCGTCGTTTATGCCTGTGAGCAGGCAGAGCTGGACCGAAAGGTTGAACAGGCGGTTGGAGAGGTATTTGAGGGGCCTGTACCCGTAGATTTTAGAGCCTGGAAGGAACCTGGAGCCGACGACAACATCGCAGCCCTCCTTTATCCTTGCGAGCATTTCCGGCAAATAGGCCGGGTCGTCGGAAAGGTCTGCCATCATTATGGCGACCGCGTCTCCCTTCGCCATCCTGACGCCGTCCCTGATGGAATAGCCGAATCCGGCAGGAGGCGGGTGCGCGATGAAACGGACGGCGGGCCTGCTTTTCGCAAAATCATCCACTACCTTGTCCGTCCCGTCCCTGCTCGCGTCGTCCATGACCAGTATCTCGTAGGAGATGCCCGCCTTTTCCAGCACGCTAGTTGCCTGCGCGAGCGCGTTCCCTATGTTGGCGGCTTCGTTCCAGGTCGGTATGACCACCGTGAGGTCTGTTCCAGGCATTCTCTCAACGCGTTTTATTCGTTCAATTTGCTTTTAAAATCATTTGAGTCAGATTTCCCCAAGGTGTGGCTGTTGGAAAACAAGGGAAAGCTCATCATCAGCGCGTTATTCGCCATTCTGTTCATAGCCCTGCTGGTCTATATCGTCAGCCCGCAGCAGGTCATCGAGGTGCTCTCAAAGGCGGACTGGCGCTACCTGCTGCTCGCCGCGCTTTCCTACGTGGCGCTCAACGCCCTCATGGCGTACCGGATACGTTCGCTTCTCGATGAAGTCGGGCACAAAATATCCTTCAGGGAAGCCATGGATGCGAACTTCGCGGGCATGAGCGCGTCTGACTTCACGCCCGCCCGCAGCGGATATTTCTTCACGGCATTCCTGCTCTCCTCAAAGCACGATATCCCGATTGAAAAGACAATGCTCGCCATATTCGGCCCGCAGATGCTGGAATTCGCCATAAAGGCGCTCGCGCTCGCGGTCCTGGTCTTCGTGGTCCTGGGGCAGATGGGCATACTCGGAACCAGCAACCCATTGCTCATTCTCGGGCCTATTCTTGGCATATTCGTGATAATCGGGTTCTTCTCCGCCCTCCTGTTCTCCCCCGCGCTCCTGGAAACATTCTCATTCGCGAAACGCGTTTCGGTGGGGAGGAAATTCTTCTTCCTTTTCCATCTCATGCAGAAGAACTCCAAAGCCCTTCTTGACAAGTGGGTGGTCGTCCTGGGCGTTAGCCTTTCAACCTGGTTCCTGAAGGCCGTGGAATGGTTCTGCCTCGCCAAATCATTGGGCATAACCCTGAACCCGGACCCTCTGGTGGAATTCGGCTTATTCCTGCTGATACATCCGTCAGTAACGCTGATACAGTTCATCCCAATTCCCACGCTCGCAGGAACCGGCACTTCGGAGGCGGCGTTCGCGGGCCTGCTGGTCCTTTTCAACGTGCCGGTGGACATAGGAGTCCCGTTCGCCCTGCTCACCCGCGCCCTGATGATAGTCGTTGATGCCATCGGCGGCCTGGGAACCATCCTGGACTACATCCGCAGGGAGAGCATCGGTGGAATACTGGCTGATATCAACGGGGTTGAGGAAAGGGCGGGGGAATAGCTCCTGGCAGCGTGTTTTTAACTTTTATAAACTTTCATCATCATAGTTTGCCCATGCCTATTCCAAAAGACGAGCTGGTCGTCTTCTGCACAATACTCGTCATATCG
>CAILMQ010000055.1 GCA_903835385.1 uncultured Microcaldota archaeon | reverse complement strand
TGTTGCTGTTTAGCAGAAATTGTCTGACGACTGCTCGGTGGCGCAAGCTGTTGCTGTTCGACAGTAACCGTTTCAACCGGCACAACCTCCGTCCCGAGAATGATTTCATCGTAAGCGACAACAGGCAAACTTGGCACGGCTCTGGATAACATATCGGCTAATGCCGGCCTCAGACGAGAGTCGCAAAACAACGCAATTTTATCCTTACCTTTATCCATCGCTGAGCGCCAGGCCTGCGAGATTTTCCTGCTTATTTCCATTGTTACCTGTGCGGGCATTGAAATCGTTACTGTTTCGGCTTCCTGTTTGAGGTTGTTCAGCATTTGGTGTTCAAGGGGAACATCGAGCGTTATCGCCTGAATTCTTCCGGTTTCATCTTTGAGACGGTCGGTAATGGTTCTGCCGAGCGACTTTCGGACCATTTCAGTCAGGATGGCGGTATTTTTGGTTTTCGGGGCATATTCAGAGAGCGTTTCGATTATTGCCGTCAGCTCCCTGATGGGCAATTGATCCTTAAGCAGGTTTTTCAGTATTCGCTGGAGCAGCCCGATTGAAGCCGGGCTGTCAGTGGCGAGAATGTCGCCGACAAGAGACGGCTGTATCTTGCGGAGGCGGTCAACTAATCGCTGGACGTCTTCACGGGTGAGCAGCTCGAAGGCGTGCCTCTTCAGTGTTTCAGAAAGATGTGTGATGAAAACAGATTCCGGGTCGATGACGGTGTAGCCGTTTATCTCCGCCCTTTCTTTTTCCTGGGGTCTTATCCACTGAGCCGGAAGTCCGAAGACCGGTTCGGTGGTCTCAATTCCTTTTATTTTTGTTTGAACGGCCCCAGAGTCCATTGCCAGCAGCATTTCCGGTTCAAGACGTCCTTTTGCGACGGGCATATCAGAGAGGCGTATTTCGTAGGCGTTTGGTTCGAGGGTGATATCGTCACGGAGGCGGACGAGAGGAATAACCATCCCTAATTGCTGGGCGAATTTTCTGCGAAGCGCGCCGATACGGTCAAAAATACTGCTGCCTTTGCGCGGGTCAACCATCGGTATTAGACGGACGCCGACCTGAACGGAAATGCGGTCAACGTCGAGTAATTCTTCGACAGGAGCTTCGGCATCCTTGCCTTTTTCGCCGCTTGCCGGCTGCGGTTTTTTCTGGGTATTGGCTTCGTTTTGGCGGGCAGACCGTCCGAGCATTGCTGTGCCTGCCGCCAGGAGCAGGAACGGTATTTTGGGCAGTCCGGGCACAAGGGCCAAGCCCGCGATTATCACCGACGCGAGAGTCAGCGGCTCGCCTCCCTTGAGCAGTTGTCTGCCGAGGTCCTGCCCGACACTGTGCTGGGATGAGATTTTGGTTACAAGGAAGCCGGAGCTTATGGAAATTATTACCGCCGGTATCTGGTTGACTAAGCCGTCGCCGATGGACAGGATGCAGTATGTTTTAATGGCTGTTGCTATCGACATGCCGTGCGAGTATCCCAGCGCGATGCCGCCGACGACGTTGATAAGGACTATGATTAAGCCCGCCTTGGCGTCGCCGCGGATGAATTTGCTGGCACCATCCATCGCACCGTGAAATTCACTTTCCTTGACGATTTTAATTCTTCGTTCATTGGCCTGTTTTTCGGTGATAAGCCCGGCGTTCATATCCGCGTCGATAGCCATTTGTTTGCCGGGCATGGCGTCAAGGGTGAATCTCGCGGCAACTTCGCTGATTCTTTCGGCTCCTTTGGTAATCACGATGAACTGGATGACGACGAGTATCAGAAAAATCACGACGCCGACGACGAAACTGCCGCCCGCGACGAAGTTGCCGAAGGTATAGATTATTTTGCCGGCGTCGCCCTGGAGAAGAATCAAACGCGTTGAGGCGACGTTGAGCGACAGACGGAACAGCGTGGTAAACAGCAGTAACGATGGAAATGTGGACAGCTCGAGCGCCTCTTTGGCGGAAAGCGTGATAACCATGACGGCTACGGCCAGCGAAAGGCTGCATGCGATAAGCATATCCAGCAGGTATGTCGGCAGGGGGACTATAAGTGTTGTCAGTATTGTTACAAGACCGGCGACAAGAATCAGGTTGCTGTGCGCTATCAGTGGGTTATCAAATGTCGGC
>CAILMQ010000054.1 GCA_903835385.1 uncultured Microcaldota archaeon | reverse complement strand
GGTGTCCCATTTTCGCTTTGAGCGAAAATAGGGCGGGCATGCTCGCGGTCGAATCGTCGACCGCGACATCTTACTGTTTTCTCATCATTCGCCGTCTTAGACTTGACCAAGGCTCCGAAAGTCGTGTGATGTTTGACTTGTGTTCTTTTCTTTCGCTCCCCCTACCAAATCCTCAGCCCGCCGCTGAATATGATTATCAGGAGTAAATATACCGGAGCGCAGCAAATCAGCCCCAGGTAGTCCCACACGTCCAGGCCACGGCTGCAGATGTCGCCCACGTAACCTGTGGCCGTACCCGCCCCGCAACTGTAATGGATTATCGCAACCGCAAGGCCGATGCAGATTATCCAGGTTAAACTGCCCCCTAGGTTGAACACGGTCTTGTGCTCGCTGAATATCCTCCTGCCTTTCTGGTCAAACACTTCCATGCCTGGCACCTGTTTGCCCCTGTCTTTCTTATTCTTCTTGCTCTTATTTCTTAAACATTTTCACACGAATGCCGGTGGATGCGGTCCAGGTGAACGGCACCAGCGGCTTGATGCCCGCTTCCGGGCCCGTAGAAGCCGGCTGGCCTTTTTTTGTTCCCTTTTTATCCCTTGCGTTCCCATACCTGTCGGTGCTCACATGGCTATCGATCCAATCGGAATGGTCAACTTCCTGCTGAACCTCGCGATAATCGCGCTCGGTTATATCGGCTACAAGAAGACGAAATGGAACCTCTACCTCTACATGGCGGCCGCGTTCGTGGTATTCGCCATCGCCAACCTGGCTGCAGGCCTCGGATTCGGCGCGGAATTGCTCTACCCGCTGATTGTGATGCGGGTGGTGGGTTACCTCGTCGTCCTCTATGCGCTCTATGCCGGCATGGGCAGGAAATAACACGATAAGCCCGGCATCCCGCTCCTTTTATTAAATATTTTCACATTAACCAGTTCCATGGCTGGAGTCAGGTTCGGGTCCACGGCGGAAATACAGGTCCCCACAGACCCCTTCAGCCGAATAATCGGCCAGGACAATGCCGCGAACCTCGCCCGCGTCGCAGCGCTGCAGAGGCGGCACCTTCTTCTTGTCGGCCCTCCGGGAACAGGCAAGTCCCTCATCGCCCGCGCAATGGCGTCAGTTCTTCCCTCACCTAAACAGGAGGTCTCCGTTTTGGATAACGCCCAAATGCCCGAGCGCCCGGTCGTCGAGATACGGGACGAGGCGAGGATCGCGAAGGATTCCGGCGCAGAGAGGGTCGGGAAGGAAATCGCTTCAAAGGATGTCCCGGTATTCCTGGCAGAGCGCCTCGGCATACGCTGCAGGAGATGCGGCATGCTTCTGGACGAGCGCGGCACTCCATGCTTAATATGCGGCGCATATCCGCCCTATGAGGCGCCCGGAGCGCGTCTCGCGACCGTGCAAAAGGGCGTGAGCGTCTTTTATTCCGTTGATGCTCGCGGCAAAGTCATCATGCTCACGGAAGAAGAAATGAAAAAGGAAGAAGAACAGAGAAAGAAAAGCAGGAGAAAGGTGCTGCTTCCGCTCAAGCGCAATCCTTTTGTCCAGGCAAGCGGTGCGAGCGAGACCGAACTCCTTGGCGACGTGTCGCACGACCCGTACGGCGGACACAAGGACCTGGGAACCCCTCCGTTCATGCGCGTGATTCCAGGCGCTGTGCATGAGGCGCATGAGGGCGTGCTTTTCATAGACGAATTGTCAACTTTAGGCAATCTCCAGCGCCATCTGCTCACCGCGATGCAGGATAAATCATTCCCAATAAGCGGCAGGAACGCGACATCGTCAGGCGCGGCGGTCCGCGTGGACGCGGTTCCATGCGATTTCATACTTGTGGGCGCCATAAACGTCAACGACCTCCAGCCCGTGCTTCCCGCATTGCGCTCCAGAATCAGCGGAGACGGCTACGAAGTGCTGATGAACTCGTCAATGCCGGACAATGAAATAAACCGCGCGAAACTCGCGCAGTTCGTGGCCCAGGAAATCACAAGGGACAAAAGGATTCCCCATGCGGGCCGTGACGCGGTGGATTCAATCGCACTGCATGCGAAAAAGATGGCAAAGGAAATCGATGGCGAGGCGGACTCGCTCACGCTGCGTTTGCGCGCGATAAGTGGAGTGGTGAAGCTCGCCGGAGACCTGGCTGCAGTAAGTAAGAACCAATCAATCACAAAGGAAAACGTGCTCGCTGCGATTGAAAACGCGCGCTCCATAGAGGAGAAGATGCAGGAGAAATACGGGAGCGCGTGGAGGGCGGGCGCGTCGGATTCCGCTTCCAGGCGCACGGCGCCGGGCAGGGAAATCGCATAGCGTTTCCACTAAGGCGAATTAAAAAAGAAAATTAAGAATCCCCTGGTCAGAGGATTCTTTTATGGGAGGATAACAAGGTGGAACGGACCCTATAATGAGAGAGGCGGGAGCGGGCCCGTCCGTGCCTTGCCATATCTTGTCGATTAGTGTGATTGCACCAGTCTCCTTTCGAGTGGGAGGATAACAAGGTAGAACGGGCCTGATAAACAGAGAGGCGGGAGTCGGCCCGTTCTTTGCCTTGCCTATTTTTCGAGACTAGTGCAATTTACGCACGAATCACATCGGGAAGAAGAAGACCTTCTTTCCGACCTGCTTTTTGCCGAGCAGGTTCAGCTCGTATAACCGGTTCAGCCTTGCGCACGCGGCGTTCTTTCCCTTGTAGCTGAAATGCTGCCGCACGTCCTCGGCGCTTATCTTCCCCCTCTCCCGGACGAATTCCATGATTTTTTCGTCCACTTCGGGCAGGAGGGGCTCGCCTCCGGGCGCTGCGGCAGTTCCGCTTTGGATGTTCTCGAGCTTTGCGAGTATGTTCTTGAGTATCCGGTTCGTGTTCTCCCTTTCCTCAAGGAGCTTGAAAATAAGCTCTCCGAGGATGACCGGGTCGCTGAATTTCTGCATGTTTTGCTCGAGGTCGTTCCTGATTTCTGTGCGCAACGGGCTGCGTTCGGTGTTAAGCTTATATATGTTAACACTGTTATCTTCCATCGAAGTCACCCCGTTGTTGAGTGGTTTCCTGACAACGTTGCGATAAGATCACGCAACTATCATGATAGTATCATGATAGGGTTTAAAAACCTATCGTTTCTCCCATGGACCGGCTATTTTGGAAATAGGTGGCAACTTGAAATCAATGAAAGACATGGCTTTCCAGGTGCTCGACGCATTCAGGGCCAGGAACCAGAAGCGCCTGAGGAAAATAAACGACGTCGTGCTGAAAGAGGCGAGCCTGGATTTCACTCCAACGGCCTACGAGCTTGCGGTCCTTTCCTACGTCTTGTCAAAGATAGTCTCGAAGCCGCGGTTCCTCGGCCCGGACGCCGCCCCGCGCATCAGGAAAATAGAGGACGAGCTGCGCGATCTGGTGCAGGTGCTCGGCACGGGCCAGGAAGCCGCAGCGTCCGCCTCCTTCAAGCGCATCGTCACGGCTATCGGGCAACTTGAAAAACTGGACCCGAGATTTGTCCGCGATTTGGTTTCCAAGGGCAGGCTGAAAACCGCAGCCACCATGTACGCCCAGGGAATCTCGCTCGGCCTGGCTTCGGAAATGACCGGAATATCCAAGCAGGACATACTCAGCTACGCAGGCAGGACAATGATGTTCGACAGGATAAAGGAAGAAATGCCGGTTGCGGAGCGATTAAAAGCCGCGCGCAGGGCGCTGGGCGGTGCTTGAATGGAACCCAAAGACATACTCTGCGACTCGGGTTCGTTCATATCCCTCACCACCGCGTGCCTGGACCCCATACTCTACTTCCTGTCCGAGAAGTTCAGGGTGCGTTTTGTAGTTCCGTCAATGGTCCGTAAGGAGACCGTGGACTACCCGCTGGAAAAGGATCTCAAGCAGTACGCGTTCTCGGCCATCAAGATAAAGGAGGCGCTGAAAGACGGCGTGATAACCGCCGTGGACATGGACGTGACGGCGCAGACGCAGCGCATACTGCGCATGGCGAACGGCATATTCTACGTCCAGGGCAGGCCGCTCCAGCTTATACAGCACGGGGAGGCCGAGATGCTCGCCCTCGCCCGCGCCCTTGACATAAAGCACATACTCATAGACGAGCGCACAACAAGGATGCTCATAGAGGCGCCCTTCAGCATGAAGGACCACCTGGCCGAGGAGTTCGAGGTGAACGTCATGCTTGATCGGAAGGCGCTCACGGAGTTCGGAGCATTGACCAAGGGCATGACCGCGCTGCGCTCCAGCGAGCTGGTGATGGTCGCCTACGAGAACGGTTACTTCGACCACTTCGACGAGCTCAAGCACGAGGCGCTGGAGGCAGCGCTCTACAAAATCAGGTTCTCCGGCTGCTCCATAAGGTTCGACGAGATAGAGGAATACGTGAAAATGGCCAAATAGGTGCCTGGGATGGAAGACAGGGACGCCCGCGCGCTAATCGTGATAGACCAGCGGGAGAGTGCGGAATTCGACAGGATGCTCTCTGCGAGCGGAGCCGCGGTCGAGCGGAAGCAGCTCCAGGTTGGCGATTTCCTCTGCTCCGGACGCCTGGCCGTGGAAAGGAAGACGCGCCAGGATTTCGAGCAGTCCATAGTGGACGGCCGGCTTTTCTCGCAGCTTTTCAATCTCAGTTCCAGCTACCCGCGCGTCGCCATAGTCGTGGAGGGGGAGAGCGCGGAAGGAAGGATTTCCAAGGAGGCATTGCTCGGCGCATATGCGGCAATAGTCTCGGACTTCGGGGCCAGCATATTCTTCACCAGAAGCATGGAAAAGACCGCGGAGCTGGTATACGCCCTCGCGAAGCACGAGCAGCTGGCCAAAAAAACCCCGATGCGCGTGTTCGCGAAAAGGAAGACGCTCACCGCGTCCGCGAACCAGCGCGCCATCGTGGAGATGCTGCCCATGGTGGGCCCCAAGCTCGCAAAGGCGCTGCTGGAGCATTTCAAGAACGTGGAGACTTTGTTCACCGCGAGCGAGGCCGAGCTCAGGAAGGTGGAGGGCATGGGAGAGAAGCGCGCCAGGGCGATGCGGAGCATAATCGAGAACTCGTACGACCAGGAAGAGGACAAGGCACAACTAATATAACCTTTAAGCGCAAGAATGCATCATGCGCCTCCAATGCAACGGCTTCGCTCTCGGCTTAGACAGCCCGGAGGGCGACTTCTCTTTCCTTTCCCATGCGCACAAGGACCACTCGGCGGGCATGGGGCGGCAGAAAAAAATCATCGCCAGCGAGGAGACGCTCGCGATCGTAGGTTTGGAGAAATCCGCCTGCGCGATTCCTGACGGCGTTAATCTTAAGATGCTGGATGCAGGGCACATGCTCGGCTCGCGGCAGCTCGTCCTGGAAGAGGACGGGAGAAAGACCGCTTATAGCGGCGACATCTCGCTGAAGGAGAACGTGTTCGGCCATAAGGCCGAAATTCCCCAATGCGACCGGCTCATCATGGAGGCCACATACGGAAGCGACCCGGTGTACAAGTTTCCTGGATACGAGCAGACATACGAACAGATATCGTCTTTCATCCGCTCCAATGATTCCAGCAACATCCTGCTGGGCTGCTATGAACTAGGAAAGGCGCAGGAGATGGTGAGGATACTGAACGAGCGCTGCGGCATCGCGCCGGTCGTGAACGAAAGCACGGAGGAGATATGCCGCGTCTATGGGCGCTTCGGCGTTAAGCTGGACAGGCTTGTCATCGGCAGCGAGGAGGCGGAAGAAGTCATGAACCGCAGGTTCGTGGCCGTGGTCCCCATGCGCCACGCGAAGAGATACTTCGCAAGAAGGCTGGCCGACGCCTTCGGGAAGAAAACGCTGTGCGCCGCCATAACGGGATGGGCGCTCACCATGCGGTTCGACGCCGACGCCGCGTTCCCGCTCAGCGACCACGCTGATTTCCACGAGCTGCGCGAATACATAATCCAATCCGGGGCAAAGGAAGTGGAATTCTTCTGCGGGGACGGGAGAAGGCTGCTGGAGTCGCTGCGCCCATAAATTCATAGCGGATTGACGTTCAATGAGCGTACCATCTTTCCAGCCTTCAGCTTGGAGAACAATTCCCTGATACGTTCCGCATTGCCGCATATTATCAGCACGCGGAGGTGCATCCCCGCATGGCTCTGATGGATTTCA
This sequence comes from uncultured Microcaldota archaeon, assembly GCA_903835385.1. Taxonomy (GTDB): domain Archaea; phylum Micrarchaeota; class Micrarchaeia; order Anstonellales; family Bilamarchaeaceae; genus CAILMQ01. The sequence continues at coordinate 34,781 of CAILMQ010000054.1, read as the reverse complement.
GTCCTGATGATGTCTTCGAACTCCTTCAGCAGGTGGCTAAGCTCGTCTTTCTTTTTGTAGTTGTACGTCACATTGAATACCGCGTCGCAATGCCCTTTCAGCTCCTCCAAAACCTTGTACTCGTTGAGGAGCGAATCTATGGTCGCGCGCATGAGCTTGGAGCGGCTCCTGAAGCCCAGCTTCTTCTGCATCGCGTCGAGTTTTGTCACAGTCTCCTTGTCAAGCGACATGCTGATTATTTCCATGAATCCACCTTTCGTTATTAAGACTGCCTGCTTGCTGCCCCATTTGTTAATAACTTTTATACAAAAGTTTATTAATACCTGTTGCGCGGTTACCTTGTGGTGCGATGAAACAGGGTTGGTTTTTGGCGGCTTTCCTGATGCTTTCACTTCTATTAGCTGGCTGCACGAGCAGCCCTGCGCAGCCTTCGAGCGGTAAGCTGGAGGTCGTAGCCAGCTTTTTCCCGCTTTATGATTTCGCGAAAAACATCGGCGGCGACCGCGTTGAGGTAACGATGCTCATCCCGCCCGGGGTCGACCCTCACGAGTTCGAGCTTTCGCCTTCCGATGCTATGAAACTGGGCAATGCGAGAGTTTTCCTATACAACGGTGCCGGGATGGAGCCGTGGGTGCCCCAGCTCCTTCAGGGGGTGGATAACAGCAACCTGACAGCGGTGGATACGAGCAAAGGGATTGATTTCATCGTATCAAAGGACGCCGACGAGCCGGGCAATGACCCGCACGTCTGGCTTGATCCGCTGCTCGCGAAAAAACAAGTCGCTGCGATACGGGACGCTTTCATAGATGCCGACCCGGCAGGCAAGGATTACTACGAGAAGAACGCTGCGGATTACATGGCGAAGCTGGATGGGCTTGACTCAGAGTTCCGCACCGCCATGGCATCATGCAGGAAGAGGGACGTCCTTATCGCGCATGCCACGGTCGGCTACTTCTGCAAGGAGTACGGCTGCAACCAGATTCCGATTGAAGGGATAAACCCGGAGGCCGAGCCGCTGCCCCGTGACATCGCCTCCATTGTGACTCAGGCAAAAGAGCACAACGTCACCACGGTGTTCGTGGAGAAGCTCGTCAGCCCGAAGGCCGCGCAAACCATCGCGGATGAGATAAACGGGACAACGGTAACATTCAATTCCGTGCATGGCATCACCTTGGACGAAATGAGCCGCAACGAGACCTACCTGTCGCTCATGCAGGAAAACGTGCCAATAATAAAGACTGCCTTGGAGTGCAGTTAGTCTGGTGGAAACTTGGCTGAAAAAGTACTTGAACTCAAGGATGTTTCGTTCAGCTATAGCAGCCAGCCAGCGGTGAAAAGTGCGACGTTTTCCATGGAAAAGGGCGATTTCCTTGGCGTCATCGGGCCCAATGGCGGCGGCAAGACGACCCTGGTCAAGCTGATTTTGGGGCTCCTGAAGCCGGATTCGGGTTCCATCAGGGTCTTTGGCGAGGAGATCCCGAAGTTCCGTGGCTGGCCCAGGCTCGGCTACGTTCCGCAGAAGGCGACGAATTTCGACCAGAACTTCCCCGCGACAGTGTTCGAAGTGGCTAGCATGGGGCGGTTCGAGAGGGCCGGGCTCATGCACCAGCTATCCAAAGAGGATTACAATGCGGTTGAGAATGCCCTCAAGGTGGTTGGCATGCTGGGCATGCGTGACAAGCGGGTCGGGGACCTGTCCGGCGGGCAGCAGCAGCGGGTGTTCATCGCACGGGCCCTTGCCGGGGAGCCGGAGCTGCTCCTATTGGATGAGCCGACGGTCGGCGTCGACGCCGAGGCGCAGCATAACTTCTATGCGCTCCTTAAGAAGCTCAACAAGGAATTCGGCATGTCCCTGGTGCTGATTTCGCATGATGTCGGCATGGTGAGCAAGTACGTGAACAAGCTCGCCTGCGTCAATATCAATGTCGAATTCCATGACGTTTCAAAAGGCGTCAAGGATTCGGACCTTGTCTGCGCCTATCCTGAAGCTATGGCGGCCGTTCCGCATCATCACTAGGTGTCATCATGCTCGAGTTCCTCCAATATGGGTTCATGCAGCGCGCCTTCATCGCCGGCATGCTTGTCGCCCTGCTCTGCGGGGTCATCGGGGTGTTCCTCGTCCTGCGCAGGATGTCCCTGGTGGGGGACGGCCTGGCGCACATTTCGTTCGGAGGAATCGCCGCTGGGCTGCTTTTCGGGGTGTATCCCCTGTTTTCGGCGCTTGTATTTTCGGTGCTGGCTGCGCTCGGCATCCAGAAGCTCAAGCAGATGAAAGTCTATGGCGACGCGGCAATCGCCATGTTCTTTTCCTTCGGCCTTGCCATCGGCGTTGTCATCGTAAGCGTGGCGCACGGGTTCAATGCGGACCTTTTCTCCTATTTGTTCGGAAGCATCCTTGCGGTGAGCCAGGCAGACATACTCGTCATCGCCGGAGTGGGCATCGCGACCATCGTAGTGCTGCTGCTCTTCTACAAGGAGCTGTTCTACATAACCTTTGACGAGGAATCCGCCCGCGCCGCGGGCCTGCCGGTGGAGAACCTCAACAACCTGCTCGTGGTGCTCACCGCAGTCGCGGTCGTGCTCTCCATGCGCATCGTAGGAATCCTGCTCGTCTCATCCTTCATAGTCATACCCGCATCCACCGCCCTGCTTTTTTGCAGGGGATTCCGGCAGGCAATCGCGTTCGCGGCGGCCATCGGCGTCGCATCGGTCGTAGCTGGCCTGGTCCTTGCCTACTACCTGGACTTGGCCGCAGGTGGTGCGGTTGTCATGGTGCTGATAGCCGTTTTCTTTGCCGTGCTCGTTTATAAGCAATTCCGCCCAAAATGATTCCTATGAACCTTTCAACGGACAACATCCTGAAAAAGGGCAATGGAAGCCTTTTCATAGGATTGATATTTTCCATATCCAGCGTCCAGTGCCCCTGCCCGACCTGCATCGGCGCCGCGGCATTGGGCATCCTCAACGGCGCCAGGGAAAAATTCGGCATGAAACTGCCCTCCAGGCTCAGCGGGCCATAGCTCCGGACTGTTCAAGTTACATCATGCCTAACTGATACGTTTAAAAAATGAAGAAAGAAAAAAGTTAATCCGCACTTAATGCATAATATTTGTTGGCCACGGTAGTGTAACGGTAGCATAGGAGCCTGTGGTGGCTTTTTTGACTCCTGCCCTCATACGGGCAAAAAACCCAGGAAAAAAGCCCTGAGGTTTGCAGGAACCAATACGCCGCAGCAAGCTCTTGAACCGAGTTCGAGTCTCGGCCGTGGCCCTTTAACTTCGTTAAAGGCACCCCAGAAACCTTCGGTTTCCAGGGTGGCCCTAAGTCATAAGTTTTGAGTCCCGTGTCCTGGGTTTTGCCTCAGGACTTAGGGCCAGCAGCGGCCCGCAGGCCGCTCAATGGCCCTGATTTTTTAGGGCGCGCGATGGCCCTTTATTTTCAAAAAGATGCGGCTACGGAAAATGAAAGCGCAGTCACACGGAGCCACCCCCGGCTCTCGTGCGAAGGCGGTCCCGGGCGTGTTCGATGTCGTTTTCCGAATCCCGGAATATGGAATAAATGTCGTGCTTTCCATTGAAGACGCCGGAAACGAGGCTCCTCAACTTATTCCCTATCTTTCCCCAGTCGTTTGAGGAAATCATGGGCTTGCTGTGCAATTTCTCCAATATCCTCCCCATGAAAAAGCCGGCGCTCGCACCCAACACATCCAGGTTGCCGAGTGCCAAGCCATTTGGAACGCGGTATAAATCTTCCGCGCCGGCACTTCCCGAGCGGTTGAAAGTGTCATACATCATCCGCTCGACGTCCTCGTAGTAGCGGGCTACGTTCTGTCGCGCAGTCGTAGAGTCCATGAAGGCGTATTGTATGCTCCACCACCTGAGCGGGTTTATCCGGAGCTTCCCCTGGTTGATCGCAGCCATTGCCCCGCTCGGCGTCATGGTGGAAGGCGAGCCGAAATCACCGAGGCCTATCCTCAAAAAAGTCAGCAGAGCGTTCTGGCGATAATGAGCATACGCCGCGGGATTTGTCAGAGGATGGGAATCGTGCGTCAGCTCCATGCACCTTTTGACCCCCTTAAATCCCGTGCCGGCGTATTCGCGCTCAAGCATTCCCAGGTTGACATGCCTGACATCCATGGCGATCCGTATCTCCCCGCTGCGCCCGGGCATCAGTTGCTCGAATTTCCTGACATAATTGCCTCCTCCATCCGCGACTATGAGGTCTATGTCGCTGCAACGGTGCGCCTGGTTGAGCGCCCCGTCCCATGAACTCACAGTGGAGCCCCGTACGAAGGAGAACGCGGAGCCGTCGCTCTCTTTCGCATGCGCTTGTGTCGAAAGCAGGAGTTCGGCAAGCCCCCGCAGGTCCTTGTCAGGGCCGGTCCTGGGGATGAACCTCGGAAATATCAGGCAGTCCCCTGTGTTTAGCTTCTTGTTTTTATGCCTCATCGCATGCGCCCGCCCAACTAGGTTATTTTTATTATAAAGATATGCTGATAAAGATTTTAAATGAAAGCGGAATGCCGGGTATAGCAATTATCCCCTTCGGTTTCCAGGGCGGCCCTGATTTTCATAAGTCTTCCCACTGTCATCTCTTCCTTCCAATCACTTCGATATGCCTGCTTGAGCCGACAATGGACGGCTCGGAATTGAATTTCAATTCCAGCTCAAGAACCTTGCTGTAGAATTTCTTGTCTGAAAGCATCTTCTCGAGCCTTTCCTGCGCCATGTTGAAGGAAAGGACCGGCTTGCCGGCCATCCTTTTTACCTCAAGCCTGTTTTTCCTGAACAATTCCTTCAATTCGCTGACCGTGAAATGATGCGCAGGAAAGGAACCGTGGAATTCCGCAACCCGGGTTTTGATGAACCTGCTCACCTTTTCGTAATCTTTGGCCGCCAGGAGGTTCGAGAGCGTCGAGTAAAACCCGTCTATGGAAACGCAAACGTACGCGCCCTTCTTCGCCACCCTTGAAAGTTCTTTTACGGCCTTGCCCGGGTTGCCGCAAAATCCGACCGGGTCGCCCTGGGCAATGACCATGTCGAACAATCCGTCCTCAAAGCATGACAAATCGGTTATGTCCGCATGCACGAACCCGATGCGCCTGTCCAGTTTCTCTTCCCTGGCTTTTTTCCTTGCGACCTCGAGCATCTTTTCCGACAAGTCGGAGCAGACGACACTGAAGCCGAGTTTTGCCAGTTCGCGGGACCAATGGCCCGTTCCCCCGCCAGCATCCAGAATCACCGCGCCTTTCCTTTTGGGAAGGTATTCCTTCATCATCCTCCAGGTTATCTCGTCGTACAGTTCCCAATACGGGCTGCTGTAATCAGACTCGTATTTCTCGGCTATGCTGTCGTGGAACATGCTTGATTTGGTCTTTTTCATGGGTATTGTTTGGGACCAGAATAATCATAAACCGATTCCGTCCTATTAACATCATGATTTCCCGCAGGAACCTGAACAGGAGCCTTGCCAGCGAGAAGGTCGGCCTGGTGTTCTACCTTGTAATCGAGCGCAAGGGAAAGCGCATGCTCAAGCCGCTCAAATTGGATACGAAAGTGTCGCTCAAGCTCGTCCGTGCAATAGCGGACGACACGGTGATTCCCGAATTCTACGCCACGCTCTCAAGGGATTTGCGCGAGCGGGGCGTGGAGCCCGGCTCAAAGGTGCAGGTCCGCGCGAAATTCAGCCCGGAGCACGAGATGCTGGACCCTGCGCTCAAAGGCACCAGGGTACTCTGTGAAGTAGACGTCTAGTTAGTAAGCGGGACGTTAGCGAGCGCGATTACCGCCTTTTCATAGGCGAGCCCGGCTTCTCTGAGAAGTTCATTTCTTGCTGGCGTGTCTCCTGGTACGTCCTTGTTTTGCATGGTCAGCTCCCTGTACAGGCTTTCCAGTTGCGTGCCCGCAGCCTCCTTTTTCACTTCTTCCACCCATGCGAGCGCCCTGCGGAGCGGGTCTCCGGCAAGCGCCTGGCGTATCTTCGCATTGCCGTGTTCCATCCAGGCAAGCGTCCCGCCGTCCCCTTCCAGGTAGGCGTCTTTGGTTTTTCTCAGCTCCGTGAGCATGTACCTGGTGTTCCGCTGGCCCAGAAGCCGGGCGAATCCCTCCAGCATGTCCCTCGCCTCCTCCCTCCAGCCAATCGGACCGCTTATTCTGGATTCCGCCACAAATTTATATGCCCCCCGCAGCTGCCCCCTGAACCACTCGCCTTTGAGTGCCTTGCCGCAGGCAATGATTATCGCCAGCGCGTCCTCGTGCTTTCCCGTCGCTATCTTCGCCTTCGCCACCCGCATGGCGCTTATCATCACGCGGTCCGAGACCAGGGTGCATGCGACACCGAGCCCTTCGTGGCCTTCAAGCTTTGCTGCAAGGTGGGAAAGCACGCTTTTGAGCCGCTTGTCCCTGGTTGCGCGCAGGCCGTCCTCCCTCACCCGGTCGTAATCGTCAATTCTCGTAGTCTGCCGCTCGCGCCAGAGGTACCTGCTCTTGAACGCGGTGAGCAGAGCGCACGCCTGGGTTATGCTGCTCCTTCTCCTGAATGCGGTGCGTTCCCACATCGCCTGCTTCAGCTTCTCCAGGGCAATCCCCATTTTCCGGCTGGCGAGCAGCTTGTAGGCAGAGGTGCTTTCTGACATTTCGGCGTCGTAAGCCTTCAGCATGTCATATATTTCGCCGAGCCGATTGTCATTGAACAGGTTGCCACTCGCGTATAGCATGCCATGGAGCTCGTCTATGTTCCGGCACAGTTCCTCGTTGCGCCTGCGCTCCTTTGCGTGCCTCTGGCGGATGTGCTTCATGGCCCTGACAGCGTGGTATATGTCAGTGGTGGACAGCACCGTGGTCCTGGGTACGGGGTCACCTTCCACGAACGTGTCGTCCACTCCGGAAACGAGTTCCCTCCTGAATCCGAGCACCACCTTCCAGTCCTCCATGGTGACTTTCAGGTCCACGTGCCTGCCCTGGTCGTCCACGCCGTAGATATGGTCCGCGTTAACGCCACCGAGCATCAGTTGTTTTCCCTTTGCCAGATTCCTCTGCCTGATTCTGTCCTTTCGCCTCTGCCTTTCCATGCCGGCAGCAAGTTCGCGCGAATGTACTGTGGTCCTCATGCCTCCACGTATTATGATTAGATAGCACAGGTTTATACTATTTATGGTTTATTGGCATTTTTCATGGCGTTGCCGCAGAAATGGGTTTCCCGCGGAAATCCACCCTCCTGCAAATCCTTTATAAAGCCCGGAAAACCTGTCTTGTTCTGAACCTTTTGGGCGTATTTGCCTGACAAAAAACGGTTGGGGCCTTGAATTCGGGCCTCTTCATATTCATGAAACGGAGGGTGATTGGATGGACAGGAAGAAATCGGAGCGCCGCGCCGCGGCAAGAGACGAAATGGAATCCCTGATGGAATACAGGAAAGCGCTTCAGCAGGACTACCAAAGCGTATTTGACAAGCTGCTCGGCTATGCCAGGGAGCACGCAGGAGCGTGCGCCCGCGCAGGAAACATGAAACTGTCGGAATCCATGCTGCTGGCAATGGTCCTGGAGCAACAAAAGAGAATAGACACGTTGGCTGCGGAACGGGGCGGCCCGGGGACGAGGAAACCGCCTGTCCATGACGAGGCGCGCTCACGCCCGCAGGACGTTGATTTGTTCGCGTTGCTCAATCGCACGGAGGTCAAGGAATGCCCGCCATGGGCCGTCTGCTAAAGGCGGCCCCGCCCACCCACTCTTCGGGATATTGGCTGCTCTTTTTTTGCCCAGTTTAGGTCGGCCGGGTTCCACTCGGGAGCGTGGGCCCGGCTCTAATTCTCCTTATGTGTTTTTCTCAGAATGTCTCAGAGCGAGTGGAAGTTGCCGTCCTTGTCCCTCTTGAACTTGTGCACCGGGTTCGAAGGGCAGACAAACACGCCTTCCTTGTTTTGTTTCATATCTGAGAATATGCCTTTGTATACGTGGCAGTTCGGACACGCTGTCATGGGAGTCACCTTCTTCTCAGTTTATTCAGCAAATATTTAAAAACAATGATTCTCCTGTTTTCTCAAGGAGATGGCATGGAAGCACATACGAGGCGGCCCGCGGTGGCCGGCGCGTTCTATCCTGACGAGCCCGAAGAGCTCAGGAGCATGATAAGGGACTATTTGGAGAAGGCGGGCAACGCCAAAACTGAGGGCAGGCTCAGGGCCCTGGTGGAGCCCCATGCCGGCTATGTCTATTCCGGTCCCGTGGCCGCATTCGGCTACAAGATGCTCGCAGGGCTCTCCAGGCAGCCGTCCAGGATAATAATACTCGGGCCGTCGCACTACGCCGGATTCCTGGGCGCGGCGGAGGCGGGCGCGGACGCGTGGCAGACTCCGCTCGGCATGGTGAAGGCAGGCTCGCTCGCATCGGAAATCGGGAAAACCGACATTATCAAAACCATTCCAGAAGCCCATGCCCAGGAGCATTGCATCGAGGTCCAGCTTCCGTTCCTCCAGAGCGTCATGAAAAAGGATTTCACCATATACCCGCTGCTTTGCGGGGAAGTGTCTCCCTCCGCACTCGCGCAAACGCTGGAAAAGGCGGTTGACGCCGAAACGCTAATCATCGCCAGTTCGGACCTCAGCCACTACAACCCCTACGAGCGCGCGAAGCAATTGGATTCCATATGCAACAAGGCGGTTCCGGCCCTGGACATCCCAACAATGGAGCGCAGCGGCGATGCCTGCGGCAGGACCGGAATCCTCACGCTCATGCACATCGCGAAAAAAAGGAAATGGAAGGGCAAGATGCTGGATTATCGGAACTCCGGGGACACGGCGGGAACGAAGGACGCGGTCGTGGGCTACGGATGCTACGCGTTCTCAGGAGCGGAGTGAAACCATGGCGGAAAAGCTCAACGAAAAAGAGAAAAAATTCCTTCTCGCGCTCGCGCGCGATTCGATAAAGAACTATCTCGAGAAGGGAGACGTGCCGGACATCAGGCCTACAGAAGTCCCGTCAAAGCGGCTCATCGAGGACGGCGCGTGCTTCGTAACGCTGCGCATCAGGAAGGAGCTGCGCGGCTGCATCGGCTCGCTCGAGGCGCACCGTCCCCTGGTCATGGACGTGGCGGACAACGCAATCAATTCCGCGTTCAACGACCCGAGGTTCAACGGGCTAACGAAGCAGGAGTTCGGGAAAATAACCATAAGCATATCCGTGCTCACCAAACCCGTGCCGCTTCCGGTCAGCGGCCCGGACGATTTGCTCAAAAAGCTCGTGGCAGGCAGGCACGGCCTCATACTAAAACAAGGCTGGGCAAGGGCGACTTTCCTGCCAGCGGTCTGGGAGGAGCTGCCGAAAAAGGAGGAGTTCCTATCGCATCTTAGCATGAAGGCGGGACTGGCGCCTGATGCCTGGAAGGACCGGAAAACCGAGTTCGAGGTTTACGAAGCCGAGGAGTTCTCGGAATAAAAAATAACAATAGTCGCTACTTTACTCGACTTTTTATAACTTTCCAAACAATACAATACTTATGGGAAAGTCAGTATTCCTCATGCCTGATACTGGCAAGGCGATGGCAGCCGCCCAGATGCGCAGGCTGAAACAAGAACTCGGACGCTACAGCCTCAGCCTGGAAGGCCCGTTTTCGGACAGGGGAGGCGAGGTGGAGACCCTCGCGCGCTGCGTGCAGGCAATAGCCCGCGCCAGCGAAAGCACCGTGCTGGCTGCGGCCAGGGCCAGCCTCAAGCCCCAGAACTGGCTCCCTGAGGATGCCCTGCCTTTGGAAAGGTCACTGCTTGGAATACCGTTCATAGTAGACGGCCCCAGGAAACGCGGGTGGCGGAAGTATCCGGAAAACGCCGGAGCTGTGGCATCCGCCCAGGCAGTGGAATTCCAGGGGTTCCAGGCAAGGCCGACAGAGCCGACCGAGATTACCATGCTTGCAGTGTCCGTGCTCAGGATGCTCGGCGTGGAGTGCCATTTCTCAATATCCCACTGCAGCGCGTTTCAACCGGACGGCGTCCCCACGACCATGCCCATGATAATCCTGCCTGCGGGCGATGATTTCGGGTTCGCGACCCTGCTCCACAACCAGGTGGGATTTTTTTCAAAGTACCCGCCAGCCTTCTTCGAGGTGCTGGATAACGACGCGCTGCTCTCGCTCATCAAGCTGCGTGATGCGTGCAGGCATGCCAGGGCGCTGATGGCGGACATGGCGAGGCATGAGCTTGGGTCAGATGACGAGCCAGCGCTCAGGTCAATGCATATCGGCCACATGCTTTACGAAGGCACGAGGCTCTGGGAATTGTCCGATGCGCAGGCGGAAGCCGCTTACGCAAGGAAGCTTTTCGGCCTGGACGAAAAGAGCGGGCCAAGGAGCTACAGGGAGACAAAAGGGCGGAGTGCCGTGAATATAATAACCGACCCCCGCCGCCATATCCAGATGGCCTCCTCGGTGATGCTCTGCGAGGAACTCAGGCGCATGATGGACGCATCCCCGAGCATGGACGTCACGCAGGCCGGCTTCCTTGAGTTTACACAAGCCACCTTCAGGCACACATGCTGCATGCCCCAGTTCGAGGAGTACGTGAGCGGGCCAATGCATATGATGAACGGGCACCTGCATCCTGCTTCGGAATGCGTGGCCGATAAAAAGGGCAAAACGCCGGACCGTTTGGACTGAAAAACAAAGTAACATGTGATAACTATGGGAAAGTCAGTTTTCTTCCTGCCCGTCTGGAAAAAGGGCGCGCAGAATGAGCACATGAGGACGCTGTGGGGGCAGCTCGGGCCAGACAGGCTGAAGCTTGAAGGGCCGTTCTCGGGCGATGGGCCTGCGTTCGCGGAAATCGTGGCTCATGTGCAGAAGATAGCCCCAGGCTCCTCCAAAAAGGACAAAGTAGAAACCACCATCCGTACCCTATTGCCGCAGGACAAACTCCCTGAAGGCTTCCGGTTCAGGTCCAAGCTCGAAGTTCCGTTCATCCTAAACGATTCGCCGGAAGGCAGCTGGCGGAAGCACTATCCGGAAACCGCAGGGGAAGTGGCATCGGTCGGTGCCGTGCAATTCAACGAAGGCATGGCAAGGCAGGTGGAATCGACCGATCTCACCACGCTTGCCATATCAGTACTCAGGACGCTCGGAGTGGAGTGCTACTTTTCAGTATGCACATGCATCATACTTCCGCTCAATAGGATGCTTCCCGGGGCAGGGCCAATCGTGCTGATGCCGCTCATAGCCATACCGGTAATTGCCATACCTGAAGTTCCGAGCCCCAAGATAGTGTCGCTGATTCCCGAGCCGACCAAGTTCTTTTTGCAATGCCCGCCCATTTCGTTCGAGGTGCTGGACAACGACGCGCTCCTTTCGTTCAACATGCTGTATAACGCATACCGGCATGCCGGGAGCTTGATGACGGACCTGGCGAACCACAAGCTTATATCAGATGACGAGTGCGGGCTCAGGTCCATGCAGGTCGGCCACAAGCTTCACCAGGCCATGTCGCTCTGGGCACTGTCCGATGCGCAGGAAGACGAGAGGCGTGCAAGCAAGGTTTTCGGGTCCGGCAGCGGGCTGGTGAGCGTCAGGGAGAATGCCGAAATGGAGGTCGTGGATGGCCTGACCATCCCAGAACGCCATGCCAGGCTGGCAGCTTCGGTGATGCGCATTGAAGACCCTGCCGCGCCTTCGTTCACCGCCTACATGGAGCTGGCGTCCATGATGAACGGGCATATCCACGCCGCTTCGGAATGCGAGGCAGGCAAAAGCGGCAAGCTGGCTAAAGGCGACAAACCAGCTAAAAGCGCCCCCGTGGAAAACTGATCTCACTGGAGCAGTCCCGCTATCTCCAGCACTTCCTCCTTTGCGAGCGTGCGGACCTTGCGTTTCGCGAACGCACCGAGCTTTTCTTCGCCCGCCTCCTCTTTATCAAACATCTTTGAATCGAGCAGCGCGTTGCGCACTGTCTTGTTCTTGTGCGTGAAAAGGCAGCGGATTACGTTCTCCTGGAACTGCGTGAGTGTTTTTCCGGTCGGCTTCAGGATTATCATTGCGGAATCCACCTTCGGGACCGGACGGAAAAGGTGGCGCGGCACGAGCTGCACGACTTCAACGTCAAACGCGAGCTGCGCGGTGACGGACAGGCGGCCGTAATTTTTGTCTTTCGATTTGGCTGCCATCTTTTGCGCGAACTCCTTCTGGACAATGAGGACCGCGCGCTCGTATTTCATTCTCGCGATTTTGAAAATAATCTGCGACGTGATGTAATATGGGATGTTCCCTGCGACGACGTCAGCTTCCGGAAGCTCGAGTTCGAGCACGTCGCCTTCAATCAGCGTGACATTGCTGCCTTTGAATTTTTCGCCCAAAAGCTCGCACATCCTTTTGTCCTTTTCTATTGCGAACAATCTGTCCGGCCCGAGCTCGAGTATTTTTTCGCTCAGCCTGCCGTCACCCGGGCCGATTTCCAGAACCGTCTTGCCCTGCGGGTCGAGCAGCTTCGCCTCCTTGCGCAGTATGTTCTGGTCGATTAGGAAGTTCTGGCCCAGGGATTTCTTGGGCCTCATCGCCTCTTCTTCAGAAAACATTCGCCTCGTCCTTCTTCCCCTCAATCACGAGCACGCAGTCAATGAACCCGTAGGCGTAGTTCGCCGCCCCGAAGCTGGTGAAATAGTCCCCCTTGTCATAATAGTGCTTCGCGTCCTGCGCATAATTCTGCGCCCATTCCGTAACCTGCGGGTATTTCGTATCCAGCCCGAGCTTCCTGAATTCCGCGAGGATGCGCTCGAGCTTTTCAATATCTTTTTTCGCGCGCTCCTTTTCGCCCATGGTTCCGGCTGCCATCAAATCTCCTTTACAATCTCCTTCAAATCTTTCCTTGGGGTCCGTTCCGGAGTCTCCGCAGGATAGCCTATTGGAATCACCGCGACCGGAACCTCGTGCTCGCCCAGCTTCAATATTCTTGACACTTCCAGCGGGTCGAATCCGCCGACCCACACGCTCGAGAGCCCGAGCGCGGTTGCCGCGAGCTGGCAGTAGGCTGCCGCGATGGTCGCGTCCTGAATCGCATAAAGCTCGTAGCCCCGCTCGGCATACCTGGCTTCTGACTGCATTTTGTCAGCGCAGAAGACGAGCACTGCAGGAGCGCGCGCCACGCAATCCTGTTCCATGCACGCTATGACAAGGTCTTCCCTGGTTTTCATGGTTCTCACCACGAACACCCTGTAAGCCTGCAGGCCTCCTGCCGAAGGCGCGCGGTTCAATGTCTCCAGCAGCTTGAGCAGAAGCTTCGGGTCCAGTTTCCTGTCCTGGAAAACCCTGGCCGACTTCCGGTTGTTCACGGTTTCAAAGAAGTCCATGGCAAAAGTTAGCGGGGAAATGCAGTTAAATGTTGCAGTTGCACGAGTCAACCCCGCTGCATTAGTCAAGCACCACACGACTTTCGGAGCATTAGTAAAACTTAAGACGACGAACGATGAGAATACAGTAAGAAAACGATGAATGACATGAGATAAGGAGAATACTGAAGTGAAGTAGAAAGTGTCAGCAGCAGCGCGCGTTTCCGCCCATAGGGCAGTACAAGCAACGCCGTGAGAGGGCTTAACTTCTGAGTTCGAGATGGGATCAGGTGTTTCCCCCCTCCTATGGCCGCTAACAATAGGAGGTATGTCCATATATATTTATAAAACTGATTAGTCAAACTTCTACCGTACTCCTTCTACCGGCAGGTGATGCAGTGCAGGAACAATTCGCAACACAACCGCAACCAATCCCCGGACCATCGGCCCCAGAGCCGGCCATCACAGCGCAGGCCGCGGCAGAGCCTCAGGAAGCAAAGGCGCTCAGCGACGACGAGGAAATCCTCAAGTTCATAGAGGAGACCAAGCAGAGGATATACATCGTGGGCGCCGGAGGAAGCGGCAGCAACACTTTGGACAGGCTTTTCGACCTCGGCACTTCGGGCGTCAACCTCATAGCCATGAACACCGATGCCAAGCACCTGCTGAGGGTGCGCGCCAACAAGAAGATAATACTGGGCAAGCAGGTCAGCAAGGGAAGGGGGGCAGGCTCGAACCCGGCAGTGGGCGAGAAGGCCGCCCAGGAGTCCATAGAGGACATAAAGGCCGCCATTGGTGATGCGTCCCTGGTGTTCATAACCTGCGGCATGGGCGGAGGCACGGGCACCGGCTCGGCACCCATCATCGCGGAAGCCGCGAAGAAGGCGGGCGCGCTCACCGTGGCCGTGGTCACGCTTCCATTCGCGTCAGAGGGAAAAATCCGCATGGAGAATGCGCTCCAGGGCCTGGACAAGCTGCGCAAGCAGACCGACACCCTCATAGTCATCAAGAACGACAAGCTCCTCAACCTGGTCCCGGACCTGCCGCTGAACACGGCATTCAAGGTCTGCGACGAGGTGCTCGCCGGCTCGGTGAAAGGAATCGCGGAGCTGGTGACGAAATCCGGCCTGGTCAACGTGGACTTCGCGGACCTGAAGACCATACTGTCCGAGGCGGGTTTCGCCGCCATAGGCCTGGGCGAGGCGTCGCTGGACGCGAAGCACGAGGACCGCGCAAGGGTGGCGGTGGAGACCGCATTGACCTCCCCGCTGCTGGATGCGGACATAAGCTCGAGCAGCAGGGCGCTGATAAACGTCATCGGCGGCGAGGACATGACGCTCAAGGAAGCGGAGTACATAGTGGCCGAGACCTCCAAGCGCATAAGCCCCAACGCCCACATAATCTGGGGCGCGAGGGTGGAGGGAAACATAAAAAAATCTTCCATGCGAGTGCTGGTCGTGCTCGCCGGAGTGAAATTCCCGAAGTACGATTACGTGCCGAAGGACGGCAACGTGGAGGTCGAGAACCTCGACCTCGACCTTATAGGATGACGGTGATTGTTTGGACACGGTGGATTTGATACGCAGATGCATCAGGATATTGCATATCGCCAGGAAGCCGACCGCCCAGGAGTTCGAGATGGTCGCGAAGGTCACGGCATTCGGCATGGTGTCGTTCGGCCTGCTGGGCCTGGTACTTTCAATAGTGCTCAACACATTCTGAGGTGCGCATATGATATTCACAATAAGGGTAACGTCCGGGCAGGAAAAGATACTCTCCGAAATACTCGTGAAAAAGTCCAGGGCGGAGCGGCTGGGGATATACTCCATAATCCACATAGACGCGGTGAAGGGCTATCTCTTCGTGGAGGCTCCCGAGGAGAACACCGTGGTGAAGCTCATCCAAAAGGTCAAGCACGTCAAGGGCTTCCTCAGGACCCCCATAACCCTCGAGGAGATAAAGAAGCTCATAACCATCACCAAGCAGCCGGCCCTCACCATAGAGGTCGGGGACATGGTCGAGATGATATCCGGCCCGTTCAAGGGGGAGCGCGCGAGGGTGACACAGCACGACGACGCCAAGGACGAGATAACCGTGGAGCTCCTGGAGGTCGCTGTGCCGATTCCCGTCACCGTGAAGGGCAAGATGGTCAGGCTTTTCCAGAAGAAAGGGGCCATGGATTAACTTCCTGATTTTATTTTTCCTTATTCTTCTTCATTCAATGGGCGAGCGCGAGCCGGAAATAAATGATTGCGGCCCGCTTGTTCGAGTTAGAGTCAAACCTCAGGGCTTTTGACCACGCTATTGCCCGCAATCGGGCAATGCGCGCCATGTTCGCTCAAAGCGAACATGTGCGACCCCTTTACTTTCACAAGGTCTGTGTATGGAAAATTAATACGCATAATATTTGATACGCAGACCTTGTGTTGCCCGAAGAGAAGCAGAAGTCAAAAGTAATGGGATGCGGCCACCGGGAATTGAACCCGGATCGCCAGCTTGGGAAGCTGGAATCATACCGGTAGACCATGGCCGCGAGCGAAGCGAGCGGACATCGGGCGCCGACAAGGCGCACGAAATGGCCGCGACTGTTTTTGGAGCCTGGTTTCCCATTACGAGAAAACCGTTGTTTTCTTCCTGCCCACAAAGGAGGCGCAGCCACATGACTTTCAAATGCTGCGCCGGCAGTCAGGTGTCGTTCTTCTACATGAAAGTATCTTTAATTCTTATATATCGGGAACCCCGCGCACAGTTCCTCCACGTCCTTCCTGACTTTCAGCTTCAGCTCGCTGTCGTTCGGGTTCTCCAGCACCTTCACGATCAGGGACGCGGTGTGCTTCATCTCCCCCTCCTTCATCCCGCGGGTGGTGAGCGCCGCGGAGCCGAACCTCATGCCGCTGGTCACGAACGGCTTCTGCTTGTCAAAGGGGATCATGTTTCTGTTGGCTATTATGCCGGCTTCCTCAAGGGCGACCTGCGCCTCCTTGCCGGTTATGCCCTTGGGCGTGAGGTCCACGAGTATCAAATGCGTTTCGGTCTTTCCCGCGACCAGCCGCACGCCCGAGGCGACCAGCTCGTCCGCCAGCACCTTCGCGTTTTTCACGACCTGCCCCGCATACGTTTTGAATTCTGGCTGTAGCGCCTCGTGGTAGCACACTGCCTTGCCCGCAATCACGTTCTCCAGCGGCCCGCCCTGCGTGCCCGGGAACACGGCCTTATCCATGATCTGCGCGTTCCTTTCCGGAGCCATCATCATAGCGCCACGCGGCCCGCGCAGCGTCTTGTGCGTGGTGGACGTTATTATGTCCGCATAAGGCACGGGGCTCGGATACGCCCCGCCTGCGACCAGCCCCGCGAAATGGCTGATGTCCACCATGAGAACCGCGCCGACAGCGTCGCATGTCTCGCGGAACGCCTTGAAGTCTATTATGAGCGGGTATGCGGTGTAGCCGCAGATTATCAGCTTCGGCTGCTCCTCCTTGGCCTTCTTCATTATGGCATTGTAGTCCAATGCCTCGGTCTCGCGGTCGACCATGTAGGCGACCGGCTTGAACCATTTTCCGGAGTAATTCACCGGAGAGCCGTGGGTGAGGTGCCCTCCCTGTGCCAGCTCAAGGCCCATGAACTTGTCCCCGGGCTGGAGGAAAGCGTAGAAGGCGGCGAAGTTCGCGCTCGCCCCGGAATGCGGCTGGACGTTGGCATGATAGACGCCGAAGAGCTTTTTGGCGCGTTCTATGGCAATGGCCTCAACCTGGTCTATGTGCCTGTTGCCGGCATAGTATCTCTTTCCCGGATAGCCCTCCGCGTACTTGTTGGTGAGGACGGAGCCTGTCGCCTCCATGACCGCTTTTGAGGCGTAGTTCTCGGACGCTATGAGCCGGAGGGTGGACTGCTGGTAAGAGAGCTCGCTGGAAATCAGACCATAAATCTCGCTATCCGTTTGTTTCAGAGACATAGGAACCCCACCAATCATTTCATGGCTGGCAAGAGTTAAAATACTTGGCTGCTCCGGCAAGCGAAACAGAGCAAGGTTTATATTTTGAACATCGATACAAAAAGGCAGGTTGAATTTTGTGCCGAGGTGTTCGCGGACTTCGTCCGCGTGCCTCAGCATTTTATGCCGAGGTCGCATAATCGCATTGCTGGTGTCCAGCGATGTGGTGAAACCCGGTAGTGCGCACGCCTGGAACTGGCATCCGCCAGATAGCGTGTTCCCTCGTGGATTAGGTGTTCAAATCACCTCCTCGGCGTGAATACTTAAGAGAAGCAGTAGCCGGGGACCTTTGCCCGAAAGGGCAAATGGGTCTCGGCGAATTTTCATCATAATAATAAGGACTATTCCTGCGCTGCTGCTTCAGCCCGATTTTCGGTCCCTTCCAGTATGGCCCGCGCTTTTCCAACAGACTCGCTGACAATTCCCTTGGCTTCGGACCTGGCCTGCTCGAAATCGAGCTTCCGGCCAAGCACCTTCCCAACCACCTTGGAAAGCAAGGAGCACGCCAGGGTCACGATTCCAGCCGCGCCCATGATGTCGGCACCCTCGTTCTGGTGGCTGCCTGCAGAGACCAATGCGTCCGCAAGCCTCGCAAAAATAAATATCCCGCCGACCGTTATTCCGACATACGTAAATAATGCCATTGCCCCGTCAAGTTCGTATCTGTCTTTCCCATACCTTTTCTTCTGCTCGAATTCCCAGGCGAACGTGCCTTCCAGCTCCCTCAGGTTCCTCTCCAGCCAGGTTCCCCGCTCGCGCACCAGCTCGGTTTCGTTCCTGTTCTTGAACCTGCACAGCTCATTCCTCAGCAGCATTAGCCCGTTTGCGGTATTGGCCATGGCGAGGTCTGCGGCCTTGATCTCGGCCATGCGCAATTTTTTCACAAGTGCAGCTACCCTAGTCCCTGCCATTATTTAACTTTTAGACAAACAGTATAAAAAACCGACGCCCCACCAATACGGAGAGTGATAAATCTGCACAAAAAACGCATACAAAGAAGGCTGCTTTCTCCAGGCCGTCTTGATGAATCCGAACGTGCCGGCTATGACTGGGCCAGGCATCACATGGAATACCTCGGCCAGCACTACCCGAACAAATGGGTCGGCGTCAACGGGGCGGGCGTGGTCGCGGTTGCGGACAGCAAACCGGACCTTCTGAGGGCGGCCATGCCCATTGCCGATGAAGCGGGGCCGGTTTCATTGTTCCACGTCCTTTTGAATCCGGACCAGGGAACCGTGGAAGAACCCGGCCAAAAGCCGCTGTCTTTCGGGCGATTATCCGTCCGGACGTCGGGCGGCATCCAAAAAATAGACGTCCCGCCGGTCCTGGAGGATGAAACCGGCGAGTGCACTGCCGCTGTAGTAATCGAGCGCCTCAGGGACATCCGCTACCGGAGCGCGAGTTTTGACCTGCATTGCACGCTCCTGCTTCCCAAAAGGGGCCTGAACGACGTGATATACAGCGCTTTCAGGAGCGTGCTCAGGGAAAACGGATGCGGTGACCGCATTGAGCTGCTGGAAAACCTATTCGCTGAGAAAGCGGCTGATGTGGTTGCGGCATTTTCAATACATTACTACCGGAAAACAGACATACTTCTCGAGCGCATGCCAGTCATGCTCCAGCATCCGGCATCGCGCTGGACGATGGTAAACAACTATGTCATATCCGAAATCTGCGCCGGAGGCCCGGGCCATGTCGGTGTTCTGATTGACAGTCTCGGGCGGGGAAACCACGACCTGGGCGTCGAGCGTTTCGTGAACATGGGAAGGGAAATCCAGAAAAGAATTTCCGGCAGCAGTCCGGAAGCCTGGTACGTCACCGCGGAGCAGAAGGGGATTGTCGAGGCGGCGACAGAGCGCGGCCTCCTTATCGCGATACTGTCAAACGGAACGCAGTCCTCGGTCTGCGATTGCGCAAAACGCTATTTCCCGGAAATCCCTGCCTGGCAGATATTCACGCCACAGGTGCTGAAGGACACCGGAAAGCCGTCCCTTACCAATGCCGCGCTCTTCCTTCTGAGCCTCGGCTGCGCCATGGTACGGAACGCGATCGAGGGCAGGCCGGCGCCTGAAGACGTCGTCCGTGCGCTTCCCAGGCAGAGGCAGGGCATAGTGGAAAGTTGGAAAAAGGCGCGGACAGCCGTGGTGGACACGGTTTACCGCGAGGTCACGGATTCGCAGAAAACCAATTCCACCGAGGCAACATTCAGTGTCGTAAGGGGCGCGCTCCGCGAATTCTGCGCGCGCATGGGGATGCCTGAAAGCGCCGGTGAATCTCTTGTGATAATGCCACACCAGCACCTTCACGTCGGCAATTCCAGCTACCACGACAGCCTGCCTTTTGTCGGGCTCGGCCTGCCTTTCGACTATCTTTTCTACACAGCAAAGGACGCTAAAAAGGAATAAGCCGGTGCAACCTGTTGGCCGGCTTTGTTTATTTTTCCTTCCTCCCAGCCGCCACCGCCCCAACCACCACCAGCCCGAGCAAAGCGGCCGGGCCGCAGCATCCGCTGCTTGAACCCGGACCCGAGGCGCCGGAAGACGTGCAGCAGCTGCTCTGCTGCTCGCACTGTAGCGTGCTGTTCCACTGCGCCGTGGTCGCCACCTCGCAGGTCTGGTCCATGTAGGAATAAACCCCTCCATGCTGAGAGCAGCAGCTTGCGGCGCACTGCAAATCCTCGGTCTGGCCCGAGGGGCAGGAAAACGTCCCCGCGGCCTGTGCGAAGGAGAGCGGCGCGAACGCCATGAGAAGCCCGAAACACAACAGGGCGAGACGTTTCGCGTCCATGTCGATCACGATTTCACTTTCTCCATAAACAATATAAACCATCGCGGAGGATAGTGCCTGGGTGGTTATCTGGAATTCGTCCGCATTCTCGGCGTGGTTTTTGCGCTAGCGCTCGTCCTGGGCTGCATTTCTCCGGCCGCCCCGCCTCAGGAAAACAACAGCGTGGCCAATACTTCCTCGTGCAGGACCGTGGTCACAAACGAGCCCTACAACGATACCGCGTGCCAGAACGTCTCCAGCATGGGGCAGGTGTGCGACACGGTCGTGCTGAACTACAGCGTCAGCAACACCGCGAAGAGTGAAATCTGCGTGGACAAAAGCCTGTGCGCCGCAACCGACGCCTTCGGGAACTGCATATCCTATTACTGTTCCCAGGGCATGACGCGCTGTTCGGTCAACATCACGAACATGGACCCGCAGAAAACCGCGGACTGGTCCGTGGCAGCGACATTCAAAACTGATAGGATGGTGTTCAACCAGAACCCGGTGAAGAAGACCATACTTCCCCTTGAGACCGCGACATTCGATTTCCAGCAGATGTACGGAATGGATATCAACCAGAAGAGGCCCTCGTGCAACGTCTCCGTGGCCGTGCCGCCGAAAATCCAGGCCTGCGCCTACATCACCACGCTCAAGGAGGAATGCCACCCGGTGACGTCCTACAGGGAAGTCCAGAAGCAAGTGTGCAGCTAGTCAATGCCAACTGTTTTCTCATTAGTGCGGCGCTTCGTTGCCTTCTTTCTGCAAACAAAGGAGACGTGGACATAAATTTGACTTGCGCCACGTCGGCAGTGTGCGATTTGACTTCGGCAATCATTCACTACGGCGCTAGCGGGCCAGGTGTTAAGCTTTAATTATGAAATACCCTTAATCACATAATCTAATCCATTCCGTTTACGGGTGTTTCATCTGGCTTCCGAGGCAATCAGCGTACATTTTGCGGAAATAGCCCTCAAGGGCGGGAACAGGTCCCAGTTCGAGAACGCCCTTGTGGATAACATCCGCTCGCAGGTTGGCAGGGCGAAGATATCCAGGACCGAGAGCAGGATAATAGTCACCCCTGAATGCGGCATGGAGGACGCGCTGAAGGGGCTTTCCAAGGTTTTCGGAATCGCATGGTTCTCCCGCTCTTATATCACCGGCAAGGAAATGGAAGAAATAACCGCGCTCGTGCTTGAAAAGGCCGTGCCGTTCAAGGGAACGCGCCTTCGGGTGGAGGCGAGCCGCTCGGACAAGTCGTTTAGCCTCACGTCCCCTGAGATAAACCGCATAGTCGGAAAGGCGCTCGAGGCCGCGGGCCACGGCATTGACATCAAGAATCCCGAACAGAAGATATACATAGAGATATTGAATGACTGCGCCGTAATATCCTTCGGCAGGAGCCGCGGCCTCGGCGGCCTGCCTGTGGGCGTCTCGGGAAAAGTGCTTTCCCTGCTTTCCGGCGGCATAGACTCGCCTGTCGCATCCTGGCTCATGATGAAGCGCGGCTGTGCCGTGGACTTCCTCCACCTGCACGCTGGCAGGTCTGTTGAGGATGTGCACGGCTCCAAGATGCCCAGAATAGTGAAGCTGCTCAAACAGTATCATCCGCAAAAATGCCGGCTTTTCATCGCCCCCTACGACGAATTCTACAAGCGCAGCGTGGCGGTGGACCCGCGGGTGGAGCTCGTGGTTTTCCGGAGGTTCATGCTCAGGCTCGCGAGCAGGATTGCGGAGCAGGGCGGCCATCTGGGGCTCGTTACCGGGGACAGCATAGGCCAGGTGGCGTCCCAGACACTGGAGAACCTGCTCGCCGCCAACGAGGCCGCGTCGCTTCCGGTCTATCGCCCGCTCGCGACCTACGACAAGCAGGAGATAATCTCGCTCGCAGGGAAGGCCGGAACCTACAGCCTGTCAATAGAGGATTACAAGGACTGCTGCTCGCTCGTTGCGGCGAAACATCCGTCCACGAAAGTGAGGCCTGAGAAGGCGCGCGAGATAGAGGAAGAGATAAACATGCATGATATCGTGGAAAAGACGCTCGCGCAGGTCGAAGTGATGGAGTTCTGACAGAATCCGTTTCCGATGGTTCCTAAACGTGCACCCTTTCCGGCTTTATCACAATTCCCTTTTTCCTCTCCTTCAAATCTTCCGAGGACATCCTGGCTATCCCGACTCCCACGAATTTTCCGCTTTCCGAGTACAGCGCGACCTTGTCCCCCATTGCAGCGTTCTCCATGCTCACCATTGCAGGCGCCGCAATCTGCGCGCCCGCGCGTATTGATGCGACAGCCGAATCCCGTATCACGGCCTTTGGCAGGAAAATGAAACGTTCCGGAGGGCTGATTATTTTTTTCAGCTCCGCACCGTCCTTCCTGTTCTTCAGCAGCCACATGGCATCGGTGAGCGCCTCCATCGTTACTGCGTCGGCCTCCGTGATGTTCCCGACGGCAGTGCGCCGCAGTTCCTCCATGCGCGCGCCTCCGCATTCCTTGCCCATGTCCTCGCAAAGCGTTCTTATGTAGGTGCCTGCGCCCACTTTCGCCTCGAAGAGCGCGAGCCGCGGGTTCTCCGCGCTCACCTCGAGCAGCTTCAGGGAATGGACCGTCCGCTTCCTCGGCACCTTGCGCACAGCGCTGATTTTCGGCGGAGTCTGCACCAGCTCGCCCGTGAATTTTTTGAACAGCGCCTCTATCCGTTCGCGGGGCTGCACGTTCCTGAATTTTATTATCCCCACGTAGACCTTCGTCTCGCCGGCTATGTACCTGAGGAGCTTTGTCGCCCTTCCCAGGGCCACGGGAAGCACTCCGGAGACCTCCGGGTCAAGGGTTCCCGCATGCCCGGTCCTCTTCGCTCCGGTTATCCTCTTCACGAACGCGGATATCTCGTGGCTGGTGTGGCCCGGCGGCTTGTCTATTATAACGAGGCCGTCGTCCACCGGTTCCTGGGCCATGAAAAAACGTCACTCTTTTTTGCCGGTCGGCTCCAGGTGCCCGACCGAAACCTTGCGCTCCTTGCCGCTTTTGAGCCTCACAAGCGCGAAAGTGTCGGTGACGACCTTGGTCACCACCGCCTCCTCGCCCTTTCTCCTTCCCATTTTCAGTATGCAAACGCTGCCCTTCTCTATAGCTGCCATTGTATTCACCTTTTTTTCTTGGTTTCTATCAGCTTCATGACTATCCCCGCCAACTCCTCCGGAGTGTAAAGCCCGGAGTTCACGCACACGTCGAATCCGCTCTGGTCGTAGATGTCCACACCGTAAAGCTTCAGGTAGCGCGCGCGGTTCGCATCGTCCCTTTCCGCGATGTGCAGCCTCGCCTCCTTCATGGTTATCTTGTCCCTCTTCGCCAGCCTCTCGGCGCGAACTTCGTCCGGAGCGAACACCCACACGCGGACGTTCGGGTTCACCATCCAGGGGCCGAGCCAGGTGGTCACCACGCAGTTGCCCTTGCCCGCCTCGTCCTTGAGCAGCGCGTCGAATTTCCTGTCTATGTCAGGGTCCTTTTCCGCCCTTTTCTGGAACTCCATGAGCGACACGCCCTCCTTGGCCGCGAGGTCCTTGAACGTGGGGCACACGAGCCTGTAACGCAGCTGTTCCGCAAGCACGCCGCCCAGCGTGTTCTTTCCGCTTCCCGCAAGGCCAGAAACCGCGATTATCATTTTTTCGCCTCCTTCTTCTTCTGCATCTGCCCGTAGGCAATGGATATCGCCATGCCGCCCACCAGTGTCACGAATATGAACCACCAGTAGGGCTCATGGAGCCGCTGGACATTAAGCAGGGGAATGGTGAACGGCAGGTCCACGTAGAACGACGTGCCCATGTCCAGCGTCACGTTGACGGCGTTCGCGCCCTGGGGAGGCGTCACGATTATCTTCACCGTGTCGCCCGGATAATAAACCGGCCGGTCCGTGGACACCGCCACTGGCTGGCCCTTTGGCGCGAGCAGGAACGTGTCCGTGGTGTTCTCTTCGTCATAGAGGAAATACGTGGAATTGTCGCCCATGTCCGCGGCTCCGTTGAGCGCCTTCGCGCTCGCCACCCATTTGCCGTACTGCGTTCCGTTAAGCGCGTAGCATGCGGAGTACATGCCGTCCGCGGCAACCGCGTCGCATCCCTTTCCGTCGTCGTGCGCAACGAGCGTCATGTCGTCGAGCTTGGACGGGTCGTAGGTGGTTATCGCCCAGTTGACGATGAAGAACATCGCCAGTATCACTATCATGGGCTTGAACTGCGACAGCAGCACCTTGTTCATCTTCGGGAACAGCTCCATCTGCTCCTTCATCAGCCGCTCCATCTTCTCCTTCTGATTGGCCTTCTCGGCAGCCTTGTATTCGTCGTTGAGGCGCTTGGACTCCGACTGCACGGCATCCATCTCCGCCTTGTTCACCAGCTTGAGCTGGATGAACCGCGCCACCGCGGAATAGATGACTGCCAGTACTGTCAGTAATATCGCATAATTCTCAAAAGGCATGCTACACTATGAATCAAGAAAGATTAAATATTTGCGCCTGAGAGAAATACACGGATGGCAGCCGAACTTGACGCCGAGACGAAACTGAAGATATACATGCTCGTCGTGAACAGATACAGGGACCTCATCAGCGAGAAGGAGGAGCGCTCGGTGTCCGAGATTCGGCAGCGCGTCTCTCCTTATAACGACCTGGTGAAATCCCTGCGCGACAGGCTGCTTTCCGACTTCCATCCCTACACCTACGAGCGGGATTTCATGCAGGCGGCACAGGGCGCGATAAGCCATGTGACCGAGATGAAGACATTCAGGATGCTCATCCCGTTCTGGATGACCTTCGAGGAGATGGAGGAGCTGAAGGCAGGCGGAGTGATGGACAAGGCGCTGCTGCTCACTTCGCTGCTGCGGGCTTTGGACAGCAGGGACGCGCGCGTGATGGTGACCCGCTCGGGCCGTACGTACGTGGCCTTTGAGTGGAAGGGCCAGATGCACCTGGTGGTGCCCGAGTCCGGCTCGCTCCTTGGCGGAGACGACGCCGCAAAAGCCCTTGCCAACGACCTGCTGGCGTATTCCTTTTCTGACCTGTCGTATGAGAACTACGAGGAATCCTGAACACGGTCTATCCTGTTTCCTTTGCTTCGCGCCTACTGTTTCTATTAGTGGTTTTTCGTAGTTATCACTGGAACCGGCAGCCCCTTTAAAAGGGTTATGGTACAAAGTAGAATTTACTGGTGATACATTGCATAGGCTCAGAAGGCCGCATAAAAGCGGAGATTTGCTTCCATTATTCGGAGGGTGCTTTCCAGGGGGAAATGGCGCCTCCGCAACAGTCCATAGGATGCCGGAGCCCAGCGTGGACACGAGGCATGCACAGGCAATTTCCGGTGCCTGCCAGCTCGCAACCGAGGCTGACGCCTATATCAAGGGCATCGCGCGCCGCTACTGCGCCAGCCGGCTGGAGCAGGGTCCGGCGGTCGCGGAGGTCGCGCGGGCAAAGGCGATATTTGACATTGCCAATTTCTATGCTTTCGCGCTCAAGGCCGTGGAGCAGAATGTGCCGGAAGCCCGTGAGGCGGTGACGGCTGCGGCAGAGGAATTCGCAACAACCGTGAGGGACTGCAATCACCTGCCCAAATGGGAAAGTTATGTGCCAAGCCCGAGCCACGACGATGCCATCATGCACGCATGGGAGATGTACAACGGGTTCATTCCCGAATCCCTGAAACCGCATCTGGCCGCGCTTGAGGCGCTCGGCGTAAGCGTGAAGTCGTTCCCTGAAGTTTTCCGCGACTCGGAGCAGCTTTTGGACATTGCCATGCACGTGGCCGGCGCAGCGCCTGCCAAATAATAATCCGCCCTCGAATCATGCCCGCCCGGAAATCATAATTCGGAAATCAGGTCTATCAGGCCGTTCCTGAGCTGCTTGCCCCAAGTGGATGCGAATTTCCACAGGCTCTGTTCCGTCCCTTGCGCATCTTTCCCGGCCCTTATGGACCAGATTGTGTCTTCGCCGTCCCGCACTGCGCCGTTTTCAAGGTGCCTTTCCACGGTCGCCACGACGCTTGCGGCGTGTTCCGCGGCCTCGGGGTGGCTGCGGATTACGGAAGCGAATGCCGCGGACACGATATCGCTTTTCATCATGCCTATTGCGCCCACGATGAGGTCCAGGTAGGTGAGGACCTCCGTGCGGTCGGAAACGTCCATGCTTCTGAGCGCGAGCGCGGCCCGCAGGTCGTTGCTGTGCCTGCCGGACGCGTCCACGGCGATTGCGACTGGCGCGAACACCCCGCCCAATCCGCTCTCGGCCATTCTTTTGGCGAGGGCGGCGTTCACCCTGTCCGCGACCGCCCCCGGCCTGCCTGCTATTATGAATATGAGGTTGGAATCCGTGCGCCCCACGGGCGCGCCCTGGTTCTCCACGTCCTTCATGGCCCTGGCCGTGAGCGCGAGCAGGTGGTTGGCGGCCTGCTTGCCCATGTAGGTGTTTATGTAGCGCAGCCCGAACCTCCCTGAGAGTATTTCCGAGAGCCCCTTTTTCGTCTGGCCTATGAAATCCAGGGGAGCGCGCCTGTCGCCCTCGTCCGTGTGGCTGAACTTGACTTCCACCGCGGATATTCCCGGAGGCAGTATCATGGGTTTGTGCTTGCGGAGCTCGGGCACGAGCCCGCTGCTTTGGAGCACCGGGCTGAACGCGGCCGGCATCCTGGGCACGAACCAGAGCTCCTCGCCCTCTGCCCGTATTATCGCATCGTGGACGAATCCGGGCCTGAGCATTTCCGGAGGCACGACCTGCGGCCTGGACACGTGGCTCTCGGCCACCAGCTCGGGATTCTTCAGCGCGTTGGCGTATCTCTCCAGGTCCATGGGCACCAGTTCCACGGCCTCCCTGCCGCCTGGCCCGAACACCAGTTTCCTGGCATCGTACTGGTATTCCTCCAGCCGCGCCATGCGCGCCCTGCGCACCTTCCCGTAAATGTCATTGAACCTGGCATCGCCTATGCGCGAGAGGAAATTTAGGTCCCCTGCGGCGATGAGCGTGGACTCGTCGGATATCGGGGAATCCCTCATGAGGAACGGCTTGCCGCAGCCCGCCCCGTAAACAGTCTGCATGGTCTCGGCGAGCACGTCCATGGACAGCGCGAGCGCCGCGCTCCCCGCGCCGTCGCGGTCGCCGGTCCTGTTTATGAGGTTCTGGCCCTTCTTGTCCGCCCTGGCCACCACGCATGCGAGCCCGGGGCGCGCTGATGCCCTCCGGATTAGCGCATCCTCTATCTGCATGACGTGGGTTGCCTTGTCCGGCACATCCGCGGTGGAGCATACCGCCCATTTCCCATCGCGCCTGAGCCGCTCGCACAAAGGGGACGAGCCGGAGGGCCCTGGTTTGGGCTGGACATAGACCGGCCAATCCCTTAGGGTCCTGGGGCTATTTCTTGTGTTCATGGCATTACCGCTACGATGTGGTTATATGTATATATATGGTATAAACTATATTTAAACCTATGGTTTTTCACTTTCTAACACAAAACGAGCCCATCCGCCGCCATGCCCGCATTTTTTAGTTTCATCTTGGGATTCGTTTAAAAGCCTTTCTTTCCATACCTTTTTCTGCGTATTATTTCCGGCGCAGAAGGGGGTTACCCTTCGCCTCGAAGACATGTTTTTCGGGGTCCCGTATACGCACGTTCCGTCTCCCATATATCGGGAGCCGTCGCGTGCGACCATTAGGAGACTCGCTCTCTGAACGGTTTTCGGGCTAGCGCGCGAAATAGGTGCAATACAATGGTAGACATCAATAAACCGAGACGGGGTTCCATGGGCTTTCGGCCCAGGAAGAGGGCAGCGACCCAGAACGTCAGGGTGTGCTGGCTTCCGGTGTCCGACAAGAGGATAACCGGATTCGCGGGCTACAAGGTGGGCATGACGCACGTTTCCTACACCGACTTTACCGAGTCGCCGACCAAGAACCAGGAAATCGTGTCCGCGGCTACGGTCATAGAAGTGCCGCCCATGATTGTTTACGGCGTCCGCTGCTACGACGCGGAGCGCTCCATCGGCGACATGCTCTCGCAGGACGAGAAGATACTCGCAATGCTCAGGATGAAGAAAAAGCCGCAGAAGGAGATAAAGGACGACCTGGTCAAAGACGTCCGCCTCCTCGCATTCAGCCAGCCTGACAAGACGCTAATCGGCAAGAAGCACATAGAGTCCATGGAGCTGGGCCTTGGCGGCAAGGACTTGAAGGAGAAATTCGAGCTCGCGAAATCGCTCCTGGGCAAGGAGCTCAAGGCAAAGGACATATTCAAGTCAGGCGAATTCGTGGACCTCTGCGCCGTTACCAAGGGCAAGGGCTGGCAGGGGCCGGTCAAGAGGTTCGGAATCGCCAAGCAAAGGCGCAAAGCCACCAATAAACAGAGGCACGTCGGAACCCTGGGGCAATGGCACCCGGCCTACGTGCTCTATACAGTTCCGCAGGCTGGCCAGACAGGCTACCACACGAGGACGGAGCTCAACAAGCAGCTCCTGGCTGTGAAGCAGTCGGACGCCATAAACGACATAAACCCGAAAAGCGGCTTTCCAGGCTACGGGTTCGTGAAGAATGATTACGTGATTGTGAAAGGCTCGGTTCCGGGCCCTGTCAAAAGGCTCGTGAAGCTGAGGCTCGCCGGAAGGGCGAAAACGGCCAAGGAGACTCCGTTGTCATACGTCTCGCTTGAGCCGAGGTGATGGTTATGAAAGCCACTGTTTATTCGCTTGAAGGGAAGGTCCTGAGGCAGATAGACCTGCCGCAGCAGTTCGAGGCAGCTGCCAGGGACGACCTCATAAAGAGGGCGGTGCTGAGCGAGGAGAGCAAGCTCTACCAGCCAAAGGGCAACTACAAGTTCGCGGGCCTGGAGACCAGCGCCAGATACAAGGGGCGCAAGGAGGACTTCGGCACTGTCAAGAACAAGGGCATCCCGCACCTTCCGCACGAGGTGCTCCCCAAGGGCCAACTCGGTAAGGTCAAGAGGGTGCCGCACGCGGTGAAGGGAAGGCGCGCACACCCGCCCAAGCCTGAGAAAATAATCGTGGAGCGCATGAACCCCAAGGAATACCGGAAGGCGCTCATATCCGCAATAGCAGTGACCGCGGACCGCAAGGCCGTGGTCGCGCGCTGCAGCAGCGACATAGGAGTCTCGCTTCCAATAATAATGGAAGACTCATTTGAGAAGCTGGCGAAGACCAGCGACGTTGCGAAGGTTCTCGTCGCGCTCAAGCTGGACAGGTTCGTGGAAAAGGCCAGGCAGACCGGCAGCAAGGCACCGCTCATGGTGGTGGCCGGCGGCGCGGTGCTGAAAGCCGCCAGGAACCTCCCGGGCGTGGACGTCGTTACCGCGGACGCGCTCCAGGTGAGGCAACTGGCTCCGGGCACGCACCCGGGCAGGATAACGCTGTTCTCCGAATCCGCCCTGCTTAAGCTGGGCCAGAGGTTCGCAGGTGCATGACATGATGCTTATAGCTCCGATAAAGACGGAAAAGGCCGTTGGGAAGATAGAATTCGAGAACGCGCTCACGTTCAGGGTGAAGCTGGAAGCCACCAAGGCCAGCGTGAAAAAGGACGTTGAGACGCTGTTCAACGTGAAGGTCGCCTCGGTGCGCACGCTCATCGTTGCCAAGGGCGAGAAGCACGCAGTGGTCAAGCTCATGAAGGAGTTCAAGGCCGACGATGTCGCCACTAAGCTCAAGATGATTGCCTGATGGGTGAACGCTTATGGGAAAAAGGCTTAAACAGCAGAGGAGGGGAAGCGGGTCCCCGTCTTATCGGTCCCCGCACTCGCGCTACAAGGTGGACCTGGTGTACAGGACCTACGACGACACCGAGAAAGCCAGCGTGCTCACCGGCACTGTCCAGGCTTTCGTGGACGACCCGGCCCGCGACGCGCCGCTCATGAAGGTCCGCTACGAGAACAACGAATCCGGCTATCTGCTCGCCCCTGAGGGCATTGCCAAGGGCGACACCGTTGATTTGGGAGCGCAAGCGAAGTTAAAACTTGGTTCCGTGCTTCCGCTTTATAGGTTTCCGGACGGGGCTTACATATTCAACGTGGAAAGGAATCCCGGCGACGGGGGCAAGCTGGTCCGCGCGCCAGGCTCCTTCGCAACCGTGATATCAAAGGAGGACAGGTACGTCTACCTGAAGCTCCCAAGCAAGACAACGCTCATACTCTCCAACGAATGCCGCGCCCAGCTCGGAATAGTGGCAGGCGGCGGAAGGGGAGAGAGGCCGCTCATGACAGCCGGTGCCGCGCACTATAAATACCATGCGCGCAACAGGTACTGGCCGCAGCTGCGTGGTGTCCACATGGCAGCCTATTGCCACCCGCACGGAGGCAAGCAGCACCACGTGGGCAAGCCGACAACCGTTGCGAGAGGCACTCCGCCCGGAGGCAAGGTGGGCCACATCGCGGCCAGGAGCACCGGAAGGAGGAAGACCAAGAGGCAGGGCGCGGACGAAGAGGCCCAAAGGTGACGCTATGGCAAGAAAATACACGTACAAGGGGATTGCCGAAGAGGACATCCAGAACATACCAATGGACCAGTTCGTGAAAATCTCCACATCAAGGATCAGGAGGACGCTGCTGCGCCTGAAATTCAATCCCAGGCTCAAGGCGTTCATTGACTCGGTCCGGAAGGCGAAGATTGCCAACCCGAAAAAGATGATAAAGACCCATGTGCGCGACGCGCCCATACTGCCCGACTGGGTGGGGCTCGTGTTCGGGGTGCACAACGGCAAGGAATTCAAGCGCGTGGACATCACGGCGGACAAGGTGGGGCGGCGCCTCGGCGACTTCTCGCACACGACCACGAGGGTGCTCCATTCAGGGCCCGGTGTGGGAGCCACGAGAGGCTCGAAGTTCGTGCCGCTTAAGTAGAGTGGTTTGCATGAAAGGTTACTCAATTGAATTCGACACAAAGGCCTGCGCATCCGCAAGGCTTGAAGGCGTTGACGCGTCCTACAAGGACCTTTCCGAGGTCTGCGGCAGGATACGGAGGATGAAATCCGCCTGGGCACTGACCTTCCTCGAGAAGGCCGCCGCAATGGAGATTCCCGTCCTGTATAGGACGCACAACACCAAGCTCGGCCATCGCAGGGAACTCGGGGGCAAGCAGGGGCGCTATCCGCAGAAGGCGGCCGGCATTGTATTGAAGGTCCTTGAATCCGCGATAGCCAACGGCATGGCCAAGGGACTGGGCGAGGGCTACACGATATACGTGGCATCGGCGAACAAGAAGTTCACCTACCCGCGCATGGCGCCAAAGGGCAGGACCGCGCGCTCGTACTACGAGCTTTCGCGCATTGAAATCGTGCTCAAGCCGTCCGCTTCGGCTCCGAAGGGCGTTGAGGTTACGGCTCCTGCCAAGAAAGACGCGAAGACGGAAGCGAAAAAAGAGACGAAATCGGAAGCGAACAAATCCGAGGCGAAACTCGAAACCAAGAAAGCGGAACCGCACGCGACGCTCCCCCATGAGCACAAGCACGAGTTTGAGAAAGAGGGGCAGGCCGCGCACGCTCACCACGACCAGTACGCAGTCGATAATACGAAGGCGAGAAAAACCGAAGTGAGGAACCAGAGGTAATCCGATGCTCTACCACGACAAGCTTATCGAGGAGTATTACACGAAGTACAGGATAATGAAGTACCTGGAGAAGGAGCTCGACAGGGCAGGCCTTGCGAGCGTTGACATCCAGCGCACCCCGCTTGTTACGAGAATCACGCTTGAAGTGACGAATCCCGCAAGGATAATCGGCAGAAAGGGCAGGCTCATCAACGAGCTTACGGACAACATCAAGAGGGAGTTCGGCATCGAGAACCCGCAGATATCGGTCATAGAAGTGCGCGAGCCGTTCCTCGAGCCGAGGATGGTGGCAAAGCGCGCCGCGAAATACATAGAAATGGGCAAGAAGGTGCGCGCAGTGCTGCACTACCTGCTCAAGGAAGTCATACGCGCAGGCGCTTTGGGCGCTGAAATAGTCGCATCCGGGAAAATAGGTGCCAAAGGCGCGAAGGCGAAACGGTTGCGCGTGTCCGGCGGCTACATACCGCAGGCAGGCGAGCCTGTGCGGCTCGTGCGCGTGGCGCACCTGGCTGCGAACACCAAATCAGGTGTCATCGGCGTGCTTGTTCGCATAGTTCCTCCTGGCACGGTTTTCCCGGGACAGAAGGTTCAGGCTGTCCCGCTGCCCAAGGTCGTGCAGAGCGCGGAATCCGTGGAAGCACCCGCTCCACCGGAAGCCCGCCCGACGCACGCGAGCGTAGCCGAAGCAGAGCGCGCCCGCGGAGTCCGAGGGCATGATAATCGCGGCCATGGCGGCCACGGCTTCAGGCCCAGGCCGTCCGGCAGGTGATGTTCATGGCAGCAATAAGAAAGAACGAACTGAGGAAGATGTCGCCCAAGGAGGCGGAAGCCAAGATAGTCCAGCTCGAGCGCGTGCTTCTGGAACTGGAAGGCGAGGGCAAGCACGAGAAGAAAAAGCCCGTGAAAAAGGGGATTGCCAAGCTGAAAACCCTGCTCTCCATGTCCAGGATAGCGGCGGCTGCCAAGCTCGCTCCGAAAACAGCTCAGCCTGCTTCCAAACCATTAAATAAGCCGGTTGCTCCTATAAGTACAGGAGTCCGCAAGTAAAGTAAATACAAAAGAAAACACCTGACGACTGATGCATGCTTTGCATGCATCCCGGCAGGAGAAAACCAACCGGAGCATGTCCGGGGTAAATCGGAGCGAATAGCCCTTTGGGCGTGATGAGCGACTCGGCGAATAACCGAAGGCTTGGTATAACAAAATAAAAAGGTGAATGAAAAAAGATGGCTGATATCTGCAACAAGTGCGGA
Organism: uncultured Microcaldota archaeon; assembly: GCA_903835385.1. Taxonomy (GTDB): domain Archaea; phylum Micrarchaeota; class Micrarchaeia; order Anstonellales; family Bilamarchaeaceae; genus CAILMQ01. The sequence continues at coordinate 1,888 of CAILMQ010000054.1, read as the reverse complement.
ATGCTCAAGGACCTCTGCGTATGCGAGATCCTTGACAAACAGGGAGTAGCGAAAATCAAGATTTATACGACCAAGAAGAAATTCAAGAAGCTGGTCACCATTGTCGAGGGCATAGACAGCGCCCAGATTGACCAGACCACCCGCGAGCTGAAGCACAAATTGGCGTGCGGCGGCTCTGCGAAGGAGGGAGTAATCATCCTCCAGGGCGACCACAAGAAGAAGATTCCGGCAGTGCTCAAGGCGCTCGGCTATCTGCCTGAGAGCATAGAGGTTTCGGACAGGTTCGGGGGTTGAGCCCCGTGCCGAACAAGGGCAATCTTCTTTATTCCACTTTTATCGGCTTAGCGGTCGAGATAACAAACAGCTCCCAGCGCGGTTTGGTCGGCTTGAAAGGCAAAGTGGTTGACGAGACGAAGAACCTGATTGTGATTGAGAAGGCGGACGGCAAGGAAGTGAAGATTCCGAAAGTCTCATCCGAGTTCTGCTTTACCCTTGACGACGGCTCCAAGTTCGCAATAGAAGGCCGTAAAATCACCTTCAGGCCCGAGGAAAGGCCGAAGAAGGTTTGAACCCTTTTTAGTATCAAAAAACATAACTTTATATGCTTATAGTTATATATTTTGATACGATGAAACTGACCCAACGTGAAGCTGAAATCCTGGACTTTCTGCTTGAAAAAAGCGCCACTGCGGCAGGTATCTCAGCAGCATTGGAAATAAAAAAATCAAATCTTTCGAGATACCTAAAAAAACTGGCAAGCTACAACCTTGTAGAAATCAAGAAAGAACGAAGATTGCGGGTTATGTCTCTTGATCCCTTCATGATCTCAGGATTTGTCTCGGCAAGATCCAATTTCCCTTTTCTAAAACTGGCAGATATCCTGGTGGGGCGAAGTCCTTATTTGCTAAGCTTCATCTGGAACAAGAAGCAACTTGTCTTATCGGATATCGACTTACCCCCAGTCACATCCAAACGTCTTCTAAAAAAATTGCGATCGATCGGGTTAATCTACATGAGCAAACGGGGCCGATATGAGCTACGAAAAGAGGCATATCCAGTGGCAGAATTTTGTTTAAGGATTCTGACGTACTTCCTTATTCGTAATGCTTACCCTGAAATTGGCAGCCCGATTATTTTTCAACCTTCGTTAGATAGTGCAAGAGGCCTAGAAGCGGTATATAGCACCGAAAAGGAGTCAAAATCAAAGAAATACTGGTCCACCGCCTTCAGTGCATTCGATCGTTACGGAATTCATCTCATTTCAGCTGGTAAATTTTACTACACCAACATCAAACCCGGCATTGCTGATGTGGTCGTCCATACTTTAGCGCTATCCAAAGACGAGCGAAACATTTCCTATGTGTCTGCTCTCATGCTGAAAACTTCATTTAACCCGAAAAAACTGCTAAGAAAAAGGCAACTTTTTGGCCTTGGCGAGGATTTCATAAACGATCTCATTAAATTTGTGGAAGCGAAGGGACGATTTAGGCCTGCCGGTTTCCCGAGCTGGAAAGAAGTCGAGGGTGTTGCCAATGGATAAGCAATTCGATGCGGCTTATATACACGAAGAATTCCAAAAAATAGGGGCCAGGGTGAGGAAACCGCTGAACGTCTATCTTATCGGCGGATGCGCGATGTCTTTCCGCAAATTGAAGGAAACGACAAAAGACGTGGATATCGTACTAAGGAACAAGGAGGATCTTCGTATCTTATCCGATGCCCTGTTCGGTTCACAGTACCACTCGCCATTCCAGATTAAGCTTGAACACGAAAAACTCGAGCCCATTGGGGTTTACGAGAACAAGGACGGTTTCCACCTTGATTTGTTCGTTGAAAAAGTCGTTGGAAAACTGCATCTTTCTGATTCAATGATAGCCAGGGCCGAATT
>CAILMQ010000053.1 GCA_903835385.1 uncultured Microcaldota archaeon | reverse complement strand
GACGAATCCTAAGAAAACAGAAAGAACACGATGAATTACCGCACTAATGAGAATACCTGAGAAAATACAGAAGCCTCGGGAGGGATTTGAACCCTTGACCTCAGGTTTATTCGAATCTATTTACGAAACCCGCGCTCTACCGAGCTGAGCTACCGAGGCGGAGCGTGGGTTATGTAGCGCCCCACTTCTTTTATATATTTCCCTTTACCATCCCAATCATGGAAATAGCGCCCGCCACGACCGGCAAGACCGAGGAGAAGCTGGAGTTCGCCACCGCGTTCAAGGCGATACAGGTCGCCCTAGACAACTACCAGGACATATTCTCGGATTTCGACACCGGCCCCTACAGCCACAGGACGCTGTCAAACGACTTCGTCAACGAGGTGGAGCGCCGCTACGTGGAGACCAAGCCCGGCGAATTCGAGGTGCGGCTGACCCTTCCCGCCAGGGAGCGCGACCAGAAGGTGGAAATGGTCATAAAGAAGCGGCTCAAGGACTATTTCACAGGCCGGCTCAAGGAGAAGGACGACGAAATCAGCAAAAAAAGGAACGTCGGCATCATCAGGATAGTGGCCGGCGTGCTCATAATAATTGCGGTCTTCGAGCTGCCGATTCCCTATACCACCGCGATGTCGAACATACTTTCGGTTCCCGGATGGTTCTTCATCTGGTCGGGATTTGAGAACATCATGGACATCCCGGGCAAGCTTGCCGAAGAGCGCCAGTTCCTGGGAAGGTTCTCAAAGGCGAAATACCATTTCTATTCAGAGGACGAGCTCATCGTGGTTGCGGAGAAGCTGCCCGAGCCGCCCCCAATCCCTCCGATGAAGCCTTAAATAAAAAAAACGCGAACAGGCGCGCGCGAATGAGCGAATCGGCGTCTGAGTGCCGTCCGAGCGTCCGAACACATATCCGAGCGCCCGTCCGATTCGAACGCGCATTTTTGTTTTTTTTTGTTTTCGGGCCTTTGTTTTTTGTCATTCGATCGCGGATTTTTTTCCCAATTCCTCTTTCGCCCGCGCAAGCAGGAATTCCACGCACTCCGCCTTTTTGCCCCTTTTCCTGTTCCACTCCGCGACTATCCGTTTGTAGGTGTCCAGCTCCCATAAATAAGTCGGCCGGAGCCGGGCTCCGAAGCCAAGGGTCCGGAACATGAAACCGGAAACCGCTGGGCACAGCCGCGTCTTCCATTTCCCGTCTATTCCCTTTGGAAATGCCTTGCAGACCGAAGGCGAAAACCCGTATATCGTGCACTTCCTCCCCTGGAGGAACATGCAGGGATGGGATTTGAGGCAGAGTATGTGCTCCTCCAGGTACTTCCTGTCATGCATTTCGAGCACGGTGTCGTTGTCGAAATTGATGAGCCGCAGCGGATAAATCAGCGCGAACTCCTCCGGTTTCTGCTTCAGGTTGTCCGATATCCTGACGATGTCGAATATTGTCACCGTGATATAGAGGTCCTTGCAGCACGAGGCAGAGCAAAGTGTGCAGGGATTCGCCATATCCCTACTTTTACTGCCCAAATGTTTAATTATCCGAGCACGAGTCCAATTTCGTAAAGCAAATGATAATTCTGGAAGAACAAGGTTTAAAGAAAAGATTCGTCAGACCTCAGGGCTTTTTGACCATGCACATGAACGACGCATCGTTCATGGCACACAATGTCGGCTTTCCGGCCGACATTATTGAACCCTTTACTTTTTGCCCGAAGAAAAATAGAAGTCAAAAAGTAATGGGAATGGGGGAGCTGAGATTTGAACTCAGATAACAAGCTTTTCCGAAAGCTTCAGGCTTTTTCTCCTCAGGGCTTTTGCAGAAGCTTTTGCCCTAAGTTTGAAGAAGCCAAAAGCTTCACCCAAAGCTTGCAGCATACCAGGTTGGCTCACTCCCCCAATATGAAACAGGATGGTGTTTGGAAGCGATTATAAATAAATTAGGCAGTCAGTTCACGCACTTCCTTTCCAGCAGGTGTATGGAGCCGAACTTCTTCACCCTGAAGCCGTAATGATGATACAGCTCGAGGGCGGGATTGGACATCGTGGTCGTGAGCACCATGGGCTTGTCGCTCCTGGAGAACACCCGGAACAATTCGTCCATGAGCGCGGTCCCGATGCCGTGGCCGCGGGCGGACTCCTCCACGCCCAGGCCCTGGAGCACGATGCGCCTTTCCTCCTCGACCGCATGGCAGAACCCGACCGCCTGGCCTTTGGATTCGGCGAGCAGCACCACGTCGCCCTCGCAGATGTCCGGTTCGGAATCCGGGAACACGCTGGCTATGAGTTCCAGCGCGTCCTCTATTTCCTCGGGCTTGAGCATCCTCACGGTTATCATAGCATCACGAATTCCAAATCCAGCTTCCCCTTGTTCGTTTCCGCGATTGCGGCCTGCAGCCCGTTCGCGCCCGGAACCTTCACGAGCTTCGTGGTTCCGAGATTTGACGAGCCGCTCAGCTCGTGGATGTGCCCGAAGAACGCGGCGAGGGGTTTCTTCTCCCTTATTATCCTGAGTATGGACTCGCTTCCGACATGCGCGTCCCGCGCCTCGTCGAAATGCCCCTTGGGCGGGCAGTGCAGCATGAGCAGGGTGTTCCTGTCTATCGGCAATGCGGACATCCCGGCATAAATCTTTTCCTCGGTCAGTTCGCCGTAGGTGTGGAACGGCGTGATGTTGGAATAGCCGAAACCCACGAGGTTGAGCCCCTCAGTGAGCTCGAACCGCTTCCCATGGGCGTAATTTTTCGCCCTGCGCATGATGCTGTTCACGCCTTCCGAATCCCAGTTGCCGGGTATTATGAACGCGTCGGGGAACTGCGAAAGGAAATCCTCTGCGAAGGAAACGCTCCTGGACAGGTCTCCGCACACGAGCAGATGGTCGAAACCCTTCGCCATCTTCAGCTTTATGCGCGCCACCGCGTCCTCTTCGTCGTGGATGTCGCACACCACGAGCAGTTTCATTTTTGTTTCCCTTTTTCCGTTGCGTAGGCGGCCATTATCTCGGCATAGCGCTTCTCGAAATCCGCCAGCAGTCCCGCCCCTATGTCCCTTTTGGTATATGCGTCGGCCTTGGCTGCGATGCACAGCTTTGCGGCGAGCGCCCTGGCTATCCTGCCGCGCACGGCCTTGGGCGAGCCGGATATCTTCGGGTGCTGGAATATGATGCCGTGCTTTGGCGGGCTTATGCGCCTGTTCTTCAGGTGCTTGAACAGCGCCTTCTCGGCGCCGAGCACCTGGACGGTGGACGAGGGCAGCCTGGCCAGTCTCGCCAGCGAGCCCACGTGGGACACGAGCTTCGCGGCCACCTCGGGCCCTGCGACCTTTGACATGTTCGGGCATATTTCCATGGCCAGGTCCGCCTGGTACTTCGCGTAGCGCCCGCGCATTCCGTGCATCCCTATGAGCGAGTTCGCGAAGAACCTGCACTGCGCCAGGTCGTTGTCCGATAGCCCGGCGCCGAGGGTGCGTGCCGCCTGTGCGGCCAGTTCGTCAGCCTTCTTCTGGCCGACCGTGCTCGCAAGCTCCTTCTTGTCAATGTTCGTGCGGTCCAGGGTGAGCACCAGCTCCGCATACTTGAGCTTGTCCTCCATCCTCATCTCCGGGAAGTAGATGCCGTACCATTCCTCGAGCCGCTCGCCCAGGAGGTTGATGACCTTGTCCAGGTCCTCCATGGTCTTGGTGACTCCGCTGAGCAGCATGTCGCGGGACATGAGGGCGGCCTTGACCTGCTCCCTCGCCCTTTTCATAAATATGTCTCGTTTTTCCATGATGCATTCATGAGCATAACGTTATAAAAAGTTAGATGTACCCTATCCTCTGGGTCATCTCATGAATGAAGTGGAGAAAGTCACAAGGCAGACTGTTAAGAACGGCGGCGTTCTGGCGCTGCTTTATTTCGACATACACACCAAAACCAAGGAGCTGGCGCAGGAGATAGGCGCGGGATTCGTCCAGCAGCTCCTGCAGCAGCAGGGCGTGGTCTATGCGGTGGGCGAGATAGACGAGCCCGTGAAGAGCGAGGGGACCGAGGCCTTGTTTTCCACCTCCGTGCAGGTGAAGATGCTCACCAGGAGGTTCAGCCATCTGGCGGTGGTGTGCATGACCTTCAGCCCGTTCACGGTGGAGATACTGCAGCCCGACGAGATACGGCTCTCGCTGAACGAGGCCCACGAGCTGCTGGGCACCATCGGCACGGCGACCGCGGAATACAAGAAGTTCATAGTGGAAAAGGTGAGGACGCCGGCAGAGGTCAGGCAGTACAGCCAGATGCTCGCCATGAGGGTGGAACTCGGCAAGCGCATCCTTGGAAGGAAGGCGGGCGGCGAAGACGCGAAGAAACCGAGCGGCGAAGAGGCGAAAAAATGAAGCGCGAATTCGTGAAAAGCGGGATACCCGGCCTGGACAAGATAACCGGGGGCGGGCTTCTGGCGGGTTCCGTGGTCACCCTGAGCGGTCCCACGGGAAGCGGCAAAAGCACGTTCGCCATGCAGTTCCTGGTGGAGGGGGCGCTGAAATTCAAGGAGCCCGGGGTGTACATCGCCATAGAGGAGAGCAAGGACGCGATGTACTTCCACATGAGCGGCTATGCCTGGGACCTGGAGAAGATGGAGAAGGCCAGGCAGCTGGTTTTCCTGGACTATCCGGTCTACGAGGTGGACCAGTTCATGAACCAGTACTCGGCCATCCTGGAGATAATCAACTCCGTGGGCGCCCGGCGCGTGGTCATAGACTCCATAATGCCCATAGCCCTGTTCTTCCCCAACGAGGAGGAGAGGAAGAAGGGATTCCTCAAGTTCATAGACAACATCAGGAAGTGGAACACCACCACGCTCATAGTGTCCGAGGACACGACATCCGCGGCAGGCGAGGCGCTGCCCGAGACCAAGTACGGCATCGAGACCTTCACGGACGCGTGGATACACATCTACACGCTGTTTTCCGAGAAGACGAGGGAGCGCACCCGCGAAGTGGAAGTGCTCAAGTTGAAGGGCGCGGCGCACAGCACAAGGAGATACCCCGCCACCATAGACAAGAACGGAATCTCCATCCTGGTCAAATAGGCCTGAGCACGCCCCAGACCGGTTTCCGGTTCTCGGTGCCCAGTTTCCCGTAATCGGGTTCATGCAATATTATCCGCTTTTCCAGTTTCAAAAAACGCCCCATTGATTCGTCGCTCGCGCCCTCCACTATGACATCATGCACGCCCTGCGCGTCGCCTTTGTAATCCGGTTTCACGACTCCTACAAGCAATCGCTCGCTTTTTTTCCACGGAGACAGGTCCGCCCCGGGCGCGAGTTCCAGGACAACCCGCGCCTTCACCTTGATGAGCCTTTCAATCATGTCCTTTTTCGCGCTGCACTCCACCTCTATGTTCACGAAGTAGGTGAGCTTGTCGTAGATGTCCATGTTGGACGTGTTGCCATTTTTCGCATCCAGGTCCACGATGTGGATAAGCTTCGCGCCTTCGGAGGCGAGCTTTCTCGCGAGCTGGGGGGGGTTTCCTATGCTGCGGAGGGAGCCATGGTCCATCCTGTATGCCTGCTTGTCCTTCACGTAGAAAAGCGGGATGTCGAGCGTCAGCCTTTCACCCTAATTACCGCGTCGTTTATTTTCAATGCCTCTTCCTTTCCGCTCGCCATGTCCCGAAGCGTCACTGTGCCGGATTCCCTTTCCCGCTCGCCGACCACCGCGACAAATGGGATGGACAGCGTGTTGGCGTAGTCAAGCTGCTTCCTGAGGTTGCGCTCGTTGAGGTCCGTCTCGCATTCTATGCCTGCGACGCGGAATTTCGCAGCGACTTCAAGTGCGTAAGCGTAGAGCTCGGGCCTGACCGCCGCGAGAAACACGCGTGTGTCTGTTTTCTTCGTTGCCTTCTTCCTTTCGGTTATGAGCGTAACCAGCCGCTCTATCCCGACGGATATTCCCGTGGCAGGCGCGGGCTGGCCGTATACTCCGAGCAGGTTGTCGTACCTTCCGCCGCCCATGACCGTGCCGATGTCCTTGCTCAATATTACCTCGAATACCGGCCCGGTGTAGTAGCCCAGGCCGCGCGCCAGCGGAAGGCTGACCTCTATCTCGATTCCGCTGCACAATCCGAGTATGCCCTCCAGCTCACTTGCGCCCTCGGGGCTGTATTTCGCGGCGAGGGCGAGCTTCTTCTTGTTGTCCCCTTTCGCGTTTATTATGTCCAGCAGCTCCTTCGCCTTCTTTTTCCCTAGTATCTCTTCCAGCAGTTTCTGCACCTCGGCCTCGCCTATCTTGTCCAGCTTGTCCAGAACGCGGAACACTTCCTCCTTGTCCTTGCCGAGTTCGAGCGAGGTTGAAATCGCCTCGAGTATCTTGCGGTTGTTGAGCAGGATGCGTGGTTTCCCGAACCCGAAGGCGGCGCAGAGCGTGTTCGCGATTGCGAGCAGCTCCGCCTCGCTTCGCATGGACTGGCTCCCTATAATGTCAGCGTCCGCCTGGTAGAACTCGCGGAACCTGCCCCTCTGCGGCTCCTCCTTTCTCCAGACCACGTCGATGGCGTAGCGCTTGAACGGCTTTGGCGTGTCGGTTCCCGCGGCGTATCTTGCGAGGGGGACCGTGAGGTCGAACCTCAGGCCGTACTCGTTGCCCTCAATCACGAAAATCTGCTTGTCCACCTCGGAGCCGGCCTTTGCCCGCATGGTTTCCAGGTATTCCATGGCCGGCGTCTCCAGCGGCCTGTAGCCGTAGAGCTGGAACGTGCGCCGTATGGCGCCTATTACCTCCTCGCGCACGAACATGTCCTCTGGCCCGATGTCCCGCATGCCTTTCGGAGTGAGCTTTGCCATGTCAATCACTTTCTCCGCTTAGGTTTAAAAAAGAAAAGAAAATGGCGGAGTCTCAGCGCTCGCTGGGCTTAGCGTCGGAATCGCACTTAATCTCAAGCATCCTATCCACGGCATCGCGTATCTCTGTTTGTTTCCTCATTTCTGCGAGCTTGTTAATGCGCTTCTCCTCAAGCTCCCTGTCTTCCTCAAACGGGTACACTGTGCCCGGATAAGCAGCCCTGATGGAGGCCGCTTCGTCTGCCTGGTCAATCCATGATCCAGGAATCATGTTGCCGAAGCATGAGTACTCCCCGGTGTGGCAGGCCGGGCCTTTGGGAACCACCCGCGCAAGCACCGCGTCAGCGTCGCAGTCAAGCCTCAATGACAGCACTTCCTGGGTGTTTCCGCTCGTGGCTCCCTTTTGCATGAGTTCCTGCCTTGCGCGGCTGAAGCGCCAGACGAAGCCGCTCTCCACCGTCCGCTCGAGCGCCTCCAGGTTCGCGTAGAACAGGGATAGCACCGCGCCGCTTCCCGCGTCCTGCACTATCATGGGCACGAGGCCCCGGTCGTCGAATCTCACGTCCTTCAGCGCCCCGAAGACCTTCACAGGGCTACGCTGCCGCTCCGCTGCCCTGCCTGCTGGTTGGCCCTGCATGAAGCAGATCCCTTCCCGTCCTGTTTTTCACCTCGTCCATTCAAATCACCTCGTTTTGTTTTTTCTTTTTCTCTACGTAGCCCGCATTTCGCGAGCAGGCCGGGTCGTTCCCATTCACTTCGCTCATTTTCTACACCCAGGCGTATCAAACCACACCATATTGGCCCCCATGAAACTACCTCTCCTGAAGGCGCACAATTCCACAAGCCCCATTGCGTTAAAATCCTCTCCGGTTGCGAACGCATCTATTATCGCATCGGCATCCCTGGATGTATTTGTGGTCAGGGTGCAATAATTCCAGATGGAAGCCCAGGGGAGAGGACCCGTATCCGCATCTTCGAATAAGCCGAGATATACTCCTCCGGAGATACCCAAAAGAGATTCCCGTGCAAGATTCGGGTATCTGGTTGCAATAGTTAGCTTCCGGATAGATTTCTCTTCTCCATTTTCAATCATCCGCTGGCGTTCAGCAAGGCTCTGCATCCCAAATGCAGTTTCAACCTCTGAAGCTTTACCAGGAGTCGCTGCAAGGCTGAGTTTGGACTTCCCGAAGTTGTATGGTTGTAAAATCACGTTTCTAAGAACACCACACCCACTGCCTTTTTCATAAAAGGCGCAGTCGCCCACAAAACCTGCAAACAGTTTATTTGCCCATATTGCCTTGGCGATATCGAGTTCATCCATCAAACGGATATCCACACCCTTGAATGCGGCACGCGTCTTCCCTGAACTTCTTAGGCGGCAAAGATCAACCCCCAGTTCGAGGAATAAACTGGCAACCGGTTCAAACAAATTGCCTTTATCCGGAACTGCGAGACTGACCCTCCTTTTTCGCTCGTTGGATGCGCCTGGTGCGTTTTCCTCGAACCATCTTCTGAATAATCGGCTGTCCCCCTCATCAGGCCCTTTTTGGCCAGTGAAGTAAACCCCTTCCTTTTTCCAATTTTTTCATGTTTTACACCTCCGTGTTTTTTTCTCTACATAGCCCGCATTTCGCGAGCATGCGCATGATTTCGCATTTTCCGGAGCTTTCGCTACGCAGACATTCACCGTGCCGCCCTGCGCAGCGCTCACGCTCAGGAGTATTTTTTCTCCGGTTTTGATTCCGATGGCGTCCCTTATCTCCAAGGGTAAGACTAGCCGGCCCTTCCTGTCAAGCCGGATGAAGCAAATCCCTTCCTATGAAGGACACCCCTTCCTTGTTTCACCATCGTTTTCACCTTGTCCGTATGGCGTTATGCATTTCCCACTATTTAATCCTATCCCTTACATATCCATTTAAACAGTTTGATTGATAAATAAAACACAAACACCGGGTGAATTTCATGCCGAGATACGTCGTTGTAGGTACGCGGCCCGCTCCCGAAATAAAAAGAGCTTTGGGCCAGGTTCTTGCTGAAAAAGGATTTACGCCATGCAGCAGTTATGTTTGGGAGGGGCCGAAAGGATCCCCGCCTGAATGGCCCGTTGGAACTGTCTGGTGTTCTAAAGATGACCGGATTTTGGTTGATTTAAGGACGCATCCTGGCGAACCGCAGGAACACGGCATTTGCGCTTCGTCCCCTGGAAAATCCGCTCCGGTTGCAAGAGGCAACTATGCAGTGGCAATTTCCTCCCAAGGACGCGGTTCAGACCTGGAATTCTACCCGCAACAAAGCCCTGCCTGTGCCCTGGATGAATTATACCGAACAATACGGACAATATTCGCCGATGCCAACTGTTTTATGGCGCACGGGAGTGGCAGCGCTGATTTCCGGCTGCTTGAATGAGCTTCCGTTTCCTGTTATATTAGCTATTTTAAGCTGATTCATCAAAAAGCGAACAATGGCGTTTTCCGCACAGGCGAATCACGGTTCTCATCCCAGGCTCAAGAATGCGGTCGTTCTCGGCAGCATCCCGCCGCTCGCCGAAGGCCACGCCATCCTGCTTCCCGAGGTCCGGACCAGGGAAGCCGACTCGTTCTGCAGGCGCAACGGTTTCTCGGTCTCCGTCCGCGTGCGCAAAGGCCGGTCAAGGTCGCTATGCCAGGACACCGCGGTCTCCTTCGTATGCGAGGAATTCGCCATGCTCGCGGTGCTGGACGGCTATCAGAATGACGGGCATCTCTATTCGTTTGATGTGTCCAGGCGCCTGCTCGAACTCTGCAGGGACCGGGCCGGCGGGCTGGCGCGCAATCCTGACGCACGGGCGCTGCTCATGGATTCCGCAGAAGCCGCGTCCAACCTGTCCCCGGTCAGCGGGACCACCGCGATAGTGGCGCTCGTGCTGAAAAGCCGCGACTATTTTCTGGCAGGCGTCGGCGATAGCGCGGCATATGGCATAAAAGGTGCCTCGGTGCGCAGGATGCTGGACTACGGGAGCATCGTGGACCCGCAAACCATCGGCACCGGGGCGCCGGTTATACGGGAGGTCGGCAGTTTCACAATGGATCCGGATGATTATGCATATGCGCGGGATGCGCTCATCGACGCCATCAGCTCCAACAGGATAAAAATAATGCGGCCGGAGATTGCGGAAGGCCGCCTCGGGCGCGGCGCGAAGCTCGCATTGGTGAGCGATGGCGTGACCAAGAACCTCATATTCTCCGTGGATGGCAACGGAAGCGTCACGGACGTGAGCGGCAATGCTGACCTGGCGGACATGCTGCGCGGCGTGGTCGGAGTGCGGCGCGCCACGCATCGCGTCCTGTCCGAGGTGGAAGGCCGTGCAGCGGCGGGCAGCATCTTACACCATGTGCACGCGCGCCAGGTCCTCATGCCGTCCCGCGACGACACGGCCATCGCCATGGTCTCCTGCGACTGATGCTCCGGGAATCTTCTGCAGGGCTCCGCCCATGCGAATATTTTTATGCATGTCGCTGCGTAAACCTTCCTTATGGAACTCTACGACAATAAATTCCTGCCAATGGATTCTTTCGTCCGCATCCTCGCGCTGGTTTCAATCGCGGCGCTCACGTTCGCGCTCAGCTTCATCATGCTTCCGTTCATGGGCTGGCAGCTGCATTTCTTCCAGCTTGGCATATTCCTTTCGGCGTTCCTGTTCGGTCCGTTCGCAGGCGCGTTTGTCGGCGCGCTTTCATCTTCCTACAATGGCCTTCTCGTCATCCACAACCCCTGGATAATCGGGGGCAATGCGCTGCTCGGCTTCTTCGCCGCATACCTTTACACAAGGACCACGCCGTTCAAGGCCGCGATGGCCGCCTATGCCATACAGCTGCCATACCTGCTGGCTACCGACGTGCTCTTCGTGGGCATGCCGCTCATGGTGGTGCTTGGCCTCGCAGCCACGCTCCTTGCGGAAAACGTGCTCTGCGCATTCATGGCAATTACAATGGCGCCGCATGTCAAGGCGCTTCTTTCGCGCTCATGAAACCCATTCCGGTTTCCTACGCGGATATCATGGACTCCACTCCCTGGGCGAGCCTCAGGGCCTTCTCTCCTGACATGGTGGTAGGGGTGGAACGGGGGGGAATGGTGCTCGCTGCAATCGCGGCGTTCAGGCTGAATGCCGGGCTCGCCACGGTGCGCGCTTCATTGTACGATGATTCAAAGCCGGCAAGGGAAAAATTCCAAAAACCAAAAATCGAATCGCCGCCCGCATCGCTTCCCGCGCTCGCAGGAAAGCGGGTTTTGATTGTGGATGATGTGAGCAATACGGGAAGGACCATGGCAGCGGTCGTGGAAACAATCCAGTCTGCGGGCGCGAAAGAGGTCAAGACATTCGTCTATGCCGGCAATGCGGATTTCTCATGCAAGCCGTTCGAGAAATGCCTGAGGTTTCCCTGGGAGCCCATTACTTTTGACTCCTGTAGTTCTGCGGGCAAAAG
>CAILMQ010000052.1 GCA_903835385.1 uncultured Microcaldota archaeon | reverse complement strand
CCTATAATGACAGCACCGCGCTGATGTGGGCGGTCGAAGGGGGGAAGACAGATATCGCGGGACTGCTGGTGAGCCATGGCGCGGATGTGAATGCGAAGGGCAAAGATGGCAAGACCGTGCTGATCATGGCGGTGAAAGCAAAGTCCAAAGACATCGTGGACCTGCTCATCGCGAAGGGTGCGAAAGTGAACGAGGGGGACGACTACGGGTCAACGCCATTGATATGGGCGGCATCCGGGGACAGGGACATCATAGAACGGCTGGTCTCAGCCGGAGCGAACGTCAATGCAATTGACAAAAACGGCGATACGGCGCTGATGTCAGCGACCAGATGGGGGTCCATGGATTCCGTGAAACTGCTCATTGCCAAAGGCGCCGGAACGACCATCAATAAAGTTAATAAGCAGGGGGAAACCGCCCTCTCGATCGCGAAGGCATACCAGCCCAAGTTGGTGAAATTCCTGCAGGCGCACGGGGCGAAATTGTTCGACCCCTCGGTAGAGTTTTGATTCTCGATGGGAAGAATAGAGGAATTAAAAAAAATCTATTTCGCGAGCCAGCCCCGCATGACCATGGCTTCCCTGACTCGCTCCTTCGCGATTGCCAGTGCAGCGGAACGGGTGTCGTTGTCCTTCTGCGCGCGCTCGAGCATGACCTTCGTGTTCTTCGAGATTTTGTCCTTCACAACCCCGAACATGGTCTTTTCGTCCCAGCCCTGGGTTTCGCAGTAGCTGGAAATCACCCCGCCCGCGTTCGCGACGAAGTCCGGAAGAATCACCACGCCCTGTTTCATGAGTATTTTTTCAACGTCGTACGGAATCGGAAGGTTCGCGCCCTGCGGGATGTATTTGGCCTTCACGCGGCTGACATTCTCATTGGTTATCACGTTCGGCCTCGCGCCGGGCATGAGAATGTCCACGTCCAGCTCGAAGAGGGCCTTGGCGTCCTTCTTCTCCCCGCCGTGGTGCGCGGTCACGGTTTTCTTCTCGGCCTTCACCTTCATCAGCTCCTCGTATTTCAGGCCGGCCTTGTCGTATATCGTGCCCTTGGAATCCGAAACCGCGACCACTTTCGCGCCCCATTCCTCCAGGAACTTGTGGGCGAACGTGCCCACGTTGCCGTATCCTTCTATGGCCACGGTCTTCCCGCTCAGGCTCTCGCCCTTGAACTCAACCGCGATTTTCGTGGACAGCGCGACTCCGTAGCCCGTGGAGCCCAGCTCGTGCGGAAGCCCGCCCATGCTCGCGGGCTTGCCCGTGACCGCCAGCGGCGTCTGCAGCTCGTCCGCGATATAGGCCATCTCCTTCTCCGTCATGTTCATGTCCGGCCCGCCGATGTAGTGCTTCGGGATTATCTCGCCGACCTTTCGCGCGAATGCGCGCACGATGGCCTCCTTCTTTTCAGGAGCCAGGCTCTTTGCATCCGCCTTTATTCCTGATTTCGCGCCTCCAAAGGGAAGCTCGGCCATTGCGTTCTTCCAGGTCATCGCGCGGGCGAGGCCCATGACCTCTTCGGTTGTGACGTCCGGCTCCATCCTGATGCCGCCCTTGCCGGGCCCGCGGGCCGTGTTATGGACCACGCAAACGCCCTGCATGCCGGTCTTCTGGTCATATACCTCGAATACCCTCTCGAATCCGAATTCGTCTTCTTTCTTCATGTTTTCTCGCCTCGGGTTGCATTGTCTTATATGGAATTTGAGCAGAACTTTCCCAATAGTTTTTATAAACCTGGCAGTCCTGGCTACGATGAATGACGAAAAAGCCGCTTTGGGAATCGTAGAAGCGCGGCTGCGCGAACGTTTCGGAGACACTCCGCTTTCGGAAATCTTCTGATACTTATATTTATAAATTCTCACAATAACAATAATATCATATCGCAAGGTGCAAGCTGAATGGCAAGGAACGAACGAAAAGGATGGAGCCCGTTCAACGCGTTCAGCTTTGGCTATTTTTATTTTGGCCGCTTCTGAGGCGGTCTGGGAATAACCCGGAATAGGAACCCGTTAATAAAAACGCGTTCCGATTGGCCGGATAAACCCCGGATAAGAAAAAAACGCCCAGCGGATGCCGGGCTTCTTCGTTTGTTTTCATTGGAAAACAAAAAAAACCAAAAAAAAGGTGATGATAATGCAAGATACTGCAATGAAGGACAGGGCAGTCGCGGCTATGGTCGCGACCGGAAACCGGAACCGGCTGGCTGCGAGCAAATCCGCCACACTCGGGGGAAGCGAGCGCATATACAGCCGCGAGGAAACGGCAGCCAGGCATGTGGGCCGCTGCCTCGCGGGCTACACGAGGACCCGCAAGGAGCTTTCAGCCTGCGAGGAGTTCCAGCGCCCGCGCACGGAAAGCGCGCTTGTCTGCGCATGCGTGGACCTCCTTGAGTGCGTCGGCGACATGGAAATGCTGCACTCTGGGGGGAAATATCCCAAACTCGTCGAAAGCGCGCTCAGGGCTCTTGGTTCGAACCAGGGCAGGCTGAAAGATGCCAACCCGGGAATGTTGGGGCAGGCCAGGACGCTGCTCGCTTACATGGACGCGCGGGATTATGTAAGCCATATTGCCACCACCCATGACCTGGACGATGTCCAAAGGCTGCAGCTTCTCGCGCGTGCGCTTGGCGAGGTCTCCCTGCTCATGGAAAAAGGCAACGATGGCCCGCTGGTATCCAGGGTCTTGGGAATGATAATAGCTAATGGCGAGCCCGAGGCGGCAAAACCCGAAGCCAAACGCGCAGCGCTTGCCGCAAGGATTATGCAGGCAGGCCGCAGCGGAGACGGCGTGTCAATTCCTAAGGATGTCGCCGCTGGGGCAAGGGCGAACCTTGCTTCCCTTATGGCGGATGTGGTAGCCGCTGCCAGCGGAACCGGCAAACGGTCGAGAGGGATATGCAGCCAGGTGGTCCTGAACCTCGCGGGTGCATACGCTGACATTGTGGTGCTGGAAAGGGCCAGAAGGGAAACGCCGCAGGACGGTGACAGGGAGCTGATAGGGGCAGCGCTCGACATGATAATCGCCAGCCCGCCCAGCACGGAGAAGAGACTCGCCGCCGAGCTGATGAGAGGCAGGCTGGACTGAGGAAGGCATGGCTTATGTCTTGTACTATTCTTTATATTTTTTACCATTCGTTATATGGAAACAGGAACAAAGAAAGGTGATTATGGTGGCGGAACCGGCAGCAAGACAAACGAGAACCACGGCTCAGGTCCAGACGCCCGGCCCGGACGCCCTGACAAGGAGCAAGTCCGCGAGGCAAGGAGGAAGCGAGCGCACGTGCAGCTCAGTGGAAGATGCGGCCGCCAGCGTGGGCCGCGCACTCGAAGGCTACCTGGCGGCCAAGAAGGGTCTTGTGGCTTGCGATGACGAGAAGAAGCGCCCTGAGGCGGAAGAAGCGCTTCGTTCAGCCTGCACCGGCCTCCTCGATTGCATCGCTGACATGAATACGCTGCAACGCGCGGAAAAAACGCCCAAACTCGTAGAGAGGGCGCTCAGGGCCCTTGATTCGGAACGAGAGATAATCAAGAATGCCGATCCGAAACTGGTGGAGCGTGGCAGGGCGCTGCTCGCTTGCATAAACGCGCGGCGTTACATAGACTATCTCGTCACTAGGGATGATCTGACCGATGGGCAAAGGGAGAGGCCAGAGTTCCTCGCGCGTGCGCTCGGCGAAATCGCCCTGCTTAGGGAAAGGGGCACCGACAGCGAGTTGGTATACGCGGCTTTGGAAACCATAAGGGTACCGGAGTCGCAGGATTGGGCGAAACCCAGGGACCTGCGCGCTGCGCTCGCAGCGAGGCTGATGGAAGCCGATGTCACCGGAGATGCGGTGCCAATCCCTGAGGACATGGTCGAAGGGGCGAGGGAGAATCTCGCCTCCCGTGTGGCGAATGTGAACGCCGCCGCTGGGAGCCACAAGCGG
Source organism: uncultured Microcaldota archaeon (assembly GCA_903835385.1). GTDB lineage: Archaea > Micrarchaeota > Micrarchaeia > Anstonellales > Bilamarchaeaceae > CAILMQ01. The sequence goes on along the minus strand of CAILMQ010000052.1, from coordinate 14,962 downwards.
TGGAAAGGGCTACGCAGCCTGGCAATCCAGGAACTCGCGGAGGCATATGCCGACATGGTCGTGCTGCAGAGGGCCTGCTGGGAGAAGGATATGGAAAGCGACCCCGGCCAAGGGCTGCTGATAAAGGCGCTCGACCTGATAATCAACACGCCTCCGTGCATGGAGAAGAAACTCGCCGCCGAGCTGATGAGAAGCAGGCTGAACTGACTTCAGGCCACTGCCAAAAACCCGTCCGCGATGAGCTGCTGCGCCTCTGCGGAACTGAGGCCGCGCGCCTGAAGGTAGAATATCTTTTCTTTTTCTATTTCCCTCACGCTGGCCGAATGCGAGCAGTCCACGTCGTTGTTTAGTATCTCCAGCACAGGGTCGGCCCTTGCATTCGCCGCTTCTCCGAGCAGGAGCGCCTTGCACTCCACCCGCGAAACCGAGCCTGGCGCGGATTTTTCTATTTTGGCAAGCCCGGACAGCTCCAGGGCAGCGGAATCCCATGCCACGCCTTTTGAATGCACGATTGAGCGCGTGTTCGGTGCAATATGAGTTATGTTCGCGCTGGATTTCTGCGCGTCCTTGCCAGTTGCGCGGCAGATGTTGGTCATTTCAACGGACGAGCCTGCGCCTGAAAGCGCGCATTCGATGGCGAGCGACGACGCGCCGCGGGATTCGGACTTGAAAACCAATGACGCGCCTTCTTCGATGGTGATTTTGATTTTCGCTTCGCCGCGGGAAAGAACGGCCTGGATCTCGGCCTTTTTGTTTTTTTCAATGATAAATGTTCCGGGCTCGCGCTCCGTCGTTCCGTTCAGGACACGAAACTCAAGACCGGAGACCGGAGACTGGAAACCATGCGCGCTCATCCCACAGCCCCCTCCATCTGCATTTGTATCAGCCTGTTCAGCTCGACAGCATATTCCATGGGCAGCTCCCGCGTGAACGATTCCATGAAGCCCAATACGACCATGGCGAGCGCGTCCTTTTCCGAAATGCCCCTTGACATGAGGTAAAACAGCTTGTCTGCTCCGATTTTCCCGACCTTCGCCTCGTGGCTCACAGTCGCCTTCCGCGCATCGCTTTTTATCGTCGGATATGTGTCCGAGCGCGAGAGCGCGTCCAGAAGATAGGCGTTGCACTGCACGAAGCTTTTCGCGCCCTCCGCCTCCTTTGCCACGCGGACCAGGCCCCTGAAGCTGGAGCGGCCCCCGTCCTTGCACACGCTTTTCTGTATTATCTTGGAGCTCGTGTTCGGCGCGAGATGGATCGCCTTGGCGCCCGTGTCCTGATGCTGGCCCTTTCCCGCGTATGCGACTGAGAGCACTTCCGCCCGCGCGCCTTCCCCTTGCAGTATGACGCTGGGATATTTCACCGTGACCGCACTACCGATGTTGCCGTCAAGCCATTCCACGATGGCGTTCTCGTGCGCGACCGCCCGCTTCGTCACCAGGTTATAGACGTTGTTGGACCAGTTCTGTATGGTGGTGTAGCGCACTTTCGAGTTCTTTTTAGCTATTATTTCCACCACTGCGGCGTGGAGGGATGCCGTCGAGTATATCGGAGCTGAGCAGCCCTCTATGTAGGACACGCTCGCCCCCTCCTCGCAGATTATCAGCGTGCGCTCGAACTGGCCGAGCTTCTCGGTGTTGATGCGGAAGTACGCCTGCAATGGTATGTCGCAGTGCGTGTTCTTCGGAATATAAACAAAAGATCCCCCGGACCATATGGAGCTGTTCAAAGAGGCGAACTTGTTGTCGTCCAGAGGGACCACGGTGCCGAAGTATTTCTCCACGATGTCAGGGTGCTTTTTGAGCCCGGTGTCCATGTCAGTGAAGATTATTCCCTGCTCCTCCCACTGCTTCTTCAGATGATGATAAACGCTCTCGGATTCGAACTGCGCGGAGGAGCCTGCGAGGAACTTCCTCTCCGCCTCAGGGATGCCTAATTTATCGAAGGTCCTCCTTATGTCTGAGGGGACCTTGTCCCAGGACTGCTCGTTCGCTCCCGAGGGCTTCACGTAATAGTATAAGTCGTCCAGGTCCAGGTGCGAGAGGTCCGGGCCCCAGGACGGCAGCCGCTGTTTCACGAAGTGCGAATACGCCTGAAGCCTCTTCTCCAGCATCCACGCGGGCTCGCCCTTCATGCGCGATATCTCGCGTATCACCGCCTCGTCCAGCCCCTTCTTTGAGCGGAAGGCGTAGTGCTCCGGAGTGTGGAAATCGTACCTGGAAGTGTCTATGTCAACCAATGAAAAGCACCCTGGATAGGGATTTCATCTCAACAAGGTTTAAAACACATCCCCATAGAAATCCAACCATGTTGGAAGTGGAAAGTCTCACGGCCAGCGCCGGCGACAGGAAGGTCATCGACTCGGTCAGCCTCAGCGTGAAGCCGGGCGAGGTGCACGCGCTCATGGGCCCGAACGGCGCGGGCAAGTCCACGCTCGCCCTTGCGCTCATGGGATACCCCGGATTGACGGTGAAGGGGAGCGTCAGATTGGACGGCAAGGACATCACGAAGCTGGCCACGGACGAGCGGGCCAGGTGCGGCATGTTCCTAGGGTTCCAGTACCCCCAGGAAATAGAGGGTGTGAAGGTCAGCGGCCTTATGAGAAAGGCGAAGGGTGCTATAAGGGGCGGGAAGCAGACCCTGGACCGGATGATGGCAGACATGAAGCAGCTGGAAGCGAACATGGCCAAGGCCGGGCTGGGAAAGGAGTTCGTCCAGCGGGAACTCAACGTGGGATTCTCCGGAGGCGAGAAGAAGCGGCTCGAAATAGTGCAGATGATGGAGCTGAAGCCCAAGATGGCCATCCTTGACGAGATAGACTCCGGCCTTGACGTTGACGGTGTGAAGCTGGTCGCCAATGCCATAGAGGCCATGCGGGATGGAAAGCGCGCGTTCCTGATAATAACGCATTACCCCAGGCTGTTCAAATACCTGAAGCCGGACTATGTCCATGTCATGGTGAAGGGCAGGCTGGTGAAGACCGGCGGGCCGGAACTGCTGAAGCTGCTGGACGAGAAGGGATACTCGGCTTTTTCCAAAGGTGCCAAGGATGTATGACGTAGAAAAAATAAGGCAGGATTTCCCCATACTCAGGGAGAAAGTCGGGGGGAAGCCCTTGGTTTACCTGGATTCTGCCGCCACGTCGCAGAAGCCCAAGGAAGTCATTGACGCGGTAAGCAATTTTTACCTAAAATCCAATGCCAACGTCGCCCGTGGGCTGCACAGGCTCGGCGAGGAGGCCACCAGGCAATACGAGGAGGTCAGGTTCAAGGTAAAGGACTTCATCAATGCGAGGAGCGAGCGGGAAGTCCTTTTCACGAAGAACACCACCGAAGCCGCGAACATGGTGCTCTACGGCTGGGGCATGAAGAACATCAAAGAAGGCGACAGGATTGTGACAACCATAATGGAGCACCACAGCAACTTCGTGCCATGGCAGCAGCTGGCCAGGATGAAGAAGGCGAAACTGGATGTCATTGACATTGACGCCGATGGAAAGCTGAAGGAGGACGAGCTGGAAAAGATCATGGGTGCGAAGTTCGTGGCAGTGAGCGCGGCCTCCAACGTGCTCGGCACTTTGAACGATGTCAAAAAAATATGCAAGCTCGCGCGCGACTCCGGCGCCGTCAGCCTTGTTGACGGCGCGCAGTCCGTTCCGTCCATGAAAACCGACGTCCGCGACATCGGATGCGACTTCCTGGCATTCTCGGGCCACAAGATGCTCGCCCCCTTCGGAACCGGCGCGCTCTATGGAAAAGAGGAAATCCTCCAGGCCATGGACCCGTTCCTCTACGGAAGCGAGATGATACACAAGGTCACGGTGGAGGAATCCACGTGGAACGACCTGCCGCACAGGTTCGAGGCAGGGACTCCGGTGGTGGCAGAGACTATCGGGCTAGGAGTTGCCATCGACTACATGAAAAAGCTCGGCATGGACAACGTGAAAAGGCACAAGGAGGACGTGACCGCCTATGCGCTCAAAAGGCTGGGCGAGGTGAATGGAGTGAAGATTATCGGGCCCAAAAACGCCCACGAGCGCGCTGGCCTGGTCGCATTCGAACTGGAAAAGGTCCATCCGCACGACGTGGCGGCAATACTGGACGATTCCGGAATCGCCATCCGCTCAGGCCACCACTGCGCCATGCCGCTCCATCTGCGGCTGGACATACCTGCAAGCAGCAGGGCGAGCTTCCACGTATATACGAAGAAAGAGGAGATTGACGCGCTCATAACCGGGCTCGAGAAAGTGAAGATGGTTTTCGGGGCATGAAGATGTCTGACCAGGAGCTTTACCAGGAGTTCATAATCGAATTGTTCAAGAACCCGCTGAATTACGGTTCGATCTCGGATGCGGACTACAAGGCTGAGATGTACAACACTGCCTGCGGCGACAGGATTGTTATTTATATCAGGGTAAAGGACGGCATCATCGTGGATGCGAAACACGATGGCATGGGATGCGCGATTTCCCAGGCAAGCGCGTCGCTGTTCACCGAGCACATCCGGGGCAAAACTCTTGAAGAGACGAAGAAACTCGGCAAGGACGACGTGCTCAAGCTGCTGAAGCTGGATTTGAGCAGGAACCCGACGCGAATGCGCTGCGCCCTGCTTCCGCTGGACGCGTTCAGGAAGGCGGTGAAGGCTCCGGAATCCGGAAAGTGAGCATCATGGAAGATGAAAGAATCGCTTATATCTACCTGGCGCTGACGATTCTTCTGTGGTCTGCAACCCCGGCGGTGGCAAAACTCGGCCTGGCCGAGATAAACAACATGCAGATGCTTTTCTACAACAGCATCGTGGCAGTGGTTTCGCTTTCCGCCCTGGTCCTCATCCAGAACAAGCAACGCGCGTTTTCGGATTATTCGAAAGAGGACTATCTCAAAATGTTCGGCATGGGTTTTCTCGGCCTTTATCTGTACTACATCTTGCTTTACGGCAGTTTCAGCATGGCACCGGCAGGAGAGACCAACATGATAAACTATCTGTGGCCGGTTTTTGTGGTATTGTTTTCCATCCTGATTCTGAAAGAGAAGGCCACGCTGAAGACGTTTATCGCAATGTTTCTCAGTTTTGCCGGAGCCGTCATAATCTTTACCAGAGGGGACTTTTCAGGGCTTCAAAACGGGTACACGTCCGGGTATCTGCTGGCCTTGGGCGCGGCAGCCTGCTACGGGCTTTTCTCGGTGGTTGGCAAAAAGCTTAATTACGAAAAGTTCACCAGCATGCTCGTATTCTATATTTCCGCCCTCATCCTCGTCACCCTGACAATGCTGGTGTTCTCGAAATTCGTGATTCCGCACTCAGCGACCACCTGGCTTGCGATACTCTTTTTGGGAGGGTTGGCGAACTCGCTTGGTTCAGTGTTCTGGTTCAAGGCCCTGGAAAAAGGGAAGACACACAGCCTGGCGAACCTGATTTATGTCACTCCGTTCCTTGCGCTGGTATACGTATTTTTCCTGAACGGAGAGGTCATCCCCACCATTTCCATAATGGGGCTGGTCCTCATAGTAGTCGGAATACTGGTGCAGCTTGGCGGGGGCATTAAAAATACTAAAGCCCAAAGGTGAATCTTATGGATGGGTTGGAAAAACTGACGGCAGAGCTCAAAAAGATAAAATCTGTCAAGGTGGCGATACTATTCGGTTCCTATGCCAAAGGGAGGCAGAGGAAGGACTCGGATGTGGACGTCTGCGTCATAACAGATAGCAAGGACGACCGGCCGCTGGGGCTCTCTTCGGACAGATTCGACATCTCATTATACGACAGGCTCCCCCTGCTCGTGCGCTATCGCGTTTTCAGGGATGGAAAGGTCCTTTTCAGCAGGGATGACGGCCTGCTTGCAAAACTCAGATTCTGGACGCTGAAGGTTTACCTGGATGAGAAACACTGGCGCGACAGATTCGTTGAGAAGGTGCTTTCTTGATAGACAAGGAGCAGATTTCCGTGATGGTACGGGACATCGAGAGGTATCTTTCTGATTTGCAGGAGATAGACATAGGAAGCAGGAAGGACCTGGAGGAAAAGGAGGCTTACTACGCGGTTTCAATGATTGTTTTCGCGGTCATGAACCGGGTCGTGGACATAGGCAACGAGGTCATATCCGGCTCCGAAAAAATGCCCATGCCGGACACCTATAAAGAGGCATTCGAAGTGCTCGCGCACAACCAGATAATAAGCCGCGGCCTCGCTACAGAAATGATTAGGCTCATGAAATACAGGAACATCATAGCGCACGAGTATTACCAGCTGTCCGTTGACGAGCTTTTTGCATTGAAAAACGATATCCCCAAGGCGGAGAAGTTCATATCCGAGATAAAAAAATATCTCGAGAAAAAGTGATCACTCCACGTAGACCTTGGTCATCACCAACGGGCCTAAGCGGTTTTTCTCGTACTGTTCTTTACGGCAGCCTTGATTCCGGCAGCCAGGCCCTGCTCCAGCACGATTTCCACGAGATAGTCGAAGATTATGCCATCCCCAGGAGCTTGTTCCAGCGCGTCAACAATGACCGGATGCCTTAGTGCTCTTTCAGCCTCGATGAAAGACTCGGGCCTGTTCGTGTTTATGGCAAGAGTGGCTGACCTGTCCAGGACAAGGGAACTCGCTTTGGAGGACCTGAAAGACTCGAGCGTGATCAGCGTTTCCATGGCGGCGCCTTCGCCTCTGTGGGCTGCTATGGCTGCGAGTGCTTGCGGAAACGAGATGGCGTGCCACGGCTTGAGAAGGTCGACTACGAATCCATGCGGGCTTCTGCTGAACGCCTTGCCTGCTCCGATGATGCCCTGGCGGGTTATGAGGTATTTCATCACTCTCGGCTCGCTCAGGAACCTCGCAGCGCGCATGATGCTCGCGTCACCGTTAAGCTGGACCGCGTTTCTATGTGCGGGTTCCGGGCCATCGCGGTATTCGTATGCCGGAACCATAAGCAAGGATTTGAACGCGCCAGCTACCTGCTTGGCGAGGCTGTCGTGCCCCCGGAACAGCGCCAATGCCGATGACGAAGAAGCTATCACCTCTTTATTCTCGCAGTGCAGCGCCAGGTTGTAGAACTCTCTCACGATATGCAGTGCGGTATCCCCTTCATAATGCCTGATAGCTTCTGCGAATTCCACGCACCTGAGATTTACCATCGCTGTTGCGACCGCATGATCCAGTTCCTCGCCCGTACTGGATTCCATAAGGGACGGCGGGCACGACGCAAGGGCTTCCGCTACCGCCGGCTTGTCGGCCAATGAGCAGACCGTGCGTGCCGCTTCGACTGCGGCAGCATACCCGTATATTCTCGCGTTATTGACAAGGTGGCCCTCGATCTGATTCCGCAATCGAGACGCGGATGTGGCGACCGCTTTGATGAAGTCCGGGTCCTTCAGGAGCTTGGCGACTTCGGCGATGGCATCTTTAGCGACCGCGCGATTGCTGACCCAAGCGCTATAGAGCAACTCCAGATAATGGTCGGCAGTCGCATCGTCCTGCCCGGAGAAAAGGGCCACGGCTTCGTCGCGCCTGAGGTTGGTCATGAAGGGGAATGGATTGCCGTCTTTCAGATGCTCATCGCGCTTGCCGGCTTCTTCGATGATTTTTTTAGCTATGCGTGCGGCGACGCTCTTATCGAAGAGTGATATCGTAAGGGCCGTCTCAAGAAGCCTGGATTTGTAAGCGCGCTTCTGGTCCGCGGTAAATGACCGGCCCGAAAGCAGGGATTTGGCGGCTAGCAGTTTGAGGCTCAGAAAGTTCTTCTTTTCGGCTATGGGCACCAGTTCCTCCCTCAGCGAATAGGCTCCCAGAAGCAGCAAGGCAGCGGATCTCCTTAAGACGAACATTTCGTTTTCGTCAGCCACCACGCGCCTCAGCCTCAGAAGGCCCTGTTTCGCGATCTCGGGCGCGGCGGCAGTGAGAGACGAGATGCAGAACAGCCTCAGGCCGGTGGAATGGTCCGCATCCGTTGCGGCGTCCATAAGCCTTCCCATCGCCGCCAGCCTCACGCCTTGGTCAGGGTGCCCGAGCGCGAGGCTATCGACTATGGCGCTCAGATTGCCCATGCTTTCCTTCCGTTCGATAATGGTCATGGACATGTCCCCAGGGAATCCTTCCCTCATGAGGATGGCGTTCACGATGCTCGCCGGCCTGCGCACGAGGTTGTCCAGCACGCTCCTGTCCACTTTAGGCACAGCCCAGAGCAGGGACCCGTCTTTTTCCAGAGAGCTCACCAGCTTGTCGAGCTCCTGGCCGCTCGAGCAGCTGATTTCAAGGGCAGGGATGAGAAAATCCGGGCCGTCCAGGTCCAGGCGCGAGATGCTTCTCGCGACGTTCTGCGCCCTGCCCGCGCCCCACCTGGCTGCGATGGCGGAGAACATGACCGCCAGGGAAACCGTCAGCTCTTCCGACAGATCCGCGTTCCCCCTCCGCGCGGCGTCTATCACGCCGAGGATGAATGGGTCGCGCAGGGCCTCCGCACCGCGCACGAGGGCGGCCTCGCGGTAGCTGCTTGCCTTCCTGCCGTCCCGCCCCACGCTCGTGCCGAGCCACCCTGCAACCCCGGAGAGTATCGCGACGCTTTCAGAACATCCGAGAAAAGGCCCGCATTCGCTCAACGTACGGCACCACGCCAGGACCGCTCTAGGGCCGCCCATTTCGTTGATGTCTGCCAGGTTCTCCAGGCAGTCTTCAGCCATCTTCCCCTGTTCTCCGGGCGAGAGCCCGGCATCCAGGATTCTCGCTGCCGCCCGGGCCGCGTCAAGCCGCATCCTCTCCGGAAAAGAAGCGAATCTCCTATTGAAAAGAACCGAATAAAGGGTTTCGACTGGTTCGGTTACGAGAAGCCGGTGCGCCAGACGGTTTTTTCCGGTCCTCCCGTCGGGAGTGCTGGACGGCATTATCTCTCCGCGGATCAGTGTTTTAACCACAGATTTTCATTATATTAAACATTTTAAAAATAGTGGCGTTTCGCTCATAATGCGCGAAAATGCATAAAATAAAAAGTCATGAACTGCCAGGAATCACTGTTCCACGTAGACCTTCGTCATCCTGTCCCCTTTTCTCAGCTTGTAGACGACGTCCATGCCCTCAGTCACCTTGCCGAAGACCGCATACTGGCCGTCAAGGAAGTGCGCCTCTCCGGTCACCACGTAGAACTGCGACGAGGCGCTGTTGGGGTCGTCGGACCTCGCCATGCCGAGCGCTCCTACGTCGTGCGTGAGCCCTGGGACTATTTCCAGCTTTATGGTCTTGTTCGAGCCGCCCGTGCCGTCGCCCCTGGGGTCGCCCCCTTGTATCACGAAGTTCGGCTCGTAGCGGTGGAACGTCAGGTTGTTGTAAAACCCTGAGTTCACGAGGCCGAGGAAATTATTCGCCGTTATCGGCGCTTCCTTCTGGTATATCTCTGCCTTGAACGTGCCTTTTGTCGTCTCGAAAACCACTATCGGATTTTTCTGCATGCTCATTCCTCCTGAAAGGTTTTGTATCGCGCTTGCCGTGTTTTGTGCCGCGCTTTGTACCGCGCTCGCCGTGACGTTGCCGCCGGCCTGATAGACCATGTTTGCCTGTGCCTGTGGCGTGCCGGTGCAGCCGAAAAGCGCCAGCGCCATGAATAAAGCAACCAGAATCTTCAACGTGTTTGCCATAAAACGCGCCTCTTTCTTTGATGGTTGGAACCGAAAAGATATTAAAGTTAAAGTTCCGGCGCCTGCTTCATGGCGCGCACTATGTTCCTTGCGGCTTCCGCGATGTTCAGCACGCCCTTTTTCAGGTACCACTTGCGCCGCTCGGCCATGAGCTCGAGCAGGCCATCGGGCGTCGTGTCATCCGCAATTTTCAGGTCGTATTCCTTTTCCATCCACTTCCTGAGCACCGGGCTGGCGATTATTTTCGCGGCTATCACGTAGGCGTATGCCTCCTCGTCGCCGTGCACGTTCACCGCGCCCTTGAGCACAAGGGAGTGCCTTTCCTCCTTTTCCGGAAACACGCCCCGGTAATCAACTATCGTGAGCTCGTCGTTCATGCGAATCCACTGGACGTCCTTGGTCGTTCCGGCAATCGGTGAAACCCTTGCCGCGTGCCTCCCGGAAAGCGAGTTTATCAGCGTGCTTTTGCCTATGTTCGGATAGCCCAGAAGCAGCGCCCGGGCCGGGCGTTTCCTTGTCCTTGACAGGATGGCGTCCAGGAGCGCCTTTTTCTCCTCAGGAACCGCGGTTTTCGCGCTTATGACGAACAGGCGGTCCGCGGTCCTCACCTTCGCGCCCTCGGGGAGCAGATCGGCCTTGTTGGCCACGATGAGCAATCGCGCGCTCCCTATCCATTTCTCGGTGAAGCGCAGCCTCGTGCCCTCCACGTCGCGGGAGTCCACTATCTCCACTACGACGTCGGCCTCGTGTATGAGCTTTCTAAGCGAAACCCAGCGATCGCGGGGGGGCCCGTGATGGGAGCTGGCTTTGCGGGCACGTGCTCTGCTGGCATTAATTTTGCGCATGGGATGTTATTGGGCGGACGGGTTAATAATTGGGAGGCAGCGACGCGGGAACGTGGCATTTCGCTCATTTCACCGGCTTGGAAATCGCCCAAAGGTGCTCGAAATATTTCGTGAACGAGTCGCGGACGAATTTATCCTCGATTACAGTGGCGATGGGCGGGTCGCTATACACCATTATGGCGACCTTGTGAGAATAGACCAGTATTTCGGTAACCATGTTCGCAGCCGAAGGAAGAAGGCGCAGCTGCGTATGTTTCGGGCCGGTGATGGGAACGGACGCGATTTTGAAATCGCTGTTGAGCAGGAGCCTTTCCCTGACCTTGTTCTTCCTGATCTGCATAATGAAATTATTCCAGAAATCCGCTCCAAGAACCTCCACGGACGCGTTGGAAACCCCCATTGCGAGGTAGGAGCCCGAGCTTATCACCTCGCGCAGCAGCCCCTTGAACGCTTTGCTGCCGCGGTATATCATGGCGGACTGCTTTTGCCTGGATTTTGAAAGCTCGGCGGAGATTTTCGGCATCAGGGCAAGTGCCACGGCTTTCCTGGCCTCGAGCTCGCTGAAATCCCGCTCCAGCATGGCGTTCAAGGCTTCCGGCGGGGCGACTGCGAACCTCCGCTTCCCACCCTCGTTTATGTAGGTGACGAGCCCGCGCTCAACCAGCTTGTCGAGATTGTCGTATATTATATTGCGGTGGAAGCCCGTTATTCTGACCATCTCGCTGGCGATTGCAGGGCCGCTCTTGAGCAGTGCCAGGAAGACCTTTGCCTCGTTCCGGTTCAGGCCGATTCTTTCAAGGTCGGATGAGTGCATGAATATTTGATGGAACGAAGCTGTTTTAATTGCTGTCATAGATTATTGCAACAGAGTAATAAATAGTAAGTGATAGAAATAATCTTATTATGGAGATAGTGGCGGGTTCCCTGGAAGAAGCGTTCTATTCGCTGCTCGAAAGGTTCGAACAGGGGGAGGACGTGCGGGAGGTTTCACCCAGGGGCCAAAAGAGCAGGGACCTCATGAACTGCCAGCTGCTCATGGAAAATCCGCGTGACAGGTTAGTGTTCAATCCCATAAGGAACGTAAATCTGGCTGCGATAATAGGCGAAACCCTCTGGTATCTGAGGGAAAGCGATTCTTTGGCGGAAATCGCCTATTATGTGCCGCGGATGCGGAACTTCAGCGATGACGGGGCCGTGATGAACAGCGCCTATGGCAAACGTCTCGTATACCTGAAGATACTGGAAGAACAGATGCGCCTGGACCCGGACACGAAACGGGCATGCCTCCCGTTCCTCGTTCCCGATGATTTGCAGACGCTTCCGTGGACCAAGGATTTTCCATGCACTTTCGGCGTGCAGTTTCTCAATCGCGGCAACAAACTCGACATGATAAGCTACATGCGCTCGTGCGACGTTTTCTGGGGCCTGCAGCATGATATCTTCTTCTTCACGTTCCTGCAGGAGATGATGGCGCTTGAGACCGGCCTGCAGCTTGGAAATTACCGGCACGTGGCAGGGGTATTCAACATCTATGAGAGACATTACGAAAAGGCCGAAAAGATATTGCACGGCCCAAAAGAAGCCAGCATACCCATGTGCCCGCTAAGGAGCCTGGACGAGCTCGAGGAATTGAAGCGACAGGAACCGGCCATCCGCAGCGGGAACTTCGGTAGGATCCGCGAACTCAAGGATGAATTGCTGGAGGATTTCAGGCTCGTGCTGCTCCATAAACGGACAACGGATGGCGGATATCTCCGGGCGCTTTCGACAAAGGCCATCAGAAGGATTGCGGTGGGCTCATGAAGGCATTCGAGAGCAGGGAATTCGCCCTGCAATGGCGACAGCACGTGCAGGGCAACGATGGAAAGGGCAGCGCCGTCAGAGTAAAACTCCTCAATCCGAAACTGGAAGGCCTAATCGGAGGCATAAGGGGCAAAAAAGTCCTGGACATCGGGTGCGGAGAGGGATTTTCGACCATGCTGCTTGCCAACAAAGGAGCGAAGAACGTCATCGGGGCGGATGTGAATGGTTATTCCATTGGATTTGCTGCCCATGACATCGAAGGGACGGCTTTTCTGGTTGCCAGCATGGATAAGCTGCCTTTTTCGCTTTCCAGTTTCGACCTGGTATTGTGTTATAATGTGCTGATGAATTCCCCGGATGACGAGGTAAGGAACGGAGTAAGCGAATGGCACAGGGTGCTGGTCCCGGATGGCAGGGTCATCGCGGTAATAATACACCCGTTATACTCGTTATTCGGCAATGGGGCTGCCTCGGGCGAAGAAGCGGGAAGGGCCAGGCGCTACCGGCTCAACGAAAAGATACTTGTGGATACCATGGGCGGGTTCGGGGATTTCTTCGATTACCGGAGGCCGCTTTGCTGGTATGCCAATGCGTTCACGGATGGCGGCTTCTGCATCCGAACTTTCGATGAGGTGTTCGTTTCAGGATTCGAGGGCATTGACGAGAAACACAGGAAGCGCATGGATTTGCCGATATTCGCGGTGTTTGAATTGAGCAAATTATCACAAAAGTCGCGATAGATGGAAAAGAAAGAAGCATTATAAACGATTTGCACCATCAATACAGTCATGACGTACGAGGCGACGCTGGCCCTGGCTGCTGATTACCTGCGAAAGCACACTGTGCCCGAAGAGCGGTTCGGCCTGGCGCACACCATAGGGAATAGCGATTGGATGCTTTTGGTGGATTGTTTAGTATTCAACAGGATGCAGCTCGTGCTCGCGTATTCCGGCGAGTACAACGATTGCGAATCGATATCAGCGAGGCTGTATCAGGACATGGATTCGCACCATCCAGGATTGATGCCCAGGATGACCACGGGTTACGAGAATGGGATGCATAACTGGGTGCAGATACGCGATGAGGAGAGCGGCAGGATCGTCCAGATAGACTGCACTCCCTGGTACGCGCGCCTGGACCCGGGGCATGGGGGCGTTGAAAGGGATTATCTGCCATTGCCGCCGATGGTTCCGTTGATGTTCACCCCGTTCTCCGTCAGAAAAATAGGGGATGGCAAATTCATCAGCGTATATCTGGGAGGGTTCCTGCCCAGATGCAAAAGCGATGAAGCGGGGCCCGGACGCTTTGTTGTTACGAGTGATGGCAAGCCCGCCGTGGCATACGAGGACGGGCCGGTTTACAGTTTCCTTTTCAGCGTACAGAAACAGCGTGGTTTTGCGGCTCTGGCAGAACAGTCCGTAAATGTTTTTGTCAGCATCCTGAATACCGCTAAATTGCGCGTATTGCTCAAGTCCGGAGGAGCGATGGACGACCTGATAGCGAACAGGGCGGTCAAGATCGGCTTCAGGATTGATTTGGATGACGGGAACGCGACTTTCGTTCCGTTTCCCAGCATGGCGACCTTGCGCCGGGCGGCTGGGCAATCGCGTGAAAAGGACCTTTTCGCGGAGTTCGACCGGTTGGTGCCTGCGGTCCTGAAACTGTTGTCCGGAGTACACGCGTCGCTCGGCATAGCGGGGAGCGACGAACGCGACCTGAACGCAGTGAATGGCGGCATCGCCAGGGCCGATGGCCGGGTTTCTTCACTCAGGGCGGAAACCAATGCCAGATACAGGGATTACATCAGGCTGGTCGATGCAAAACCCCTGAAACAGCCCCGCAAAGCCACGATGCGGACTAGATAAAGCCCTGCGTAAAAATGGATAAGAAGTGAGGACGAGTTCCCCGAGCAGGTCGGAGGTCTGAAGTTTTTAGAATTTAAAGGACTCGGGCTCGTAACCGCTGGCCTGAAGCGTACACCAGTCTTCTAAAAAGTAGGATAAATTACGGTTATTTCTTCTTTTGCGTGCTTCTCCAGTATAGCAATATCACAATTATGATGATAAGGAGTAGCAGGAGCCACATGTATGACGGGATGCCGGAGGTAGGGGCCGGTGATTGAGATGCAGGTGATGACGCACAGATGCTATTTGAGAGACCGATGTTGGAAGCGTTGAGCTGGTAGAGATGGCCGCCAGCAGTGCCGATATAGACATAGCCGTCTGCTACTGCTGGTGAAGACCAGATGGCACTTTCAGCTGTGAAAACAGCAATTTGTTGTGAAATGTCAGAAGCGTTGAGCTGGTAGAACTTATGGTCATCTCCACTACCGACATAGACATAGCCGCCTGCAACTGCGGGTGTAGAGAAGATGCCATTCCAGGTTGTGAAGTTGGCGATTTGCTGGGAAATATTGGAAGCGTTGAGCTGGTAGATGGTGTAATCATCACTGCTGACATAAACATAGCCGTTTGCAACTGCTGGTGAAGAAAAGATGCTAGCTCCGGTCGTGTAGTTTGCTTTCTCCTGAGAGATATTGGATGCATTGAGCTGATAGAGATTGTTGTCGTTACTACCAACATAGACATAGCCGTCTGCTACTGCTGGTGAAGAAAAGATACCGTTTCCTGTTGTGAAGTTGGCGATTTGCTGTGAGACATTGGAGGCGTTGAGCTGGTAAAGGTTGTCGTCAGTACT
>CAILMQ010000051.1 GCA_903835385.1 uncultured Microcaldota archaeon | reverse complement strand
TGGGAATACTTAAAAAGTGGTGGTCCCACATTTCCAGTGTTAAAAAAGGGTTATTGATATGTTGGGCGCCAGGGTTCAGAGGATAGAGTTCAAGGATAAACCCAAGGACGCTTACAATGTTTTCGTAGGGCGCAATCTGCTGGGTTCTGCCAGCGGATACGTCACTGCTGCGGTTTCTAAAAAAAAGCAGGCCATCATCACTGACAGGAATGTTGCCGATGCGGGCCATCTTGCCAGGCTTGATCCCAGCGGCCGCATCCCCAGATTCATAATCGAGCCGGATAGTGCAGGGTCTGTTGAGACCGAGAAGAACGTCTCAACCTACGGTGCTATCCTTGATTTTCTGGATTCCCATGGTTTTGAGAAGAACGATATCCTTCTTTGCCTGGGCGGGGGCGTGATAGGCGACATGGCAGGTTTTGTCGCTGGCACTTACAAGCGCGGGGGCATGACATACGTCCAGATTCCGACCACGACCTTATCGCAGGCAGATTCTTCTGTCGGTGGCAAGTGCGCCGTAGACAGCAACGTTTCCAAGAACGCCGCAGGCTGCATCTACCAGCCGCATCTCGTAGTGAGCGACGTGAGCACGCTTTTGAGCCAGGATGAGAGGAATTTCCGTTCGGGCCTTGTCGAGTCCGTGAAGCACGGCCTGATTCTTAGCGGAGAATACTTTTCTTTTCTGGAAGGACACATGGACGGCATACTGGGCAGGGACCTCGGCGTTTTGGAAGAGATCGCCTTGACGAATGTCAGGCTGAAAGGCATGGTCGTCGGCCAGGACCCGGATGAGAAAAATTACAGAAGGGGCTTGAACTTCGGCCACACCATCGGCCATGCCATCGAATTCGTTTCTGATTTCAAGTTATACCACGGGGAGTCTGTCGCTTTGGGGATACTCGCTGCTCTTGACATTTCAGAGTTTCTGGGTGGCATCGATTCATCTGCACGCCGAGCCGCCGAAGCCCTGTTATCCAGGCTGGGCATGCCGGCCAAGGTTTCGCGTTCCATCGACAGGGGGCTGGTAGAGAAAAAGCTTTCCACTGACAAGAAAGCCGTCGATGGTGTCCCTTACTTCGTAAGGATTGATGGCATCGGCACGCTGCATGCCGAGGACGGCCAGTACGCCTCTCCAATCCCTAAAAAAGCACTGGACCGTTCGCTGGATTATATCTTCAGCTCATGACAATCGCCGGCTTCCCCGGCATCGCGTTCTTGGCCCTTGGATGGGCGCCTTTTTCCTCGGGCTCGATTGCCACCTCGCATCCGAATTCCTTCTTATAGAATCCGAGCGCGTCCCTGAGCGCGGCGAGCTCTTCCTTCTCATGCAGCACGTCCGGGAGCGAGTGCGCGTTCTTCACCAGCTGGGCGGCTGCCTTGGGAACGTCCTTCATGTGCGGCCTGAGCAATGCGTCCTTCGCGGCCTCCTGCATCACCTTTGGCAGCAGCTTGTGCTCACGGACCAGATGGTAAAGCCCGTGCTTCCAATCGCTTGCAACGTAAATCCCGACCTTTTGCGGCTTCTTGCCCAGGAGCTGGCCTATTTTCTCCACGTCGCCATGCACGGCGCGCACGAGCTCCTCGCCCATCTCCACCTGCGCATCCACTTCCTTTTCGTCGTACTCAGGGAATTTGCCGGAAGCCGCCATCCCCTTTCCGCCCAGCATGTGCCAGTATTCCTCGGCATGGTATGGCATGAAAGGGCTGATTAGCATTGCCCATTTCATGAAGAACGCATGAAGGTTCGGGCTTTCCGTGCGCTTCTCGTACCATTTCAGGTCCGACACCACGTCGTAGAAAATCTCCAGCCCGAGCTGGCGCATCTGGCAGCTCTCGTAGAGCGCTTTCGCCGCGTTTATTTTCCTGTTGAGCCTGGAGAGCAGCCATTTGTCGGCTCTCCCGTGGAGCCGCGCGGTTTTCTGTTTTGCGGCCGCCTCCACGAGCGAGCCTATGAACGCGAGCCTGCTTCTCGTGCCCTCCGCCACGGTCCTGCTGAAATCCGTGTCGCTCGCGAGGTCCGCGCCGCTGACGACGGAAAACCGTATTACGTCCGCGCCGTACTCTTTAACGGCCTTCCGCAGCGGCAGGATGTTTCCCATGGACTTGCTCATCTTCATGCCGTCCATGAGCACGAATCCGTTTGTCACTATCTGCCTGGGCCAGAGCGGCGTATCCAGGATTGCCACATGGTTGAAGATGTAAAGTGTGAGATGGTTCCTTATCAGGTCCCCGGCGCTGTGCCTGGAATCGCAGGGATACCAGTAGAGGAAGCTCTCGCGAAGTTTTTTCAGTTTCGGGTCTTGCGCCTTGGGTCCTGTGCCTAAAATCACGGCATCAAAGAACGCCTCGTCCATGTCCTTCTCGTCATGTTCCTTGAGCATGTGCGCTATTGTGTAGAACGCCATATAGAGCGTGGAATCCGACAGAGCCTCTATCATCTTGCTTTCGTCAAACGGGAATCTGGTCCCAAGCCCGGCCGCCCTTGTGCACGGCCTGGTCTTGAGCCAGTCTATGGTATACAGGTATTCGTCGCGCGCCTTGTCCGGAACCGTCCGCATGCCGTCAAGGCACTGCTTGGCCTTCGCCTTCCATGCAGGTATCCCGTAGTCTATGAACCATTGGTCCTTGAGAATGTTCACTACGACGTGGCCGCCGCACCTGCAATACACCGGGCCGTTCGCAATTGTGACAATTGTGAAGGCGCTGCCCTCCCTTGCCAGGTCCTGCGCAATCTTCTCCTTTGCCGCAATCGCCTTCTCGCCCTTGTACTTCCCGACTGCCATCACGCCCTCGTGCGCCTCCTTGGTGTAGATGTTCTCAGTGGCCTGCTCTGCGAGCGGGTCGTCCTGGCTCTTCACCTTGAGCTTCTCCACCTCGTCCTTTGCCGGAGCCGGGCCATAGCCCTTGAGCTCCACGACCTGGGGCATCTTCATATCCGCTTTTCCAAGGTCCCGGAGCGCGAGATAATCATATGGGGCGTGGGCCGGAACGGACATCACTATGCCGGTGCCGATTTCCTCGGAGACGAAGGATGCCGGGAAAACCGGCACTTCTTCGCCAGTGAGCGGATTCTTCGCCTTCATCTTCATGATTTCTTCCGCAGCAACCGGCCCGATGATTTTCAGGCCCATTTGCAGGTTCAGGATTTCTGCTGCTTTTTTCGCGATGATTATGGTTTCATTCCTGTACTGCGCCTTGACGTACTCCGCCTTTGGATTAACCCAGATGTTCGTGACTCCGTACAGGGTTTCCGGGCGGTAGGTTGTTACGACGAGGTGCGCGTTGCCCTGCGTTGCAAATTTTATCACGGTCACGTCCTCCAGCTCAGGGTCCACGTCGCCCCTGGTGTCGTGCGCGCTCACCGCGTTCTTGTCAAGCGGGCACCACGCGATTGGATACTCGCCCTTTATCAGGTAGCCGAGTTCCTTCAGTTTCCTGAACTGCCACTGGATGAAGCAATTGAATTTCGGGTCGAACGAGTAGAATTTCCTCCTCCAGTCTATGGAGTAGCCCATCTCCTTCATGCCCTCCTCTATTTCGCTGGAGAAATGGCTCACTAGCGCCTTGGGTTCCGTAAGGGTGGCCGAGAGCTCGTCCGGGATGCCGTAGATGTCGCGGAAGACCTTCAGCACGTCCGGGTCCTTGGCCGCGATGCGCTTGGCCATTGCCAGGATGGGCGTGCCGGTGACATGGAACCCCATGGGAAACAGCACGCTGTAGCCGCGTAGCCGCAGATATCTCGCATAGACGTCCGCGGTGGTGTACGTTCTTCCGTGGCCAATGTGCTGCGGCGAGTTCGGGTAGGGGAATGCCGCGGTCACGAACCGCTTCTCCTTCTTCGCGTCAGGGTCAGGCTCGTATATGCCCTCATCCGCCCACTTCTTCCTCCATTTGGATTCAATTGCGGCAATTTGTGAAGCGTCCATGATTCTGCTATGTCTGGGGAAGGAATTTAAAGCTCTTTGAAGATTAAGCCCCTGGGGTGAGAGTATTATGAAAAGGATTCTATTCGTAATCGCAGCGGCACTGCTCATTTCCGGATGCGTGAACGTTCCGGGAGGCCTGCAGAACGCTACCAAGAACCTGACCGTGCCGGCGTTTCCGAACGCGAGCGGCGTGGCCGGAGCAGTGGCAAACGCGACGCAGCAGCCATCGTGCAGCCCGTCGTATTCGTTCTCCGCGCCGAAGGCAGCCGTGCTTTCAGGCACCGGTTCCCTTAGCGGAACTGCAACGTGCGCGGCGAACAAGGTCGTCACGGTTTATGTCAACGGCGTGCAAGTCGGGCAGTCTACCGTCTCCGGAGACCCATCTCAGCTCAACTTCGACCTTGCGGCAACAATGGACGGCACGAACAAGGTGACCGTGGACAGTGACGGAGCTGAAGTGTATTCCGCTGACTGGACGGTTTCGCCCATAGGTTATACGACCACCGCAGGCACGGACAATGACCAGATATCAGTGAAGAACTGGAAGGCGGTCGCATTTGACGTGGACAACCCGATAACCGTGAAGGCGGTCGGCGCGTACCTAAGGACGCTCCAGACCTCCACGCTCCTCAACACCAGCGTGGTGGTTGACATCCGGTCGGATTCCGGAGGCAACCCGGGCAGCGTGGTTGCGACTGCATCGCTTCCCATAACCCAGGTCACCATGACGCCGAACTGGATCAATTTCCCGGTGGACGCGCAGCTCTCCAAGGGCAGGTACTGGGTGGTGTTCCGTGTTGACCAGCAGGCATCCCAGCTCCTTTCGGACAGCGTGAACATCCTCTACGTCACGGTGGACAAGGGCAAGCCGGGCGACGCGGACCACAAGAAGATGGACCTGGTGAGGAACGACCAGACCGAGACCTGGGACCAGACCACTTGGGGACCGCTTGCATACGCCAGGAACTACGCGTTCACAGTGAGCGCGAGCGGCTAGGCTGCGGCATTTTTTATTCTTATTTTTATTTTAATTATTTAATTTCTCTTTTTATCCGTTTCTTCAAGGTGATTACAAATGGAAAAACCCTACCGCCTCATTTATCCGATGCGCGTCGTGCTCATAAGTTCATCCCATGCAGGAAAGGACAATGTCATGACAGCTGCCTGGTGCTTTCCGCTTTCCGCAAGCCCTGCGATGTTCGGAGTGTCGCTGAGCAGGAAGCGCTTCACCCATTTGCTGATTGAGAAGAGCAAGGAGTTCGTAATAAACATCCCGGGCCCGAAGCTGCTCGACGCGGTCCGGATATGTGGGGAGAATTCGGGCAGGGACAAGGACAAATTCAGCCTCGCGAAGCTCACTGAGGAGCCCTCTGAAAAAGTCGCAGCGCCCTGCATAAAGGAGTGCCAGGCGAGCATAGAGTGCAAGGTCGTGAATTCAATCGAGACAGGCGACCACGTGATTTTCATAGGAGAGGCGGTGAATTTCAAAATAAGGAAAGCGGGAAAGGCGATTGTGCAGGCGAAGGACGGGGAGCTCGCAATTTATTGAAATTCCGCGCCTATCTCTCTTCAATCTTCCTCGCAATCGCCTTCAGATGCTCGAACCTGCGCTGTATTTCGTTCTCCATGGGCACCGGGCCCGAGCGCCGGAACCATATGTTTATATATATGTATATACATTAGCTATATGTGATATATATGTCCGAATACACGACCATCCTGATACACAAGGAAACCAAGGAGCACCTTTCCGTGCTTAAGGACTATGCCCGAGAAAGCTACGAGGAAGTGATAAACAAGATGATTACTGTTTACGAGAAGCTCAAATCCGAAGGCGAGCTAAGCGAGCACACGAAGAAAGACATCGCAATCGCGCGCAGGCAGCTCAATGAAGGGAAAGGGCTGACCACAAGGCAGCTCATCGAAGAACTGGGTCTTTAGATGGCCTACTCGATAGTCTGGTCGCCTAAATCAAAAGAATGCTTCAAGGATCTGGATCCGGAAACCGCGCGCCGCGTAATAAAAAAAGTGGCCGAACTCGAACTGGCACCGTATCATTTCGTAGAGAAATTAACGGACGTGAACTGCTGGAAACTCAGGGTGGGCGATTATCGCGTTCTTATGGACATAAACGAGCAAAAAAAACTAATCGAGGTGCTGAAAATCGGGCACAGGAAGAATATTTACAAATAAAAAAACTCCTTATGCGTTCGCCTATCTCTCTTCAATCTTCCTTGCAATCGCCTTGAGGTGCCCGAACCTGCGCTGCATGTCGTTCTCCATCTCCTCCAGCGTCGCGGCGAGCGTGCGGCCTCTCAAATAGTAGTTCCTGCCATCCTTTATCACGAGGCCCGAGCGCTGGAACGAATTCAGATGGTATATCACCGCGGCCTGGCTGACCTCGCTAAGCTGCATCAAGTCGCGCGAGAGTATCCCTTCGCCGCGCATGCCCGCCTTCACAAGCGCGCGGAAAACATGCCTGCCCACGTCGTCGCGCTCGTCCCCCAGGCCCAGGCACTGGTACACGTAGTCTATCTCGTTGTCGGCGTTCTCCTTGGGCTCGGGCACCCCGACGTAGCGGATTATTATCTGTCTGTAGTAGCGTCTTTGTACCATGGTGATTTATTATCCCGCATTAATATTTAAAAACCTTTCTAAATATTAAACAATTTGTTAAAATTTAAACCATTTGGAATGTGGTGGCATGGACCCGAAAAAAGCTGCAGAGCCTGACAAACTCGGGGCTCCGGAGAAGCCGGAGCTCATAAAGCACGAGGAGCAGAAACTCATAAAAGAGACCGATGCCCGGCGCGTGGATGACCTGGAGGACCAGCTCAAGAGGCTACAGGCCGAATTCGAGAACTACAGGAAGCGCACCGCGAAGGAGAAGGAGGCGCTCATGCTCGCAGGTTCAGCGGTCACGATAGTGAAGCTGCTTCCTGTGCTGGACGACATGGACGCAGCCATCGCATCCATACACCAGAACGCCGGCGCAAAGGAGATGCGGCACGGGCTTGAAATGCTTCATAAGAAATTCATGCACGCGCTGGAAAAGGAAGGGGTGATGGAGATGAAGTCGCTGGGCGGGGAGTTCGACCCATACAGGCACGAGGCGGTGCGGACCGTGGAAGGCAAGGAGGACAACAAGGTCGTGGAAGTGATGAAAAAGGGCTATCTCTTCAAGGACAACGTGCTCCGCCATGCCATGGTCGTGGTGAGCAGGAAGAACGAGGAAAAGGGCGTAGAAACGAAAGAGGGCAGGACACAGGACACGAGACACGAAACGCAAAAGGAGGGACCGAAATGAACGATATCGCCGTGAACGGGGGCGGGCGCGCTCCGAACCTTAACGAGAAGGAGATGGTGCTTTTCGCGAGCATAAACAGGCAGGTTCCGGTCGGAATCGCGTCCTGAATGCGTAATACTATTATAGAGGTGGGAAAATGGCGGAGAAAAAAGAGGAAAAGGAAACGAAACCAGGAAGGAAGACTGAAAAGATAATAGGCATAGACCTCGGCACGTCCAACAGCGCGGCCGCGGTGCTGGAAGCCGGGCGGCCCGTGATAATACCGAGCGCAGAGGGAATCACGCAGTACGGCAAGGCGTTCCCGAGCTACGTTGCGTTCACCAAGGACGGCAAGAGGATAATCGGCGACCCGGCGCGCAGGCAGGCGGTCTCGAACCCCGAAGGGACATTGACCGCGTTCAAGCGCAAGATGGGCACTGACCACAAGTATTCAATTTTTGGCAAGGATTACCGGCCGCAGGAGCTTTCCGCGATGCTGCTCCAGAAAATAAAGAAGGACGCCGAATCCTTCCTGGGCGAGCCGGTGGGCAAGGCAGTGATAACAGTGCCGGCATATTTCAACGACAACCAGCGCCAGGCAACGAAGGACGCGGGTGAAATCGCGGGCCTGGAGGTCGTGCGCCTCGTGAACGAGCCCACCGCGGCATGCCTGGCCTACGGACTTGACAAGGCGGGCAAGGAGATGAAAATCATGGTGTTCGACTTCGGCGGAGGCACGCTGGATGTCACAATCATGGATTTCGGCGGCGGGGTCTTCGAGGTCAAGTCCACGAGCGGGGACACGCAGCTCGGCGGCACGGACATGGACAGGATAATCTCGGAATTCCTCACGGACCAGTTCAGGAAGGAGTCCGGCATTGACATCGCAGGCGACCCGCAGGCGAAAATGAGGATACTGGAGGCGGCGGAAAAGGCGAAGATAGAGCTTTCCACCACGCTGGAGAGCGAAATCAACCTTCCTTTCCTCGCGTCTGTGGACAACCAGCCCAGGCACTTCAAGTACACGCTCACGCGAGCGAAACTGGAGGACCTGGTTAGGCCGGTGATAGACCGGTGCCGCGGCCCGGTGGAACGCGCGCTCTCTGACGCAAAGCTCAGTCCCAGGCAGATAGACAAGATTATACTGGTGGGCGGGCCCACGCGCATGCCAATCATGCAGAAATTCGTCGAGGACCTGGTGGGCACGCGGGTGGAGCGCGGAGTGGACCCGATGGAGTGTGTCGCCCAGGGAGCGGCAATACAGGCGG
>CAILMQ010000050.1 GCA_903835385.1 uncultured Microcaldota archaeon | reverse complement strand
CCTCAGCTTGCTCGCTTATCGAGCAAATCGGGCAAAATTTCCTGAGCCCGAACCCAGTTCCAGAAGTAAAGACACGTGAAATTTCGCCCTCAGCTTGCCTGCTGGCAAGTCGGGCAATTTTCCATGAGGTAAACTCATGGGCCGTAACTCAAAAATAAGGGAAAATCGCCCTCAGCGTGCCAGGCGTCCCTGGCACGTCGGGCAATTATGGAAATAATCGCCCCTGCCGTGATTTGAACACGGATAATCAGCTCCGCAAGCTGACGTTCTGTCCAGGTTAGACTACAGGGGCAGAGTGTGCATTCTTGCCATGCTCCTTATTATAATCCTTTTCCATAGTATTATAACGTTATCAGCGGGTCTTAATCGGGTTTTACGGGTCCGCCAGGGCGTCCGGGGCGCCAACGGCACGTTTAAATATCTAACCCTTTTAAATAATTCCTGCGATTTTACCCCGTATTATCCAGTGTTTATGCTATATAGGTGGTTATTTGAAGAGATGCAATTCATGCGGAAGGAACACCAAGAGATTCGCGGAATTCCCGTGCCCGACGTGCGGCGACAAGCTTGTGCGCTGCCACTTCTGCAGGGAGAACCTGAACGCGTACAAGTGCAAGTGCGGATTCGAGGGGCCCTGATACCATGGAAGAGTACAACGTGGCCGCGGACATAAAGATATTCCTCGAGAACGCCTCCAACGAGAAGAGCGTTAGGGCGGGGATAGAGAAGCTCGCGAAGATACGCTCCTCCAGCATGGAGGACGGCCCTTTCGGGATAAAAATACTGCGCGCGACCCTCCTGCTCAACGACGAGCAGGGGGGCATGGACGCGCTTGAGGAGAAGATAGCAAAATTAGAGGGCGTAAGCCAGATAGAGGTCGAGAACGTCACAAGGGTGTAAACAACATGGCTAAAACTCCACCGAAGAAGAAAGAGCCTGCCGTGAAGCAGGAGAAGAAGCCGGCGAAGCCGGAGGAGCCCGAGAAAGAGGGTTTCAGGGGCATAGTCCGCATCGCGGGCAAGGACATCAAGGGGCAGGTCCCGCTCAGGAGGGCGCTCATGAACGTGCGCGGCATCGGGCAGTCGCTCGCGGTCCCGATAGCCAGCGTGCTTTCGTCCGAACTTGGAATCGCGCCCGACACGAAAGTGGGCGAGCTCGACGACGCGAAAATCGAGAAGATAGACGCGATACTCTTCAACCTGCACAACTATCCGGCGATACCGAAGTTCATGCTCAACCGCAAGGCCGACAGGCTAGAGGGCAGCGACAAGCACGTCATAATGAACGACCTGCTGTTCGCGGTGCGCGAGGACGTGGAGAGCGAAAAGAAACTCTACACGTGGAAGGGCTACAGGCATTCCTACGGCCAGAAGGTGAGGGGCCAGAAGACCCGCAACACCGGAAGGACCGGAATGGCGGTCGGTGTGCTGAGGAAGGCGATAATCGCCCAACAGGCGGCCGCCGCGAAGCCGGGAGAGGCTGCGGGGGCCGGAAAGCCCTCGGCAGCGGCGCCAGGCATCGCAGCGAAGCCAACTGAAGTTAAAGGAGCCCCGGCGGCCAAGGGAGCCCCGGTGGCCAAAACAGCGGCTCCGGCAGCGGCAAAGCCAGCGGGCAAGCCCGCGGAGAAGAAATAAAGGTGACATTCTATGGGAGATTGCTCGAAACTTCGTTTCAAGGCTCTCCCATTAATGCAATAAGGAGGTATTCACATGGGAGACCCGCCAAAACTAAGGAACAAATACGAGAGGCCCAAAAGGCTGTGGGACGCGGAACGGCTGCTGCATGACGGCGCCATGAAGACCGATTACGGGCTCAAATGCATGAGGGAGCTTTGGATGATGGACAGCGCACTCAGGAGATCGAGACGCGAGGCAAGGCGCCTGCTTTCGCTTTCCGAGGCAGACAGGAAGGCCGACGGGCAGAAGGTCCTTTCCAAGCTCGTACGCATAGGACTGCTTAAAGACGGCGCGGCGGTGGATGACGTGCTCGGGCTAAAGGTCAAGGACCTGCTCGAAAGAAGGCTCCAGACAGTCGTGGTGCGCAAGGGCCTTGCAAGGACCATGCGGCAGAGCAGGCAACTCATCACACACGGATTCATAACCCTGCAAGGCAGGCGGGTGCAGACGCCCGGATACGTGGTTACTGTCAATGAGGAGCCATCTCTCGGTTATGCGAAGCCCATAGATATCTCGGTCAAGTCGGCAGAGCCCAAGGAAGAGGCCACGCAAGCTTCGGCCAAAAAAACCGAAGTTGTGCGCCCTGCTGCTGAGAGCAGCAGGAGCGAGCCAGAAGCCAAGCCGGTCGCGTCAAGCGCGCCTACAGCGCCCCCTGAGCCACCTGCGCCGGCATTGCCATCTTAGGTGTTTGAATGGTTGAACAGCCAGTTGAAGAGAAGAAGGTCGAAGAGAGAACGGAGGCCCCTCCGCCAGTCAAGAGGGAGCCGAGAAGGACGGCAGTGGTGCATGTCTATTCCTCGAAGAACGATACTATCATAACCGCGACTGACATCAGCGGCGCGGAGACCCTCGCATGGGCGAGCGGAGGCATGATGGTGAAATCCGACAGGGAGGAAGGCAGGCCCTATGCGGCCATGCAGGCGGCCACGAGCGTGGTCACGAACCTCAAGAACAAGGGGATATTCTATGTTCACGTGCGGATACGGGCGCCCGGAGGCGTCGGCTCCAAATCGCCCGGCCCGGGCGCGCAGGCGGTGGTCCGTACCATCGCAAGGAGCGGCGTGCGCATCGGAAAGATAGAAGATGTGACGCCCTTGCCCACGGATTC
Organism: uncultured Microcaldota archaeon; assembly: GCA_903835385.1. Lineage (GTDB taxonomy): Archaea > Micrarchaeota > Micrarchaeia > Anstonellales > Bilamarchaeaceae > CAILMQ01. The sequence goes on along the minus strand of CAILMQ010000050.1, from coordinate 1,410 downwards.
CATGAAAAGGAAAGGCGGAAGAAGGGGAAGAAGGGTTTGACGGTGTTACGGGATGGAACTTACTCTTGAAAAGAAGCACGAGAACAGGATTGAATTCGTGATAGACGGCGTATCGATAGCTTTCGCGAACGCCCTGCGCAGGTATACGATGAACCGTGTGCCGGTGCTCGCAATGGACTCCGTGACCTTCTACGACAACACGACGTCCATGTGGGACGAGTACATAGCCAACAGGCTCGGCCTCATGCCCGTGCGCACTCCGGATGATTTCCCGGAAAGCGGGGAAGTGGTGTTCTCGCTCGACGAGACCGGCCCGAAGGTCGTTTACGCGAAGGACTTCAAGAGCTCGGACAAGGAGATCAAAATCGCCCAGGACGACATCGTCGTCGTGACGCTCGGCCCGGGGCAGCACATCCGGCTCGAGGCCAAGGCGCGATTAGGCAGGGGCGTGCAGCACGCGAAGTACCAGTCCGGGCTCGTGAGCTACGGTATAGCGGACGGCAAGCTGAAGATGATGGTGGAAAGCTTCTACCACGCGCCGGCCCAGGACGTGATTCTGCGGGCGTGCGACGAGCTCGAAGGCGACATCCATACGCTGCTCGAGGTGCTCGGCGAGAAGCCAGCCAGGAAGCCCAAAGAGAAGAAAGCCAAGGAGCCGAAGAAGAAGGCGGCGAAGAAGAAAGAGTAATTGGTTTTCTTGGGTTTTTATTTTTATTAGGCACGCAGGGGCGCATCTGCTCGGCGTTCCGAGCACAGCGCCCCCTGCTAATGTGTGACTTACGTTTTCACGCAGGGGTGATTGCTTGGCCTCCCTTCGGTCGTCCAAGGCTCACCCCTTTGCCTGAGGTATTTCCTCGGGTGAATAATACTCGCAGGGGTGATTGCATAGTCTCGCTTCGCTCGACTATGGCTCACCCCTGCTAATGCTCCACAACTGTTTTCACGCAGGGGTGACGGCATTGCCGGTCGGCGATCCGACCGTCCGCCGCCACCCTGCCTGAGGTTCTGCCTCGGGCGCACACTATCATTCTCCTGCAGGGGTGACGGAGCGGCCAAACGTGCTAGCTTGAGGGGCTAGTGGTTTAGTACCTACGCGAGTTCGAATCTCGTCCCCTGCATTCTGATCTGCTCTGAGGTCTTACCCTGGTGGTGACCTCAGATCAGGTCTCAAATCCTGCCCTAGCGCGTTCAGATCTGGTCTCAGTTTGAGCCAGAGGGGTCCGTACTGCCGAATCCTCATCTGGAGAGCAGAGAATATAAAGCTAGGTCTAGGAGCAGAGGGCGAAAGCAGGGCTCGAAACAGAACCATTTCAGTTCCGAGTACATAGTTCGAATCCCCTGCCGCATGTAAATTCAGAGGTAAATGGCACTTGTCAATCATGCAATACCCAGCACGATTATGCGATATAT
>CAILMQ010000049.1 GCA_903835385.1 uncultured Microcaldota archaeon | reverse complement strand
CACCGAGATGCCCACATCCGAGGTCTTGAGCGCGAGGGAGTCGTTTATGCCGTCCCCCAGAAAGCCGACAACGTGCTTGTTGCGCTTCAGGGCCACTATGATGCGCTCCTTCTGTATGGGCGAGACCCTGGCGAATATTGTATTCCGCTCCACCAGGACCTGCAGTGATTCTTCGGTCGCCGCGTCTATTTCGGTGCCGGTTATGACCCCTTTTATGTCCAGGCCTACGATTCTGGCTATTTTTTTGTTTATCAGCTCGTTGTCTCCGGAGAGGATTTTCACCTCTATGCCCCGCTTCATCAACTCGGCCAGCGATTGGGGCGCGGTTTTCTTGGGCGGGTCCAGGAATGCAAGGAAGCCCTCGAACGTGAAATCGCCCTCGTCGGAGGTCGAATAGGTGTCCCGGTCCTTGCCCACCTGCTTTGTGGCGAGCGCCAGCACGCGGAACCCGTCCATGCTCAGAATGTCGTAGAGGCGCTTCGCCTTGGCCATGTCCTTCTTGCCGAAGCGGCCTGTCCGGTCCTTGTTCCGGATGCGGGTGCACAGCTGCAGTGTGGTCTCCGGCGAGCCCTTGGTTATCATCACCCGCTGGCCCTTTATCTCGATGATGGTGCTCATGCGGCGCCTGACGAAATCGAACGGTATCTCATCCACTTTCCTGGTTCCTGCCAGGTGCGCCTTGCCCGCCTCCGCATCGTGCAGGATGACCGCCGAGTCCATGGGGTTGCGCAGCCCCGTCTGGTAGTGGCTGTTCAGATAGGCGAGCCGCAGCACGCCCTCGTCCTCCACGAAGTCCACGTTCACATGCCGCACCAGCTCTATCCTGTCCTCGGTAAGCGTGCCGGTCTTGTCGGTGCAGAGCACGTCCATGGCGCCCAGGTTCTGGATTGAGGGCAGCCGTTTCACGATGACGTCGTTCTTCGCCATGCTGGTGGCGCCCCTGGAAAGGTTCGCGGTGACTATCAGCGGCAGCATCTCCGGGGTCAGCCCCACGGCGATGGCCAGGGCGAACAGAAGGGAGCCCAGGACGTCGTTTTTCAGGACGGCGTTTATGATGAAAACGATGACCACAAGCACGATGACGACCTTCACCATGAGCATGCTGTACTCGCGTATCCCCTTGTCAAATGCGGTTTCAACCCCGGCCTGGGAGAGGCGCAGGGAGAGCTCCCCGAAGCGGGTGTCAAGGCCGGTGTGCACCACCAGCGCCTCGGCCGACCCGCTCACGACGCTGCTGCCGAAGAAGACCACGTTCTTCATCCGGGTCACATCCGCGCAGTCCGTGCAGGGTTCGGCGGTCTTTTCCACCGGCAGCGACTCACCGGTGAGGGACGCCTGATTGACGAAAAAGTCCTTGCAGGAAATGATTCGGCAGTCAGCCGGAACCAGGTCGCCTGCGGAAAGCCGGATGATGTCGCCGGGCACCAGGAATTTGAGCGGAACCTCCCGCTGGCGCCCGCCCCTGACGACCGTCGCGGTGTTGCGGATGAACTTGCGCAGCTTCTCCGCGGCGTCCTGGGCCGTGTTCTCGGTGTAGAACGTCAGTGTGACGCTGACCATGACCATGAAGGATATTATGGCCGCGCTAACCGGGTTGGCCAGGAAATAGGACACTATGGCGATGGTCAGCAGGGTGAGTATGAGCGGGTTGAAGAAATAGGAAAGGAACTTGAACAGGATGTTGCGCTTCTTCTTTTTTGCCAGCTCGTTCGGGCCGAACGTGCCTTGCCGCCTTTCGGCCTCCTTTTCGCTTATGCCTCCGGCGGAGGTCTCGAAAATCTCCAGGACCAGGCTGATTTCGGTGGACCATGGGTTCAGCCCCTCCAGGTCCTTGCGCTGCAGCATCTTCGCTTTTGGTTTTGCGGTCATATGAATCCCGGATGGCAGGGCATCGAAGAGATATTGCATGTGCTGGGGGTTTCACTATTATAAAAGGAATAGTTG
>CAILMQ010000048.1 GCA_903835385.1 uncultured Microcaldota archaeon | reverse complement strand
GTCTATCTGGCAGCCGCTTATCGAGGTGTTGCCTGTCAGGACGTCGCTGGCGGTCGCGAAAATCGCCAGCGGCTGGAACTTTACGGCGGGCATGGGCACCTGGTATATGCTGGTGACAAGGGGCCCCTGGATGTCCCAGGAGGGATAAAGCGGCTGGCCGCTCGGCATGACCTCAACGGTTATGGGCATCGCGTCGCTCTCGCTGTTTCCAGCGGCGTCATGGGCAGTGAAGTCTATCTCGCCGGTGTAGAAGCCCAGGGAAACGGAATCGGACGTGAATGACAAGTTGATGGTCTGCTTATTGTTGGGATTGAAGGAAAATGCCGAAGGCACGCCGCCCAGGCTGACGTGGGCGCTGGTCCAGGCTGTGCCCGTGGTGACGTTAATCCTCTGGTCCCAGATGTTCGTTACAGTGAATTGTGCGGAAGCCGTGCTGTTGCTGCTCATCACCAGGTAAATCCTGCCCTGGTCAAAATCCAGCATCGCGTCCCCGATGCGCACCCGGTCCCCTTCGGATATCACCCACACCCAGTGCGGCCCGTCCGTCCTGGGCAATGAGCCGCGCACCTTGAAATTCTCGACATTGACGTAATCGTTCCCCCCGGCGCTGAGCTTTATCGCCTGGTTGCCTATGAAGGATTTCGCGGGCTCGTAGCCGCTGGGGATGACCACGTACACCTGCTTCCTCGCGCCCTCCCCCTGGGCGTACACCTCCTTGGCCGCGCTGCTCAGGTCCAGGACGGCGTTGTTCGCGTTGTCATGCTCCTTCTGGGCGTTGACGCTGTTGACGTTCTGCATGGAGATGAAGATGGTGGCTGTCAGCACGAGCAGCGTGACGGCTAGCAGGATGAGAAACTCGACGCTTGCCTGTGCTTTGTTTTCCATCATTTTTCGCCTCGCGGTTTATCTCAAACGGAAAATATATATTACTGTCTTTTCCGAGGCGGGATTTGCAACTCCCTGGCTGTATCCCACCGAATTGATTTATAAATCCAATCCGCGATATCCCGCCATGCTGCTCACCAAGATAGACAAGATGGTGGAGCTCATCCGCAAGAACAACAGGATAAGCTTCGAGGAGCTTGGCGGGAAGCTCAAGCTCTCTCCGGAGTCGGTGGAGAAGCTCGCCCGGATTCTGGAGAACGCGGGCCTTTTTCAGATACACTATCCCATCAATCCCCTGACCAGGCCCTGGATAATGGTGAATGAGGGCAAGGGCAGCATTGAGGAGGACGAGCGGCCCCAGGGCAAGGTCGTGGAGGCCTACAAGATAAAGGAGCCTGCCGAGGACTACGTCATCGCGGATGTGGAAATCTATTTCTCCCCGGAAGAGAAAAGGAACAGGTACTTCGTGAAGCTCCCCAGGCTCACGCAGTATTCGCGCGCCTTCCTCGAGTATGTGAAGAACGAGGTGACCCGCACGCTTCCGCTCTCGGGCCTTGAGAAGACCAAGGACGAAATGGTCAAGGACATGGAGGACCGCGCGAAGGCCGTGGAAGGCAGGCTCATGCAGGAGCTGGGCAGCGACAGGGAAAGCATAAGGGCGCTCGCAAGCATCGCGGTCAACGAGATGTACGGGCTCGGCGACCTCGAGGCGCTCGTTGCCGACAGGTGGCTGGAGGAGATAATAGTGAACTCCGCCAAGGTGCCGGTGTCGGTGTACCACAGGAAATACAGCTGGCTCAAGACCAACCTCATGCTCAAGAGCGAGGTGGACATAGAGAACTATTCCTCCCAGATAGCCAGGGAGGTGGGAAGGCAGATAACAGTCCTGGACCCCATAATGGACGCGCACCTGGTCACCGGCGACAGGGTCAATGCGACGCTATACCCCATATCAACGGCGGGCAACACCATCACCCTGAGGCTTTTTGCGAGGAACCCCTGGACCATAGCGAGCCTGGTGAGCGACGAGGTGAAGGCCATGTCATTGGAAATGGCGGCCCTTCTCTGGCAGGCGCTCCACTACGAGATGAACATCATAGTCGCAGGTGGCACGGCATCCGGAAAGACCTCGGCCCTCAACTCCCTTATCGCGCTCATACCGCCTCACCAGAGGGTCATCACAATAGAGGACACCAGGGAGCTGGTGCTGCCAAGCTACCAGTGGAACTGGGTGCCTCTGGCCACCAGGGAGCCGAACCCCGAGGGCCTGGGCGAGGTGTCCATGCTGGACCTGGTGGTGAACTCCCTGCGCATGCGGCCGGACCGCATAGTCATGGGGGAGATAAGGAGGAAGAAGGAGGCCGAGGTGCTCTTCGAGGCCATGCACACGGGCCACTCGGTTTACGGCACGCTCCATGCGGACACCGGCGAGCAGGTGATAAAAAGGCTCGTGGAGCCGCCCATAGAGATTCCGCCCGGCGAGGTGGAGGACATCCACCTCATACTCGTGCAGTACCGCGACAGGAGGAAGAACCTCAGGCGCACCCTGGAGCTTTCCGAAGTGATACCCGGCGCGAAAATCCCCGAGCTCAACCACCTCTTCAAGTGGAGACCCCGCACGGACACGTTCGACAAGGTGAAGCCGCCGCACCGCTACACCGAGCTGATGAACCTCCATACCGGCATGACGGAAAAGGAAGTGACGGACGACCAGGCCGAGAAGGAGGAGGTCCTTGCGTGGATGAAGCAGAACAAGCTCATATACGTGGATGACGTGGGCAAGGTCATGGAGGCTTATTATGCCGACGGGTCCAGCCTGCTTGAGGGGGTGAGGAAGGGCCAGAACCCCGGAAAGCTGCTCGGAGGGAGCTGAAGACAATGGCCAAGCCAGACCAGGCCCGGGTGCCTTTCGTACTCCTCAACTACCGCTCCATGGAGGAAATCAGCAGGAGAATGGACCCGCTGACCAATGCCTTGAAGGGATTCCGGCCGCGGCTGGCCATGGAGTTTGAAGCGCTCGGGATAAGCATAAAACCCGAATACTACAGGGTCGGCTGCCTCTTTTCCGCGCTGATTTACGGCCTTATGGGGTTCTGCCTCATCATGCTGGTGCTCATGGGCTCCCAGGCCATGGTCATGAAGCAGAAGATACTTTTCGGCTCCGGCGCGGGATTCCTGTTCTTCGTCATCTTCTTCGCCCTCCACCTCTACTACCCCAGGATGATGGTGAAGACGCTCGCCGCCAGGTCTGACAAGGACCTGCTTTTCGCGCTCCGGGAGATAATGCTCAGCATAAACAGCGGGATACCGATATTCTACGCGCTCAAGAACGTCTCCCTGGGCAACTACGGGCAGGTGTCCGAGGATTTCGCCAAGGTGGTGAAGCAGATAGAGAGCGGGGTGCCTGAGAAGGAGGCGCTGCGGACCCTCGCGCTGCTCACGGAATCGGAGTATTTCAGGAGGGCGCTCTGGCAGATGATAAACGTGCTTGAGACCGGCTCGAGCATGTCCACCGCGCTTCCCGGCATAGTCGACGCTTTGGAGCTCTACACCTACAGGAACATAAGGGCCTACACGTCCAACCTGAACTTCCTCATGCTCGTGTATATGCTCGTGGCAGCCGCGATACCGTCGCTCGGCATAACGTTCCTCGTGCTGCTCTCCGCGTTTTCCGGCATAGGAGTGACCATGGACAAGATACTGATGCTGATAATCGGATCGGCCATAGGGCAGGTGGTGCTCATAGGCTACATGGCAAGCTCCAGGCCCGACGTGTTCGGTGGTTAGATGAAGCTCTCCAGGACTTACCGCAGGCTCGCATCCGTGGCCCCGAAGGGCCTCATCAACCACATAAAGGGGGAACTCTCGCTTTCCGGAGTGCGCGCCGACCCCATAGAGGTGGCTGGCGGCTGGCTGCTGCTCTACCTGCTCTACGGCACGGTGGCCGTCGCCCTTTATGCCGCCCTGGTGCACGAGACCGGCTCGGTCTGGGACGCGCAGCAGTACATCTCCGCGTTCGACTTTTTCCTGGTGGGAGTCATAATCACGGCCATCGCGCTCGAGCTCAACACGTATTACTCCATAAGGAGCAGGGCGAAAAAGATGGAAAAGGTGCTTCCGGACTTCCTCCTGCTCATAGCTTCCAACATGAGGGCGGGCATGACCCCGTTCACGGCGTTCGTCAGGGCGGCCAGGCCTGAGTTCGGCGAACTGTCCGCCGAGGTCGTAGCGGCGTCTTCCAACCTGGGCGCCACCGCGTCGCTCAACGACGCGCTGGACGAACTCTCGAAACGTTTCGACTCGCTCATCCTGCACAGGGTCGTGGTGGTCTTCAAGAAGGGCGTGCGCTCGGGCGGAAAGCTCGCCTCGCTGCTCGTGTCCTCGGCCGAGGAGATAAGGAAAATCCACGACCTGCAGGCCGAGCTCGTGATATCCACGCGCACCTATGCCATATTCCTCGGCTTCATAGTCATAATCATAATGCCGTTCCTGCTTTCCCTGTCCGGCCAGTTCATTACCATGTTCCTCCAGGTGAAGGCGCAGACCGCGACCGTCGGAACCGGGGTCTCCCGCGCAATCCCGATGTTCGGCGGCGAAATCCTGGTCACTCCAGAGGAGATGACCAACCTGGGGTATTTCTCGCTCGTGCTGACCAGCATACTGGTATCCTGCCTGGCCGGCGTGCTCATGTCGGGGAGGGCGCTCGACGGAGTGAAATACGCCCCCCTGTTCATCGTCTCGTCCATAGTGATGTTCCTCCTGTCCAGGATATTCATAGGCGGCATGCTTTCATCTCTGACCTGAAAATGACACTTTTTAAAAGTCTGCTTCCATAATAGTACGGGTGGTGGGATGTTTAGGAAAGGACAGGTTTCGGCAGAGTATCTCGTTGTCCTGGCGGTCGTGCTCGCCGTTGCCTTAGTCCTTGTCGGGCTGGTCAGCGGCATGTCCCCGCTCAGCAGCGGCATAAGCGAAAGCCAGAGCAGGGACTATTGGGCGGGCGCGACCCCGTTCACTATAACGGCATGGAAGTACGCCGGCACGGAGCTGGACCTCACCATCCAGAACCAGGGGGGGCAGATGGTGACGCTCACCGGCATAACCGGCACGATGGGCTTGTCCTACACGACTCCAGGCACGTTCGCGGTCGGCGAGGCCAAGGCGATTGCCGTAACCGGGCTGACGGCCTGCGGAACCACCGGAACGTCCTACGACATCTCAAACGTGACGCTGGTCTATACGAAGGGCCATATAGACGGCTTTTTGCAGAAAGGAGACAAGGACATCGCCGGCAGGTGCGGCTGAACCATGGGTAAGTGGGGTTTTGCGGCCTCTGGAAAAACATTTAAACCTACTCGTTGGAGTAACCTTGGTGATATGATGTTTAGGAAAGGACAGGTTTCGACAGAATATCTCGTTATTCTGGCGGTCGTGCTCGTCGTTGCCCTCGTCGTCGTGGCGCTGGTCAGCGGCATGTCTCCCCTTAGCAGCGGAGTGAGCGCGAGTCAGAGCGCGAATTATTGGGCTGGAGTGTCTCCGTTTGCGATAACCGCGTGGAAGTACAACGGCACTACCCTGACGATGACGATCCAGAATCAGGCCGGGCAGCAGGTCACGCTGAAGTCCATAACCAGCACTGGGGGCGCAAACACGTTCCTCACCAGCATGAACGCAACCACGTACGCCGTGGGCCAGGTTGGGACCGTTACGGCTACGGCAGCTACCGCATGCAGCGGCACGTTCGACTTCGCCAACGTCGTAATAGCCTATGACCAGGGCGCAATCTCGGACCTCCACCAGAATGGAGCCAAGGACATGGTCGGCTCCTGCAGCTGAAGGAACCAGCTGATATTTTTTCTTTCATTCCTTATTTTTCTATTTCTCTTCCCCAGCAGCGCTCTTGTTCCGATTCCAATTATCATAAATATCATTAGAAAAAGTTATCCGGGGGATGACATGAACAAAATAATTCTGGTTATTATTCTGACAGGATTGCTGGTTTTCGGCTGCACAGGACAGCGGCCCGCGGCTCCAGCCGCCAGCGCAACGAACGGAGCTGTAGCAGGCAACGCAAGCGCTTCGGGCAGCGGGCCCGGAAGCACGGCAGGCGTGGCAAGCGGCGTGAGCGAAAGCGAGAGCAGGACTTTTTGGGCAAGCACAACCCCGTTCGCGATAACTGCATGGAAGTACAGCGGCACGGAACTGGACCTGACTATCCAACAGGATGGAAGTGAGGCCCAGGAAATTGTGTTCACCGGCATAACCGGCACGAACGGCCTCTCCTACGCGCAGAACATCACGCTTGCATTTGGCGAAACCAAAACCGTTGCCATCATCGGAATGGCCGATTGCGGCGCGAGCGGGGCGCCATTTGACATCTCAAACGTGCATATCGTCTATAACAGGGGCGGCATATACGGGCTTCGTGAGATAAGCACCAAGGACATCATCGGCACGTGCAGCTGAAGGAATCAGCCGGCCTTTTTCTTTCATTCCTTATTTTCCTGTTTCTTCTTCCTCAGAATTGATTCGAGCTCCTTAGGGTCAATCCTGGTCCTGTATTTGGACATTATCGCCTTCATGTCAAAGCCCAGCTCCTTTGCTATTTTCTCCAGCTCCTTTCCGCTGATGATGGAGTAGTCTTTCACGGCATCGGCCAGTGCCTTTCCGCCTGCGATTTCCCTGAGAATGTCCGGAATTGCCGCCTTCACGAACGCGCCCTTTGCATGGAGCGCGAAAAGCCCTGGCAGCATGGCATTGGGGTCCCTGACCTCCGCCCCTTCACGCCTCAACGAGACGAGCGTGCTCTCCAGCGTGTTGGCAACGAGCGTCGGGTCGGCGCCATCCTTCACCAGCCCCTCGAAAAGCGCGAGGTTCCGCGAGCGCAGCATCCTGTCCGCCATCTCGGCATTGCCAAGCAGCTTCAGAAGCCGCGCCTTCTTGTCCTCCAGCCCCTCGCCCTTGGAAACCGAGGCTAATAGCTCCTTTGTTATCCTGACCGGCGGGACGTCGGTTTCCGGGTACAGCCTCGCCTTGCCAGGAAGCGGCCGCATGTAGCTCGTTGTTCCGTCCTGGTTCGCCCTCCTGGTCTCAGCAGGGATGAAATCCATTTTCGCGCGCTCCAGGGCCTTGGCGAGAGCGGCCTTGGCCTGCTCTGCAGGAGCCACGACAAGCACGAACGCGTCGCCCTGCTTCATGCCGAGCGACTGCCTGAGCGCCGCGGCCTCTTCCCCTGTGATTGAGTATTTGGCCATGTCCTCGTCCGAATGTATGATTCCCTTCACGCCCGCGGTTTTCGCGTAATCCGAAAGCTCGGTGCCGTAGCGCCTGCCTGGCTGGATTTCCCTGCCGATGAGCCCGGCATGCTTTTCCAAAACAAGCCCGAAAACCGAAGCCCCGGAAGCGAGCCCCTTTGATATGAGCGGTGATTTGGTGGAAGCGAGAGCATCGGTTACATCGACGGGCATGCAATTCAAAATGACCTTTCCTTTGAATCGCGTTCGTAATTCGTCCATTATGGCGATCAGCCCGTCCTGCCTCTTAACCTCGTTCTGCGCGAGAAGGGGGAGCATCTTCAGGTCCTGCGCTCCCTTTATCTCCACGCGCGCGCCGCGCTCCGTGGAAATGTTCACGTCCTGCCTTATTGTGCCCAGGCCGCGGGCGACCTTGCCTGTTGCGCGCATGAGCATGCCTATTTTTTCCGCGACTTCAAGCAGGTGCTCCGGGCTTTTTATGTCCGGAGTGGTGGTTATCTCCACGAGCGGAATGCCCAAGCGGTCGAGCCTGTACGCAGACTCGCTGCCCTCGGAACCCACGATTCCCGCGCTTTCCTCCTCTACTGCGAGCAAAGGTATTCCGATGGGGCCCTGGGAAGTTTCCAGCCTTCCGTCGAATGCGGCTATGGCAGTCCTCTGGAACCCGGATGTGTTTGAGCCGTCTATCACCATCTTGCGCATGATGTGGAGCTCGTCCACGGTTTTCATGTCAAGGTGCTGCGCCAGTTCCAGGGCGATTGCGAGCGCGTCTGGATTGATGTTGTGCGGTGGCTCCTCGTCTATTTCCACGAGGCAGTTGGAACTTCTGAACGCGTGGTAGGCGAATGTCCTGCCCTTGCCGAACTCGGCTTTGGACGCCTCGTCTATCTCGCCCATCTCGCTCAGAACCGGGTGGAGCCTGCGCCTTATGACAAGGTCCGGCTTTGCTTCCGGCTCTGCAAGGTCGGACGGGCAGGCGCAGAAAAGCTTTCCGCAGGCGAGCCGCTGGTGGATTTCAAGGCCTATTTTCACCATTCAATCCACCTCCAAGGGGCTGCGGATGCCAATCTCGCCCGCAAGGTCGGTTTCCATGAGCTGCTTCACCTTCTTCATGTCCTTGGCCTGCCCAAGAACCCAGCACAGCTTCACATAGGCGCATTCCGGAGTCCAGTCCATGCCGTCTCCGATTACGCCAGCGTCCAGGAGCAGCCTGCCGTTGGTGTATACCTTGAGGTTTAGCCTGCCGTAGATGGTCTGGGGCGCGAGCACGACCGGGATGCCTGATTCTATCAGCTCGCTGACCGCGGGGAAGATCTGGGTCGCGTGCTTGTCGTTGAACGGATTGGTCGGTATGTGGCCCAGGCCCGTTGCCATGAGCACCACTCCGTCATAGGAACTTAGCGAGGCGATGAATTTCGGCTTTATGTTCGGATGGACCTGAATCAGGGCGACGTTGTCCGATATCTTCGCTTCGAGCCTGAGGGAGCCTGGGGCAGAGCGCTTTTTGTACTGTGTGAGCGGCTTGAAAACGGACGAGCGGTAGTCCAGAACCGCGATTGGTGGCGAGTTTATGGATTTGAACGCGTCCCTGCGCGAGCTGTGCATCTTGCGCACCCTGGTGCCGCGGTGGAGGTGGCAGATGTCGTCGGACGGGCCTGCGTGCATGCACACCCCGACCTCGCCAAGGTCCTGCTTGGCCGCAAACACCGAGTTGAGCAGGTTGAGCCTGTTGTCGGAGGACGGCCTGTCCGAGCTTCTTTGGGCTCCGGTGAGCACGACCGGAACCGGAAGGCCCTGGAGCATGAACGAGATGGCGGCGGAAGTATAGGACATCGTGTCCGTGCCGTGCATTACGACCACGCCTTTGGCGCCATCCTTCACTTCTTCGGCGATTGCCTTTGCCAGTATTGCCCAGTGCGGTGCTGCCATGTCCTCTGAAAAGAGCTCGAAAAGCTGCCTCGTGTGTATGGTGGCTATGCGGTCCACGTCAGGAAACGCGTTCCTCATCTCGCGTGGTGATATCGCGGGATATACGGCTCCGGTCCGGTATTCCACCTTGGACGCGATTGTCCCGCCGCAGCCGATTATGGCGATTTCGCCCCTGTCCTTGGGTTCGGCTCCATGCGGCTTGGCAGGCTGGCTTTTCTTCACCAGGCTAAGCTCCGCTCCCTTTGCGTCAATGCCCAGGTTGTAGCCGTTAGGCAGTTTTATCACGAATGTACCCTCTGCGCCTTCAGGCCTTGGCATGAGCAGACCGATGAAAGCGCCTTTCGGCGAATCCAGCCTGACCTCGTCGCCGATTTCTATTCCCTTCTTTTTCAATAATGAGAGTATCTGCTTTGAGTACATTGAATGACCCAAGGGAGATAGACGGGGAGGATTTTTAGGATTTTGCATGGCTGGGACTGGATGATTGAAAATACAAAAATAAGCGAATTGGAAGTATTTTACTTCCCGGGCTTCGGAGTTGCCTTCTCTGCCAGGTATTGCTCCACCACTCGCGCCACGGTATCTCCGGGCGCTTCGCCCGGCAGGGGCTTGACGCTTATCAGTTGGACGCTGATTACGAACCTGTCAGCGCCATCCAAGCGCTTGTCTTTTTCAAGCATGTCTGTCATCCGCCCCCAATTAGGCGCAATCCGCGGCCCGCGGTGGTTTGCCGGGTCAAAGCTCTCGAGCGCAGACGCGAGACTACTCGATATGGGTGCATCCGCTTCCATCTCGGGTGACATCGGCTCAGGATGCCTGGTACCAAAATTCGGGTCTGGGCCTGGTACACGAGGGTGCCTGTCGCCGTTATCGCTCACCTGCATCCCTTGGGTATAAGGAACACCCGCAGCACGGCGCTGCGCCGACCTAACGACCATTTCAGCGATTGTTAAGGGTTGCCCTTCCGAAGGCCCGGCCCCATCTTGCAGGGGCGGGCGCTGCGACCACCTACGGGCCATTTCTCCTATTGATCTGGGCTGCCCTTTCCGTTGTTTCGCAAGGTCTTCGGCGGAAACAGTGCGCTGGACAGTCGGCGGCGGTTTATTAGTTGGATTGCTCAATATATCACCAGTTAGGATTACGCAATCAAGGTTTAAAAACATACCGCTTTCATCCATTTTTGGCTACTTTTAGCGCCCGAAAAACGGTTCGGTTCGGCAACCTATTTAAAGCCTGGCTGCGATATGCATACGCGGTGAAAAGGACCGCAAATTCTACGACGTGAAATCCTACAAAGAATCAATGGTAATTTTATGGCGGATAACAGCGGGTACACAGCCGAATCCATACAGATTCTGGAAGGCCTGGAAGCGGTGCGGAAAAGGCCTGCCATGTACATCGGCGACACGGGCAAACGGGGGCTCCACCACCTGGTGTACGAGGTGCTGGACAACTCCATTGACGAGCACCTTGCCGGCTTCGGAAAGAACATAGGCGTCACCATACACAGCGACGGCTCGGTGTCCGTTATGGACGAGGGAAGGGGCGTTCCCGTGGAAAGGCACGCGAGCGGGAAGTCCGCGCTGGAAGTCGTCATGACCATACTGCACGCCGGCGGAAAGTTCGAGAAAAAGGCCTACAAGGTGTCCGGAGGCCTGCACGGGGTGGGAGTGTCGGTGGTCAATGCGCTCAGCGACGAGATGAGCGTGGAGGTGCACCGCGACGGGAAGGTATGGCTCCAAACATATGCCAAGGGCATACCGCAATGCGGAGTCAAGGCCGTCGGGGACACCAACAGGACCGGCACCACGGTCAGGTTCAAGCCTGACCAGAAGATTTTCCAGGCTACGGAGTTCGAGTACAACTACCTGCGGGAGCGCGTCATGGAGCTCGCGTTCCTGAACGCGGGCCTGAAAATCACGATAAATGACGAAAGAACCGGCCAGCAGGAGGAGTTCCACTACGAGGGCGGCATAAAGCAGTTCGTGGAATACCTGAACAAGTCCAGGGGCAGGCTCCACCCGCCGTTTTACATCCAGAAAACCACGGACAGCGTGGAAATCCAGCTGGCCATACAGTACACGGACAGCTATTCGGAGAGCATCTACTCGTTCGTCAATGACATCAAGACAATAGAGGGCGGCACCCATGTCGCCGGCTTCAAGAGCGCGCTCACCAGGGTGATAAACGACTACGTGAAGGGCCACAAGAGCCTGAAGGAGGACAAGCACATCTCCGGAGACGACGTGCTAGAGGGCCTGACAGCGATAATAAGCATAAAGATACCGGAGCCCCAGTTCGAGGGCCAGACCAAGACCAAGCTGGGCAATGCGGAGGTCAAGGGCATAGTGGATTCGCTGGCCTATGACTCGCTCAAGACCTACATGGAGGAGAACCCCCAGGACTCCAGGGCTATAATGCAGAAAATCATGAACTCCATGGAGGCGCGCGAGGCGGCCCAGAAGGCCAAGGACCTCATCCGGCGCAAGAGCGTGTTCGAGTCCAGCATACTGCCGGGCAAGCTGGCGGACTGCGAGGAAAAGGACCCTGCGAAAAGCGAGATTTTCCTGGTGGAAGGCGATTCCGCAGGCGGAAGTTCAAAACAGTCCAGGGACCGGAGGCACCAGGCCATCCTTCCTTTGAAGGGAAAGATACTGAACGTTGAGAAGGCGCCGCTGCACAAGGTGCTCAGCTCCGAGGGGATAAGGGCGATAGTGCTTTCCGTCGGCGCCGGATTCGGGGAGGACTTCAACCTTGCGAAATGCAGGTATCACAAAATCATAATCGCGAGCGATGCCGATGTGGACGGAAGCCACATCAGGACCCTCATCCTGACGCTGTTCTACAGGCACTTCAAGCCCATAATCGAGAAGGGCTACCTTTACATCGCAACGCCCCCGCTTTACCGGATAAAAAGGGGCAAGGGCATACGCTACGCCTATTCGGACCAGGAGCTCCAGCAGGTGCTCGCGCAATCCGGGGAAAAGGCGGACATCCAGAGATACAAGGGCCTGGGGGAGATGAACCCGGAGCAGCTCTGGGAAACCACCATGGACCCGGAAAGGCGCACGCTCAAGAGGGTGAACATAGAGGACGGGATGGAAGCCGATAAGCTGTTTTCCGTGCTGATGGGCGAAGAGGTGGAGCCCAGGAAGGAGTTCATCGTTCAATACGCAAAACAGGTGAGGAACCTCGACATCTGAGATGAGAGCAATGGCGGAAACCATAATACCCAGGACAATCGAGGACGACATGCGCGAGAGCTACCTGGATTACGCCATGAGCGTCATAATCGGCAGGGCGATTCCCGATGCGCGGGACGGGCTCAAGCCGGTGCACAGGAGGATACTTTTCGGCATGAGCGAGCTTGCGAACCACCATGACAAGCCCCACAAGAAAAGCGCGCGCATAGTCGGCGAGATTCTTGGCAAGTACCACCCGCACGGTGACATGGCGGTGTATGATTCGCTGGTGCGCATGGCGCAGTGGTTCTCGCTGCGCTACCCGCTTGTGGACGGCCAGGGAAACATGGGTTGTTTCACAAAGGACACGAAAATTCGCCTGACAGACGGCAGGAGCCTGAGTTTTGAAGAACTGATAGAAGAAGACTCCGCAGGCAAGGAAAATTACACCTTTGCCATGAACAACAAAACAGGCAAAATAGAAATCGCCAGAATACAGAAACCGAGGCTCACGTTAAAGAATGCGAATATCATGAGGGTGGTTTTGGATAATGGAGAAAAAATACGCTGCACCCTGAATCATCGGTTTATGCTGCGGAACGGCGAATACAAAGAAGCCCAAAACCTTCAGCCCGGAGATTCTCTGATGCCATTCTATACACGATTCGCTACCAAAGAAGACGACCCGAATATGGATGGATATGAGATGATTCTGCAACCGATGGAAGACGAATGGGGTTATACCCACTGCTTGTCAGATGAATGGAATCTTAATCACGGGGCTTATGCAAGGTCTGCAGGAAGAATACGGCACCATATCAACTTTAACAAATTGGATAACGACCCGACCAACATCAAAAGAATGCACTGGAAAGAGCATTGGAAAACTCACTACGATTTAACTTCGGAGAAGCACAAAAATGACGAGGAATACCGGGCAAAACTGGCTCAAGGCAGAAAAGAATTTTGGGCAAACTCGGTTAATAAGAAAAAAGTTTCAGAGAGAACCAGTAAACGAAACAAGGAGAACTGGAAAAAACCGGAATACAGAGAATTGATGCGTGAGAACCTGAGCAGAGTGAACAAGGAATACATTGAAAATCATCCAGAGAAGAGAAAAGAGATCAGCGAAAGAATGACTAGAACCCTTAAAAGATTATGGCAGGATGCGGCTTACCGCGAATCAATGAAACTAAAAATAATAAAAGGAAACGAGAATCACACGACCAATAAAACCGGAAAATTGAAGTTCCTGAAGGTCTGTAAACGGATTAGTGAAGATGGCAAAGTAATCTGTGAAGAATCTTATGAAACGGCCAGAAACGTAGTTTATCCTTATGGACGAGCCACCAACTGGAAAACAGGGCTACAGACTTATTTCAATAATGATTCGGACCTGGTGCTGGCGGAATTGAATAAGAACCACAAGGTGCTCAAAACCGAAATCTTAGAGGGAAGAGAAGACGTCTATGACCTTACGATTGATGAGATACATAACTTTGCATTAGGCGCAGGAGTTTTTGTTCACAACTCCATTGACGGGGACAACGCTGCGGCCATGCGTTATACAGAGGTGCGTCTCGCCAAAATCGCGGATGACGTGCTCGCGGACCTTGAGAAGGAGACCGTGGACTGGACGGACAATTTCGACGGCACGCTCAAGGAGCCGGTGGTGATGCCCTCGAGGATACCGAACCTGCTCATCAACGGCTCTTCCGGAATAGCGGTGGGCATGGCGACGAACATGCCGCCGCACAACATAACCGAAATCGTGGACGGGGCTATCGCGGTGATAGACGGCGCGGACGAGGACAGGCTCCTGATGATGGTGAGCGGGCCTGATTTCCCCACCGGCGGCGAGATTGTGGGCCGTGCCGGAATCCTGCAGGCGTACAAGACCGGCAGGGGCATAATCAGGGTCAGGGGCAAGGCGCACGTGGACGCGAAGCGCAATGCGATAGTCATAACCGAAATCCCCTACCAGGTCACGAAAACAGCGATAATAGAGGCCATAGCAGAAGCCGTGAAAGTGAAGAGGATAGAGGGCATATCCGGCGTGCACGACCGCTCGGACAAGGAAGGCATCGAGGTACTAATCGACCTCAAGAAGGGCGCCATCGGGGAGGTGGTGCTTAACCAGATTTACGCGCACACGCCCTTGGAAGGCACGTTCGGCATCATCAACCTGGTGCTGGTGGGAAAGCAGCCGCGGGTGCTCGGGCTCTACCCGCTCCTGAGCGAGTTCATAGAATTCAGGAAGGAGGTCGTCCGCAGGCGCTGCGTTTTCGAGCTCAAGCAGGCCGAGGAGCGGGCGCACATACTGGAGGGGCTGAGAATCGCGCTCGAGCGCATCGACGCCATAGTCGCGTTCCTGAAAAAAACCAAGGACATCGCCGAGGCGCGGGCGGGGCTGATGAAGGCCTACTCGCTTTCCGAAAGGCAGGCGAACGCCATACTGGACATGAAGATATCCAGGCTGGTGGCGCTGGAGAGGCAGAAAATAGAGGATGAGTACGGCCAGCTGGTGAAGACCATCGCCTGGCTCAAAGAAGTGCTCGCGGACATGGGCAAAATCCTCAAAATCATAAAGGACGAGCTGCTGGAGGTCAAGGCGAAATACGGCGACAAGCGCCGCACTGTGATTGTCGACGTGGAAGACGAAGTAACCGCCGAGGAGCTCATACCCAACGACCAGGTGGTGGTGACCATATCCGGCCGCGGCTACGTGAAGCGCGTGGGACTGGACGAATACCGCTCGCAGCACCGCGGCGGAAAGGGCGTGGTGGGCACGGAAACCAAGGAGCAGGACTTCGTGCAGGATGTCATCGTCGTCAGGAACCACAACCACATCCTGTTCTTCACGGACAAGGGACGGGTGTTCTGGCTCAAGGCGTACCGGATACCGGAAGCCGGCAGGTACGCATCTGGCAAATCGCTCGTGAACCTGCTGGACCTCAAGGAGGAGAGGGTTAGCTCCTGGATTCCGGTCCCTGAGTTCAAGCCGGATGAATACCTCGTCATGGTAACGAAAAACGGGATTGTGAAGCGCACCTCTTTGGAGGATTTCTCCCATCCCAGGAAAACAGGCATAATAGCCATCACTTTGCGCGAAGGGGACCAGCTGGTGGAAGTGATAAAGACCGACGGCAATGAGGAGCTGGTGATTGCGACCAAGCAGGGCCAGGCCATCAGGTTCGACGAGAACGATGCGCGGGAAATCGGCAGGGCTGGCATGGGAGTGATAGGCATAAGGCTCAAGGGCAAGGACGATGCCGTGGTGGGCGTGGCATCCTGCAAGAAGTACCCGAGCATCCTGACCATAACCGAAAACGGCTATGGCAAGAGGACCGCGACTGGAGAGTACAGGCTGCAGGGCCGTGGCGGCTCCGGCGTCATAAACATGAAGACCGAGGGCAGGAACGGGGCGGTCGTCAGCGTGAGGGGCGTGCAGGAGGGCGACGAAATCATAGTCATCAGCTCCAAGGGCCAGACCATCCGCTCGCCCGTGACCGGCATATCCGTGATAGGCAGGAACACCCAGGGCGTGCGCATCATCCGCCTGCAGGAGGAGGAAGGCGAGAAGGTGGCGAGCTTCGCGGTGGTGCCCAAGGCTGAGCCAGTGGTCGGCGGCGTGCCCGGGGCAGCGGACCATGCGGCCGGAGCGCAGGAACAGCCATGACATTCGCTTCCACGGCAGGCATTGCCGCAGGCGTAATCGGTTTCATCGCTTTTGTCCCGTATATAATCGGAACCCTGAACCACACCACCAGGCCGAACAAGGCGACCTGGATAATCTGGACCGTGCTCGGCATCATAATCGCGGCGAGCTACTACGCTTCCGGCGCAAGGGATAGCGCCTGGACGCCCATTGCCTATGCCATAGGGATAACCATAGTGGCCATCCTTTCCGTGAAATACGGGGAAGAGGGCTGGACCGCGCTGGACAAATGGTGCCTGGTTGGCGCTGGCGCGGGATTGGCGCTCTGGGCGATTACGAAAGAGCCGGTTACAGCTTATTATCTCACTACCATAGTGGATGCCACAGGGGCGGTGCCGACAATAAAAAAGGCATGGGAAAGGCCGGAGAGCGAGATTAACCTGGCATGGCCCATGTTCCTGGTGGCGAACACGCTCAATCTTTTTGCCATAAGCGAATGGAGCGCGGCAATGGCGCTGTATCCGGTTTATGTCTTCATCCTGGCAGGCACCATGACGGTTTTGGTGTATGGGCCGAGGATTAAGAAAAAAGACTAGGGGTTGACAATCGGCAGGATGCGGTTCAGGTCTGCCATGGCGAGATGGTTGCTGCCGTCGAATTCGCCTGCGAGATTCATGAAATTCCGCAGGGCTGCGATTTCCGTGATGCCGCGCTGCCTGTGGAAGTCGCTGAAAACGGATTTTCTTTTCATGGAACAGGGCTCCTCCAGGCGCATGGTGGGGCAGTATTTCGGGGAATAGGCGTCGTCCGTGAACAGGGCCGTGAGCCTGCTTATGAGCTCGAAAACCTCGATGCCGTTGCCCCATTTCCGCTCCGGGTCTATGCCGAGCATGTGAAGGTCTGTCCTGCCGAAAACCGGGTCCTTGTAGCCGTCCGAGAGGCTGTCGAAAAAATAGAAAAGGCAGAACGAGCCGGGCGTCCGCACGCGCACTGAAAATGCCTGCCCGAAGTTCGTGCAGCCGTTGTTATTGCATACGGACCTGAGCCTCGTGCCTTCTGGATTTATCACGCCGAAAGACGCGGAGGCGTGGTCGCAGGACGGGCATATGGGGGCGACGGGCAGGTGCGAGACCCTTCCGGTCTTCCTGGATATCAGCTGCTTCGCTTCCCTGGCCCTTTTTTTATCGAACAGCTTCAGGACATGGCCGAGGAATCCCTGGTCCTGGGACAGCCATTCGGAGAACCTGCGCACGGATATCCTGCCCTCCAACGAAGGCTCCAGGCCCGAAGAGGCCTTGAGAAGTTCCGTGATTCCATGTGCCGTGAGTATCGCTCCATGGTTGCGGGAATAAGGAAGGAAGCTTGAGCCGCGCTGCATGTCGAATTCCAAATCCGCCAGGACCACCATAAGGCGGGCATCGCGATTCTTTTCCAGGTATGCGAGGCTGTTGGCAAGCGCGACCGCCTGGTAGGTGTAGAGCGATTCCATGGGGCGGATTGCGATGCTGACGGAAGCGGGCCGCTCTTCAAGCAGGCCTTTGAAGCCGCCGGCTATGACCTTGGGCGGAAACGGCAATGGCAGCTGCTTCGGGTTATACATCACACGGTTCACCATCCGTAGACCGCATCAGGCTGAGCCCTTTAAGCGTGCCGTCTATGTAGAGCCCCATGAGCTTGACCACGTGCGCTATTTCCTCTTTCAGGTGGGTGGCAATGTCTCCCGCCACCTGCCCTCCGTTGCGCTCGCTCTTGGATATCTTCTTGCCGTGCTGGTCCGTTATCAGGGGGGTTATGAAAAAGGATGGCGTCTCGGTCTCCAGCCCCAGGTTCAGCCTGGTTGCCTCCATGACGGCCGCCACGCGCATGAATCTCAGGGTATCGCTTTGGCCATGGGGCAGGCCGTAGTCGCCTCCGTAGACATGGAGGGTGTTTGGAGCCAGGAGCAGGTCTCTTATGGGGTCCACCAGGTAGTGCACATTGAAAAGCGCGGAGGAAAGGTCGGAGGCGTATTCTCCGACGGTGCAGGTCACATTGCCGCAGTCCGCAGTAAATAGGCTCCTGGTTGAGCGGTAATGGGCGAAGTTGCTGCTGGACTGGCCGCAGCTCTCGCATATCATGGATATTGGCGGGGTGTCATAGCGGCCCGGCCTGTCTGAGATGGAGTATTTGACGGCTTTCACTGATTCTTTGTTCTTTGCCAGCCTGAGGAGCATCTTCCTGAGCTCGGAATCGCCTTGTTTCAGCCGGTCGGAGAAATAGCGTATTTTGACGCGGTCCGACGCCACTTTCAGCTCACCGGAGAGAATCTCCACTGCGGCATTCAGCTGCCCTATGAAATCCCTGGTGCCGGGCAGATTGACGAACGGCGTGAACACCAGGCCGCGCTGGTTGTCGAAATCAAGGTCCATGATGTCCACATGCACCCGGGCATTGCTGTTGATGCGCAGGTAGTGCATGCATGAGGCCAGGACGAAGAGATTGCCCATGTGCAGCGTGCCGCTCGGCCTGGCGCCCATGCTGATGTTGTCGAACCCGTGGCCCTCCAGGGATTTGAATTCCCGCACCTGCTTCACACCCCTGCCCTTCATCGTGGCTGCCAGTGCGGGCTTGATGGAACTGAAAGTGACGTCACCCATAAGTATGTTATAGAAGGATGTATTTTAAATAGCTTCACTTTTTGACATCAATGGCGATAAGTTGCGCTTTCTTCCTGCCTCTCGGCTGCGGCGGGGCTGCGGGCTCAACTGGCTGCTGTTTCTCATCTGCGGGCTGCTGCTCCGGCGCAGTCCCCTGCGCTGCAGCCAGCGCGTCCCTCTTCCGCTTCACCAGGAAATAATACAGCAGCGCGCCTACCCAGCTGCCGAGCAGTATCACGATGGCCCAGAGGAGCTTGTCGTCCTCCTTGTCGAAATCCTTCCTGGTAAGGCAGTCAATGAGCATCCATATCCAAAGGGCCACTATGACGAGCCAGAACAGGATGATGGCACAATAAAACAAGATGACCGCGGCGCCCATTGCGAACATCGCTGCGTAGAAAACAGCGATTATACCAAGAACGCCTGCGGAAGCGGCCGTGGAGGCGCCGGAAGCGCCTGCTGCCTGCAACAGGGGGATGATGATGTCGGACATAGGACCACTCGTCATGATATGAACGAGGCTTTGTTTAAATCTTATTCCCTGAGCTTGAACTTCAGCAGGGCCGCGATTTTCCCGAATCCTTTGAGCTTCATGCCCGGCTCCTCTTCCGAAGAGATTATTATGATTGCTGCCTTTGATTTGTCAGCCCTCTCCACCAACGCCTCCGCCTCCTTGTCAGTGCGCAGGTATTCGTCAAGCACAAGGACCTGCTTCACCGCGAATGCATCCACCGCCTTAGCGACCTCTTTGACTCCGTAGGCTGCGAGCCCGCTGTCCCTGTGTATCTCAGCGATAAGCTCCTCCACCAGCTTGGTCTCGCGCTCTATGCGCTCCTCGCCCATGATTTTCTCCAGCACGCCCTGCTTCATCAGCTCGTTCACGCCCGCGCGCTCGGCATGGGAGCAGGACTCCCAGGCAATGCGCTTGAGCAGGTCCGGATATTTCTGGGAAATGAATTTTTTCAGGTTGTCCCTGGTGAATCCCGGGCCCGCGACCACGTATTTTTCCGGGTGGCGTTCTATTTCCGCGGCGATGTTCCCGAAATAGGAGCGTACGCTTTCGTCGTGCTTTTCGTCTTTCTTGCTTGCCGAGGAGTATAACTCGGCCCCGTACTCTATTCCGTAGGCCCGGACCATCGCGGTAAGGGCTTTTTCGTCATCCAGCACGATTATGCGGATTTTCGGCTTCTTGGACTCCTTTTCCGCCTCCTTGAGCCGGTTCAGCTGATGGGATTTCCACTGCTGGAAAATCCTGATTTTGTCACCCGGGGAGACCTCTATGGTGTGGTGCTTCCCCATCTGCACGAACTCCTCGGGATCGCCTGCCACGATTTTACCGAGCAGCCTCAGCCGGTTCAGCGACTTGCTGAACTCAACGCGCTCCACCTCTATGGTGATGAAGACGTGCTTCTTCTCCTCCCTGTTCCCCACCTTGTAGGTCCTCATGGTGTGAGCCTCGACCCTGGACCCTGGACCCAGGACCTTGTCCAGGTGCCAGAGGTCGTCCACAGTGTCGGCGGTCACCTTGAGCTCGCCGGTCTTGGGGTCGAAGTGGGTTACCTTCATGGACTGGATTTGGGTGATGAAGGTTAAAGAGATTATTGACGGCCGCTCGGCGCGAGCGAGCCGTTGATTTCCTGCTCCAGCGAGTCGTTTATCTCGAACCTTCCCCAAAGAACGGTGTTGTTCACCAGGATGGCCGGGACTCCGGAGCGGTTCTGGGTGAGGTTGAACTCCTTGAAAAAGCGGAAATATGTTGCCCTGTCGTCCTTGTTGTTTATGTCAAAGCTCTGCCACTGCGTGACGTTCGCGTATTGTTTTGCTATTGACTCCACGAACGGCTCTATTGCCTTGCATTTGGGGCAGGTGTGCGAGTAGAAGTAATATACGATGAGTTTTCCATCGTCGGAATATACCTTGTGCAGGTCTATGGAAAAGTTCTGCTCCGAAGCGTTCGCGGAAAGATTTTCAGAGGCGTTGGCCGGAATTTCCATGGCGCCAGTGTCCTGCGTGCTGTTCGCCGTGGCGTTCGCGGCAGGAACGGCCTGCGTCGTGCTGTTGTTCGCCTGCGCTTCGGGAGCCGGAGTGGTGCAGCCGGCGATGAAAACGAATGCCAGCAGCAATGCTATGAAAATGGAGTTTCGCATGGGGGTTATATTGACTCGGAAGATTTTAATTTTAACCCGCGCCGCAGCCTGCGCGGGCGCGCGGTCGTTGGTTGGTTTTGGTGTAATGGCATGTTTTAAAACATATTGCTGCATAACCGTCATTATGAATGCGGGCACAATAAAGAGAGCCGGACTCCTAAACGGAGTTGCAATCAAAT
This sequence comes from uncultured Microcaldota archaeon, assembly GCA_903835385.1. Taxonomy (GTDB): domain Archaea; phylum Micrarchaeota; class Micrarchaeia; order Anstonellales; family Bilamarchaeaceae; genus CAILMQ01. The sequence goes on along the minus strand of CAILMQ010000048.1, from coordinate 39,596 downwards.
CAACGGCCGATCTTCCATACATTAACTGGATGTCGGTGCACGGAAGGGACCTGGCACAGGCTGCTCGATATGAAAGGAAATGCAGGATTTGCAAGGAGGATGCCGACCTGGACGGGCTAAAGGCGCGCATCGGCGGCCTGACCGTGCATTTGAGGGCGAACACCCTTACGAACGGGCTCATGGTCGCCACGATACATGACTGTGAAGGCGGCCTGGTCTGCAATGCGAACGAATATGGCGGCATAACTCCTATACCAAACGCCAAGAACAGGGACAGCATCGTATATGTGCCGGTCGCAAGGACGGCGAGGCTTACCCGGAACGCGAACCTGGGTAACGGATTCACGCTCCTCCACCTGGATGCGGACGCGAATCAGGGAACCATATACAACCGCATCAGGAGGGAGTGCCCGGCGAGCGAAGGCAGGTCGATAATCCTTGAATACAGCATCTTGCACCATGAATCAGGGGTCGTGGAATTGCTTGAATTTCAGTGCACGGTCACACGGAGCCTGTCATTGGATTCGGCTCAAACCGGCAAGGAGAGAACGGAAAGGCTCGTTATTGACGCGGACGGAGAGGCGAGGGTCAACCAGGCCCTGATTGACGGCAAAGTTGACGGAAAGACAAAGGCTGTCCGAAGATTGAAATTCAACGCAAAGAAGGTAGTCGCGGAGATTGCAGGGGCAGTCGCAGCGGAAGCGGATTTCACGCTTGAGGATATGGGAAAGTGGCATCCTATCCTTTATCTGAAGGCGTGGATAGAGAGACGGCTGGCGGCGTGACGGAACGCTTTTTTAAGTAAGAAAACACCGGTTTTCTGATAAATTAGGCGCGGGAGTAAGCACAGGTGCCAATAGCAACGGTTAAAAAAGTTTTTTGATACATCAGGAGCGGGGTGGTGGAGTGCGCTTCATTCGCAGGTGCGTCCTGGTGTTTCTAATCCTGAGCCTCGCGGCTTCCGCTTTCGGCACGTATATTGCGCATCCGTGGGAACAATACGCCTGGAAAGAGGCCAATCCGCTTCTTGAGCAGGTTTCCGGGACATGGGTGTGCAACGGGCCTTACGAAATGGAACGGACGCTGGATTCGCTCCATCTGGAAAACATGTCACCATATGAACTCGGCCCGGACGAGGCTGGCCTGCTCGCTTCCGCAGTGGATGCGAGGGCGAACGCCACGGTCCTGGCGCAGGAATGCCTGGATGAGATAAAATACGCGCAAAAAACCGCGCTCGCGAAAGAGATGGATACTGCAGCCCAGAACATCCTTCCATACGCGCTTGCCACCGGATTGCTCGGCCCGCTGGGCGTGGCGGGGTCGGTGGGCCATGTCATAATCTCGGTACTGGGCAATGACCAGCGGCACGCCATGGCGTACATCGGCTATTGCGGCGGGTACGAAAGCGCATGGGAAACGACAATGTCGGATTCCGTTGATGCGCTCGCGTCCAGCATGGACAGGGTGGAAGAAAACCAGAGCGCCGCGAGGGCCGCTTACGAAACCGCCTCCTTTGCCGGCCTGTGCGATGCTGATTACACCGGGGCGGGCCATGTGGCATGCCTTGAAGCAAGGGCAGGTTTTGATTTCATTGATTCCGGCTCCACCGAAGGCACATACGGCCAGTATAATGCGGTGAATGCGGGCCTGGAACGCATCAGGGAAAACGCATCCCAGAGCGTGCCGGGCATGGCCGGTTATGCGGGGACCATGAACCTTATCTGGAAAAACAGGGGCGCGCTGGATGTGCTGGACGGATTACACGCCAATGCCGCGAAAGCGAAATACGATGCCGAAGATTCATACAACCAGGCGAGGGATGATGCTGTCGGGAAAAGGGATGCTGCGAATGCCGCGCTCGCGGAATTCGAGCAAGAAAAGTACCAGCTCATCGCAGGGGCGGAAACGATTTCCAACGAAATCGGAGGCGCTCCGTCCGGAACCGTGGCTGAGAGGTTCGCGGAAAAGAAAAAAGACAGGGCGGGGGCGGATGCCCTGTACGGCGCGGCAACGGCGGATAAGGCGGATGCGTCCAGGCAGGGATACCTTAAGGGTGCCGTCGGCAACATGGCTGCTGCGGACACTTCCTACGGCTCTCTCCAGGCTTCGCTCCCGCTTCTGGAAGCATCAGCCGACAATGTGGTTTCAGCGAAGCAGGCCGAGGCTGGGGATGCCATAGCCGGGACAGAATCGCTGGTGGGTTCAGTTCCGGCAACGGCCAGCGTGCGCAACAAACTGGCCGAAGCGGGGTATTATTTCTCCGCAGGCCAGAATGCCACGCTTAGCGGGGACAAATACAGGAACTTCGCGGCTTCGGCCGCTGCTGCAAGGGAAGCCAAAACGCTGCAAACCACGAAATCGCTGAATGAATCGGTCAGCCTGCAGGCGCTGAAGCTGGAACTGCGGCAGATGATAGCCGCTGCGAAAACCGATGGCATTCCGACCGTTTTCCAGGAAGAGCTGCTGGGCCAGATTCAGGACGCGGACTACGGCTGGGCAACGGACGAGGTGAGGAAAGCCGAGGATGGCCTGGCCGCCGCAGCGGAACTGCAGTACGGCTATCTCGGGCAGGAGAGGCCGGGCCTGCTGGAAAGAATCGGCCTGGTGGGAGGGGACGCGGACGACCTGCGCGTTGACATGGCGAATGCGGAACGCGGCTTCGTGGATGCGAACGGAAACGTGGATTACAGGAAAGGCCTGGGCAGGCTGAAATCCCTTGCAAACACCTACTCGAAGATGGAAAAGGAGCTGGACGGCTATGCCACGCAGATTGCGGGCAAAAGCATCAGCGTGGACAGCGAGGTTTTCATCGATTCGGTTCCGCTTGACCGGCCCTCTAAAATAACCGTGGACATGCTCGTGGTGAACGCCAACGGGTACGGCGCGCAGAACGTTCCGGTTGATGTGAAACTGCCAATGCCGGTGCAGCTCATGTATTCGGGCATCGTGGAGGGTGCGGACCTGGTGGGTTCCGTGGCCATGACCGGCGCTGACAGGGCAAGGGTGTTTCTCAAAAAAGTAGAGCCTTATGGGAAGTGCATGATCTCCTTCGAGGAGTCCGAAACCCTTGCGCACACCACCAAGAGCTCGAAAAAAGCGCTCGGCCTGGGGGACGGGAGCGCGTCCGTGGATGATGAAACGGATTTCACCCTGGACGCAGATGTGGATTCGCTCACTCTCCCTGCGGGCGCGGAAAACGTGAAAATAGACGGCATTGCTCCGGGCGGGCAGCTGAAGAAGGGCAGCCACGCACTCACCTCTTCCTACATTGCGCAGGATGCCTACGAAGAGAGCACCGTGAACCTGAAGTCCTCGCCCCTGGGCCTCAACTCCCAGGTGGATTATGACGTGGTTATCATGCCCAAGATGGACCTGGACAGCGTTGTCGTGTACGTGGAACCGGGAACGAACTTTTCCGGACTCGACGTGTTCACGCTGAGCGGCGAAAGCATCGGAAACCAGAAGAAGATAGCCGATTGGCGCTACTCCTACGAGGTCAGGGGGCTGAAGCAGGGAAAGGAGGCTTCCATCAGGGTGAGCTACATCCTGGAGAATGCCAGCGGCTACGTGGCCGGGGAACTCGCCGCTCTGGACGGCGCCAACTATTCCGCCACCGTAAAAGGCGAGCTGGAAGGGGCGAGGGCCGCGCTCGATGCCGGCGACGCCAATGCGGCGCTGGCGAAGATAAAGCAGGCCGAAGCGGATATGAAAAAGGAGGACATTGAAAAGGAGAACGCGGAGAAGCAGGCCGGAGAGCTCAGGTCGGAAATAAAGGCCGGCCTTGACGAGATAAACGCCACGCTGGCGGATGCGGACGGCTCGAACTCCAGCTTCGTGGCACGGCTTTCCGCAAGGGCGGTTGAGCTGACCAGGAGGCTTGCGGACAGCGAAGGAAAAACAGGGCAGGACGCGCTAAAGGAACTGGAGGCAGTTGACCTGAAATGGAAGGACAACGAGGTCAAGGCTTTCAGGAAAAGTTCCTTTGACAGCTATAACGAACTGAGGCTCAGGTTCGCGGCAGCCGGGAACACCACGACTCCGGAGGAGTTCCTTGCCGTGGAAGCTGATTTGAACAACCTGGACACCTCAGGAAGGCTCTGCTATGCCCTTGCCCTGGCAAAAGACCTGGAAAAGGCGGAAACCGCTGTTGCGGGCCAGGAAGCGTCCGCCCTTGCCGCAAGGGCAGGGCTCAGGAGCGGATTCGAGTCGCTCAGGGATTCGGTTCGCTCCGGCATCAAGGCATACGCGGCAGAGGCCAGCGCGGCCAAAGGCACGGAATACAGCGCCATGTTCGTTTTTACGGGCAAGGACGTGGAAAGCGCGATAACCGAGCTGGACAAGCTCATGGCGAGCGGGGAGCCGGAACTAATCCAAAACAAGATAGATGCCCTGGACCAGACCGCGCAAAGCATAGCAGGCACCATGAGGCTGCTCAGTGCGCAGGCGGGCAACAGGATAAGCCTCGTGGAGAACACCTATAACGAAACCGAGAATTCCATGGGCCAGCAGGACAGGGACGCGATAGAACAACAAATCCAGAGCATGAAGAAGTCCGCGGCCGCAGGCCAGTACATAGGCAGCCTGGTGCTAGGAAACAAGATACTTGGGAGCATTGATGCGGCGAAGAAGACCAACAACAACAGCCTGCTCCTGCTCGGGGTGACTGCGGTGGCGGTGCTGGCCGTGCTTTGCCTGTACATCGTGAAGCAGCAGGAGGCTGGGAAGCCGGGCGGCGGGAAAATACTGAAGAAACTGGATAAAATGGAGGGGAATGAACCGAAAGAAGAGATTACGGATATCACGGCCTGATGATCGAGCTCGCTTCCGGATCCTCTCCAGCCGTTTCCACAATCACGCCGGGGCCGCTTTCAGTGTTTCGCATTTCCACGCTTATGCCGCGCCGCTTCGTAGGGCCGATTGTGATTGAAAATGTTAATATTATGATGCGAGAGGCCGGAAATAAGGGCGAACCAGAGGAAGAAGGGTTATAATTTTTCTTGTCCATTACTGCATCCACTAATCGGGTGGGAGTTATGCTGAGGGTAGCCATATCAGGGTTTGGCAGGATAGGGAAGAATTTCCTCCGCGCCGCAGTGGCAGGCGGGGCCGTTGGAAAGGAATTCGAAATCGTGGCCATAAACACGAGAAGCGACATGGACATGCACGTCCATCTGTTCAAATACGATTCTACATTCGGCAGGTTCAAGGGCGAGGTTGCAAACAAGAACGGGAACTTCTGCGTGAACGGCCACGAGATAAAATGGATACAGGAGGCTGACCCGCTCAAGCTGCCATGGAAAGAGCTCGCGGTGGACCTCGTGCTGGAAAGCTCGGGCGAGTTCACCTCGCGCGCGGATGCGGAAAAGCACATCAGCGCGGGAGCGAAGAAGGTGCTCATATCCGCCCCTGGAGAAGAATGCGACGCCACAATAGTCTTCGGAGTGAACGACCATGTCTACAACAAGGATATGAAAATCGTGTCCATGGCCTCCTGCACCACAAACTGCCTCGCGCCGGTGGTGAAAGTTATTCATGCTAAATTCGGCGTGCAACGGGGTTTCCTCAGCACCATACACGCCTACACGAACGACCAGCGGATGCTGGATGGCTCGCACAAGGACTGGAGGCGGGCGAGGGCCGGTGCGGTGTCCATAATACCAACGAAAACCGGCGCGGCCAAGGCCATCGGCCTCGTGATGCCCGAGCTCAAGGGAAAGCTCGACGGCCTTTCGTTCCGGGTGCCGGTGCCTGACGGCTCCATGAACGACATGACGCTGCTGCTGGAAAAGGAGGCGGACGCGAAGGAGATAAACAGGGAGCTGGAGCGCGCCTCGCGGGAGGAGCTCAAGGGCATATTGGGCTACACCGAAGAGCCGCTGGTGTCCTGCGACATAATCGGGACAAGCGAGTCCGCGATTGTGGATGCGGGGCTAACGAAGGCAATGGGCAACCTGGCAAAGGTGTCGGCCTGGTACGACAACGAATACGGCTATTCCTGCAGGCTGGTGGACTTTTGCAGGAAAGTGGCGAGAAGCTAACCTTTAAAATACAGTTCTAACAACTATATACCATGAAACAGCGGGATAACGGCCACCAGGCCGTAACAGGCTTCGGATGGCAGATGCCTGTCAGGAGGATGCCGTTCAACGAGGCAATGGCTTTGCTCGGCAGGGACCTGCACGTGGCAAGGCAGCAGGTTGACGGGGACAAACGCACATATTTCTCAAACAAGGCCAGGCTTATTCAGGACTGCATCCAGGAGCACCAGGGCAGGAAAACCAAGGAGGAAAAGGAAGGCCTGCTCGTGGGCTATGCGCCGGGCTGCAAGTATCCCTACCGCGGGCTGCCCGTGGAGGTCGCGATAAACGTGGACCGCGCGATAATTGAAGTGATAGACCTCATCGCAAGCTGCACCCATGTTGCCATGACCGGCGCATGCTGCGCAGGCCACCCCTCCAAGCAGATAGCGAATTCATATCCAAGGAATAGTGTTCTGGCAAACGAACCCCAGCTGTACGCACAGAATTTCAGCCCGTATTTCAATATCATGCTTCCTGCGGACGATGCCGGAAAGAGCATAGTCGACATGCTCTGCGGCATAAGGACGGAAACCACGGTAAGGGGAAGATCCATAGGGATAGAGGCGCAGATTAATGGAACCGGCAGGCTTTTTCAGGATATGATGATGCTGCCCATGACCGGGGTGCCGACCCTGCATTTCACCGGGCCGGCTCCGGATTACCTGGGCATGGTGTCGCTTTACCAGCACGCGCTGGCGGATTTCTGGCGTGCAGTGGCTGCGGTTTTCGAGACAGCCACGGGTGAGCGGGTCAATAACCCGAAACCGGACCACTTCGTTTACAAAAAGAATGTGGAGGCGGACGTGGAATTCGCGCTAACCGTGGAAAGGCGGGCGCGGGGCATGGCACTGCCGAATTACCTTTATTTCAACGCCATCACGGGCGTGACGAAGCCGGTCGCGGAATGAGACGCAGCACCAACAACGCGGTTTAAAAACTCTTTTTTACCTTATCAGGCCATGGCAATAGGGCTTGAAACCACGGCAACCAACATAGCGACTTTTCTTACGGAAATAGCGCCGGTGATATCCGTCATACTTGTCGTGCTGGGAGGCATAGTCTACGGCCTTGCCCAGACCCAGCCTCCTGAGACCAGGGGCAAATGGCAGACCGCCGCGGTTTCCATGATGATTGGCGGCGTGATTGTGGCCGCCATAGCAGGCGCCGCGACGCTGATACAGCAGACGAGCGCCGGATTGCTTAAATGAAAATCAGGGCATTATGGCGATTCCCGCGACGGGCGCGGTGATAGCGCTTTTTTTATCCAGCGCCGCTTCCGCGTTCGCTCATTCCCGCGTTCGCTTATTCTTGCTTTCGCCGCGATGATTTTTTGTTGAGACAAATCATCTACGCGACGCTCTCAGCACCGGCAAACCTTTTTCAACCCCGACAACCAGCCCGCTGTCCTTCGTGACCGCCCTCGCCACGAGTTCCACCGGGCCCGGCGCCTGCGCGCACGCGTTCCGCAGCCCGTCAATCGCCCTTGCCCAGATTTCAGGCGTCTTGGCATTGGCCTTTATGTTCATGGGGTTTGTTGACTTCACGCTTAAGAACGCCTTCTTTGCCTGGTCCGCTTTCGGGCCGGTGAGTTCCGCAAGCGTCTCGAAGAGGTTGCCTATGGTAAGCGGCTTGATGGAAATGTAACCCTCGTTACTCTCGGTCAGGCCATGATGGTCGGCCTGTGTCACGAAACAGATTGGCACATTGGCCTCGAGTGCAGCGTGCATGAGCGGAACTATGTTCTCTACCGGTTTCCCTCCGCGCTCGTCCGGGAAGTGCACGTCGCTGAGGATGAAATCCAGGTTGAGCCTCCCGAGATGAAGCACCTCTTCGAGGTTGGTGGCCGGGAGCGCGTCGTGCCCTTTTCCGGCGATTGCTCTGAGGGCGTTTTCCATGAATGCCGGGTTGTCCTCCACTACCAGTATCCTGAGCCTGCTTTTACTTTCAACCATGAGCGCGTCTTCTGGTTCCATAAATTTCGCCTGTCGTTATATGCCGGTCAGAATTTAAAAGGTTTTGCATTATGGGAGAATGTGATGATGTACCGGGGAATGCTAGAAAAGCAGCTCCTGCACAATCCTGTAGGCGTTCATCAGGTCGTCTTTTTTCATTATGACGATGAGCTCAGTGTATGTGGAGACGATTTCAACTATGTTGATGTTGTTCCAGGCCAGCTCCTTGAGTATGTAGACTATGAACCCCGGGACCCGCATCATCTTTTCATCGAATTTTATGGAAAGCTGGGCCAGGTCCTTTATTTCGGAAATCGCCTTTTCGTTGGAAAGCAGGGACCACATCCTCCTCTCCAGCCTGGTGCTGAAAACGAATGTCGTCTGGTTGTTCCCCTGCACCGCGTGCATGATGCAGCCCTCCTCGAGCTCCGGGAATTCGTATATGGATTTCATTATCTGCGGCATGCGGCCTGACCTGTTGATTGTCAGCTCCGTGAGGTTCGAGCTCGTGTTCAGCTCGAGGGCGCCGTACACGCCCTTCTTCGCCTCGTAGATATGGCCCGCGCGCTCCCTCAGCCGCTTGAGCGCCACGGTTATGGCCGCGTCATTGGCCTTGCTGCCGAACTCCTTTTCCACCTCGCCATGAACGTAGCGGGCGAGCTTGGAGTAGCTGATGATGCCCTTGGAAAGGGAGATTTCAAGGGAGGGGTTCTGCTTCACGAGCTTTTCCACGACTTTGGCTATGGTGACCATGTGGAAACGGTTATTTGGTTCATTTTAAAACAGTATCTTGATTTTTTGTTTTATTTCAGACATTCGATTAATATATACGAACAGGAGCCAACAGGCACATGCAGAAACTCAAAGGTGCAGGAACATGTCCAGTTTGATTGTCGCGAAATTCGGCGGAAGCTCCCTGGCTGACGAGCACGGCTTCCGCACAGTCGGGAAGAGGGTGGCGAAGAATACTGATATGAGGGTCATCGTGGTCTCGGCCCCGGGAAAAATAAAAGTCCCAGGGCCCGGTAGCACGCAGACGAACGACACCAAGGTGACGGACAGGCTTCTCCAAATAGCCAGAAAAGCGCGGACATGCGAGCCGCTTGAAGAGGACATCGCGGGCGTTGAAGGGATTTACCGGAACATAGAAGACGGGCTTGGCATGGGCGACGAGGCGCGGGTCAGCGGCAGGATAAGGGAGACTGTGCTTGGAAGAGCGGAGCGGCTTGCCGAGGACGATGCCCCGGTTGCGGCCCTGGGTGAGGAGTTCAACGCGCGCCTTATGGCGGGTTACCTGAAAATGATAGGGGTGAATGCGTGCTATCTGGACCCTGCGGACGCGGCATTCCTGGTCAGCCGTAGCGGCAACCAGAATTACGTGCGGGACGAAGATTACCCGGCAATCAGGAGCAGGGTCCAGGATGTGCTTGATAACGGCGGGCGCGTCGTGTTTCCCGGTTTCTACGGCTATGACTCCGGCGGAGTCATAAGGATCTTCGGGAGGGGCGGAAGCGACTATACCGGCGCCGTGCTCGCTTCAGTATTGCAGGCCGGGCTATACCAGAATTTCACTGACACGAACGGCATACGCTCAGTGGAACCTTCCATAGCGCCAGACGCACCGGTGATACCGTTCATGACGCACCGGGAGCTCAATGAGCTGACGCTCGGCGGGAAGTTCGGGGTTTTCCAGTATGAGGCGGCCGTGCCTATTTCGACATATGGCATACCGACCCAGGTCCTCAACACGTTTGAGGAATCGTCGGGGACCTACATACTACCGCAGGTGGGCAGCGGAGAAAGGGGGATAACCGGCATAGTCCACAGGGGCGAGTTCCTGGCTTTTGAAGTCGTGAAATCCGGGGTCGCCAACACAGTAGGATTCTTCACTGGCATGCTGGGGCTGTTTACCGACATGAAAATCTCGGTGGAGCATGCCCCGTCCTCCATAAACGACATCTCGGTGGTAGTAAGGAGGGAGAGCATGGAAAGCGCCGGCGTGAGCATCGCCCAGCTGGTGGCGAGGATAAGGAACGCAACCGCTCCGCAGGACATAAAGGTGCACGAGCTGAGCGCGGTCGCGATCGTGGGGGAAGGGATTAGCAGGACGCCTGGCCTGGCAAAGGGGATATTCGATGTGCTCGATGGAGCCGGAATCAACGCACCGTTCTATTCGCAGCTGGGCGTGAGTTTCATCCTCTGGCTGAGGAATGGCGATGGCGAGAAGGCCGCGAAGGCGGTGTACGAGGCGTATTTCAAAAGCTGAGGCGTTCGCATGGACGCCGCGTTCAGACTGCCTGGTGCACAAGTCAGACACCGAAGGGACCTCGCGAGCACCAGGCAAACAGGGGACGAGCGACCTTAGGAAGACGGGTGAGAAGCGATGTAGGACCGCACTGATGGGAAAACTTTAGAAGGTCAGGAGCCGCGGCAATCGAGTTCGGCGATCCGAACTCGGTGCCACGGAATCCGGTGCGCCGGATTCCGCGGAAATCCACCTCCGAAACGTTTTTATACCAGGCTTTGCCCTAATCCCTTAGTATATACGTATAATATCTAAGTATATACTCAGGTGATTTGAGTGAAAGAAACGGAAGTAAATTTAGGGGACGAGGGATTCGAGGAGGTTACGGGTGAGGAAAAGCAGGACCCGAAACCGGAAACCGGGAACCTGAAACCTGGCACGGGTGGCCCGGCCCCAGGCGGAAACAGGCCGGATTTCCGCGTGGTGCAGACCGACCGCGACAAGGAGGGAAAATCGGTTTACGTGAATGTGGGCGGCATGTGGAAGAACGTTTCCAAGCAGGGCAACGAATTTTACACGCTAAAGATAGGCCAGCTTAAGCTGCTCGTGTTCGCGAACGCCAATAAATTCGACAAGCAAACGGAACAGTGATGATTATGACAGATGACAAAAACGACAAAAAGAAGAAATTCTACAAGGACCTTGAGGACCTTCCCGGAATAGGGGAGGTGTCCGCAGAAAAGATAAGAGTGGCCGGGTACAGCGAGTTCTCCAAGCTGGCGACCATGTCGCCGCAGGACCTCTCGGAGATAAGCGGCATTGGCGTGGAAGCCTCCAGAAAAGCCATCGAGGCGGCCAAATCCATGGTGGAAATCGGTTTTGAGAGCGGCGACATGGTCCTTGAGCGCAGGAAGGTGATAGGCAGGATAGCGACGAGCTCCAAAGCGCTCGATGAGCTGCTGGGCGGGGGCGTGGAAACCCAGGCCATCACCGAAGCCTACGCGCGGTTCAGCTCGGGCAAAAGCCAGCTGGGGTTCCAGCTCTGCGTGAACGTGCAGAAGCCGCAGGAGCAGGGGGGCCTTGGAAAGGGCGTGATTTTCGTCGACACCGAGCACACATTCAGGCCGGACCGCATCGCGCAGCTCGCCGAAGGCCAGGGCATGGACGCGACCGAGGTGCTGAAAAACATATATGTCGCCAGGGCGGAGAACTCCGACCACCAGATAATCCTGATAGAGAAATGCGAGGACCTGATAAAGGAGAAGAACATCGGGCTCATCGTCGTGGACTCACTCACCTCGCACTTCCGTTCGGACTACCTGGGAAGGGGCGCGCTCGGCGAGAGGCAGCAGAAGCTGAACAAGCACGTGCACACCCTGCAGAGGCTCGCGGACAACTACAACATCGCAATCTACCTGACGAACCAGGTCATGGACGACCCGGGCATGCTCTTCGGAGACCCGACCAAGCCCATTGGCGGGAATATTGTCGCGCATTCCTCCACTTACCGGGTCTATTTGCGCAAGTCAAAGGACGACAAGCGCATCGCGCGGCTCGTGGACTCCCCGAACCTGCCCGAGGGCGAGTGCGTGTTCAGGGTGAAGAAGGAAGGGATCTGCGATTAGCCTTCCTTTTTTTTATTTTTATTTCATTCAATAAAAACTTCCACGCCGCTCTTCTTTTCCTTCACGTTCAGCGTGAAAAGCGCGATTATTCCTCCTGCCGTGATGATGGCCGCCGCCACTATGAAGACCGTGTGGTAGGCCAGTATCTGCGCCTTGAGCTCCATGAGCGCGACGAACTGCGCCCGTATGAGCGGGTCCGCGGTGTGGATGAAGCTGTTCTGGGATATGCTGATGAGATTGCTCTCCGCGGAGTTGGTCAGTAGCGTGGAGAACAGCGCGATTCCGAATGCGCCGGCGATGTTCCGCGCGAGGGCGAGCACGGACGAGGCTATGCCTATTTCCTCGGCAGGCACGGCGGAGGCGATGATGTTGGTGCGCTGGGCCATGCCGAAACCCATGCCGAACGCCATTATGGATATGGGCAGCACTATGTCAATTGGCCCCGAGCGGGGGTCCAGGCCCGTGAAAAGGAAGATGCCGGCGCCTGCCACCAGGGTGCTTGCGGCGATGACGTATTTGGGCTGTACCCTTCCCATGAGCGCGCTCCCGAGCGGGGCGGCGATCATCATGCAGAATGCCATGGGCATGAAAAGGAACCCTGTGGATGTGGCGTCCAGGCCGAGGAATGCCTGGGCGAAGACCGGAATGAGGAAAACACCGCCCATCATGCCCATGAACACCACGAAGTTGTTGATGAGCGCGCCGTTGAAAGCGCTGATTCTGAAGAACTTGAAATCCACAATCGGTTCCGGATGCACCCTGTCTATGCGGTAGAACGCATAGCCGAAAACCACCATTGCGGCGTAGCAAAACAGCGAGTTGTTGGAGAGCCAGCCCCAGCCCTGCCCCTGGTCAAGCACGAGCACCAGCGCGGAAAGCGCTATGCCCAGCGTCAGCGCGCCCTCGATGTCGAATTTCACGGTCTTCCTCTCTGACACGGACTCACTTATGAAAACCGAGGCCATGACCAGGCCGATTATGCCTATGGGCAGGTTGACCAGGAACACCGAGCGCCAGCCGAACGTGTCTATGAGCGGGCCTCCTATGAGCGGGCCGAAAACCGTGGCCGCGGCGAAGGATGCGGACCATATGCCCAGCGCCTCTGCCCGCTCCTTGGGCTCCCTGAAGGTAACCGCCAGGATTGCCATGGCGGTGGGGTAGTCGGCTGAGCCGGCTATGGCCTGGATTATCCTGAACACTATCATGGAATTCAGGTTCCACGCCAGGCCGGCTAGGATGGAGCCCACTATGAATATGCTGAAACCCCAGATGTACACCTTCTTCCTGCCTATGGTGTCCCCGAGCTTGCCCCACACAGGCACGAACACCGCGTTCGCCAGTATGTAGGCGGTCGCTATCCAGCCTGCCTGGGAAACGGTTATGGAAAAATCCCCAATTATCTTGGGGAGCGCGAGGTTGACGATGGTCTGGTCAAGCCTGCCCAGGAACGTGCCGATTATCACGGTCAGCAGTATGAGCCAGCGGGCGTCGTTCCTGTCCATAAGAATCAGCGGCCTTTGCCACGCGAGCGCGGCTAGGACTTGTACACCCACATCTTGGCGGACATGCCGTTCTTGAGCTCGGAGTAGGCGCGCACGTCGAAAACCGCGTTCACGTCGAACTCGCGCTCCTGGCGCTGGTCCGAGATGCTGAACACTATGTCGGAATCCCTTGCCGCGGCCCCTACCGAGTCAACCACGCCGGAGTATTGCCTGCCCGGGAACGCGTCAACCGTGAATGCGACCTTCTGGCCCGGCTTTATGTCCGCAAGTCCCTTGTCCTCCTCTATGCGGCCGACGACCCTGAACTCGCGCGGGTCTATCATCTTGACTATCGGCTGCCCGGGGCTGGCCATCTGGCCCGGTGTGTTCTGTATCCAGGTGACGACGCCGGCGGTCCTGGCCGTGATTGTTTCGTCCCCGACCTTGGCGAGCTTCTGCCCCTGGGAGACCTCGTCGCCCTCCTGCACGTAGAACTTGTCTATCACTCCTGGCATTGACGGGCTTATCTCTATCACGGGCGCGCTTATCTGCGCCTTCTCGATGTATATCTTGCCAGACATGTCGTGCCAGTAGAGGAACCCTCCGACCAGGAGCAGCAGCACGAATACGAAAACCGCGTCCGCGGCCAGCGGATGCTGCTTTATCATTGTGATGATGCCCGGCTTACCCTGCTCCGGCGCGTGATGATGGGCCGCAGGAGGGGCTGTGGTTCCGCGGACGGCATGGGGCGGCGCCTGGGCGGCTTGTGCGGCCTCCGGTGCGGCCCGTGTGAGCGGCGCTTGTGCCGCCTGAGCTGGCCCAGTGATTGCGTCATTGGTCCCGGTCATGCCATCCTCTCCAGCTTCGCGGCTATGCGCCCCACGCTGTCCAGCGACGCGCAGAGCGAATCCAGCTCCGGCTCGCGCAGCATCGTGAGGCTCCTCTTTATGCTGTCCTTCATCTGGGCCCGCTTCTCCTTCAGGTACGCCCTGCCGCCCGCGGTGATGGATATTTTGACGACCCTGCGGTCGCCGCGGTCATGGGAGCGCCTCACCAGGTTTTCCTTCATCATCCGGTCCATCATCGCCGTCATGTTGGACTTGGAGCGCTGGAGCCTTCTCCCCAGCTCGGATATTGGCAGCTCCTCCTCGCTTAGGAATATGAGCGTCCAGTACTCTGGCCCGAGCGGCGACTCGCCCTTCCGGCAGGCCCTGGCGCGCATGATGTGGAACAGGCGCACGAGGGATGACAGGTTCTCGGCTATGCGGTCTTTTTTTGAATCAGTCACGGGCTCGTCTCTCGGTTAAATTCTTGGTTCAATATATGGATTGTTAATAATATGAACCATTTTTAAATACCGGCGCCCGGCTTTTTATTGCCTTCCGGTCATTCCCATCGTATGGCGGACGGGCGCATCGCATGGGTGGACATCGCGAGGGTAATAGCCATACTCCTGATTGTCGGCTTCCACGTGGCCTACGAGTTCACCCTTGACGATAACCTCCGGGTGATCGGATTCTTCGGGGTCTCGCTTTTTTTCATAGCCAGCGGGTACATGCTTGCCATGAAGTACGCTCAGCTGGAGCGCTTCAGCATCAACTGGCTCAGGAAGAGATGGCTGAGGATTGCGGCGCTCTACTACCCTGCGCTCATCTGCGTGTCGCTGCTTTTCATAAGCGAGGACATAAACAGCAGGATAAAGGACCTCGGCCTGCATTTCCTTTTCCTGAACTGGCTCTCGCCAGACTTATCTTATTCCATAATCAGCCCTGCCTGGTTCTTAGTGCCGCTCATGGGGTTATACATCCTGTTCCCCATCCTGAACCGCTTCATGAGGAAGAGCTCCTGGTTCCTGCTTCCCGCGTTCCTGCTGATGGTCGCGAACAGGTACCTGCTCCAGCCGGCGTGGGTCGATTTCTCCCCTATTTTCTTCCTCGGGGAGTTCTGCTTCGGCATCGCAATCGCACACGGCGAGAAGAGGCCGCTGGTGCTCATGCTAGCGCTCCTGAGCGCGCTTAACAACCCGCTCATGGTGCTTCCCTTCGTGCTGTTCATGCTTCTTGGAAGCCTGGGAGGCAAAGTGGCTTCCCTGCCCGGCGCCCTGGTCGTCATGGCGGCGAACACGTTCGAGATATTCCTATTCCACGAATCCGTGATGAAGACTGCCCTCGGGAAATGGAGCATCCTGGGGCAGGGCGTCGTTGTTTCGCTCGCAATCCTCGCCGCCGCCATCGCGCTGTCCATTCTGGTGAGCAAGCGGCTGGCTTTATATTTTTTCCAGAAGTAATATACTGGTTGATGACAATGGGATTGGGCTGTGGGTGTTGCGCCCCTGACAAGGCGCTTTGCGAGAATTGCGGCAAGGAACTGCCGAAGAACGTCTGCAGCGTGAGCTGCCCAAGGTGCGGCCACAAAAGGGACTGCACGGATTCGTGAGGAGATGGAATGAGACTCTTTGTTTTGCTGGCTGTTGCATTGCTCATCGTTTCCCTGTGCTTTGCTGACGTGGGCCCTTCGCCGCCGTCCCCGGACGTTGCGGTGTACGTGCAGAAAAGCGACGGAACGCCGGACTCCGGGGTTGCGTTGCTCACTTATCACTGCATGGGAAGCAACGCATCGGACAACGGCGCCGTTACGCAAAGGCTCGCGGACCTGCCCTGCACGGGCGGGAAATGCAGGAACGACGGCTCGTGGTTCTACAAGTTCAATCCCTGCTATGATTTTCCTGAAGGGTACTTTTCCTATGAGTCGAACGGGCGGATGATAAGCACGGATTATTTCAACAACACCATCAACAACAGTTCCGGAGCGAGCGGGTATTCGTTCGTGGTGGATTCGGAAAGCGGAAAGATAAAGAGCGCAAACACTTCTAACATCCCTTATCCGCTATCCTGCTTCATGCCTTCGCTCGTGCTTTCCGCGCTTGCAACGATTGCGTTCCTTGCGGGGAAGGAATGATGCTGGGCTTCATCGGGGCTTACGTCCTCACCGTCGGCATCGAGACCGCGATTGCGTTTCTCCTTCTCAGGAACAGGTTCGATCCAATGCTCATAGCGCGCAATTCGGTCCTGGCGAGCACGCTCACGCTTCCGTTCGTGTGGTTCGTGTTTCCGGTCTTGGGTCCCGGGTCCTGGGCGCTACTGACGGCGCTCGCCGAGATTTTCGCCTTTGTCGTGGAAGCCGGGGTTTACCGCGCGCTGTTCCCGGGCATGAATTGGGTTGATGCGCTCAGGACCAGCTTCCTGTGCAACGCGGCGTCATTTATGGCGGGATTACTGTTAGTTTTTTAATCTCATTCCGCGTTATTCCTGCCATGGCAGAGCACAAGCTCGAGTTACGAGAAAATGTAGGGGCCACTGATGAGTTCAAGGTCACCCCATGGGAGGTTTCCGGGGCGATAGATTACGACAAGCTCACCAGGCAGTTCGGGACCAGCAGGATAACGCCGGAGTTGAAAGAGCGGCTGCACAAGGACTACGGAAGCGGCCTCCACCACATGCTGCGCAGGGATTTTTTCTTCTCGCACCGCGACCTCGACCTTGTGCTCAAGGACCACGAGCAGGGAAAGGGCTTTTTCCTCTACACCGGAAGGAAGCCCAGCAAGGGCATGCACATCGGGCATCTTGTCCCCATGGTGCTCACCAAATGGCTCCAGGAGCGCTTCAAGTGCAACCTTTACATAGAGATAACCGATGACGAGGGGTTCTTGCACAAAAAATACGAATGGGAGGATGTCCAGGCCGCGGCAAAGGACAACGTCCTCGACATAATCGCGCTGGGTTTCGACCCGGAACGGACTTTCATCTTCAGGAACACGGAATACGTCAGGAACGTCTATCCGCTTCTCCTGAAGGCGGCGAGGAAGGTCACGGGCTCCACGGTGAAGGCGGTTTTCGGCTTTGACGACTCCACCAACGTGGGGCTGTCCATGTATCCGGTTTACCAGACCATACCGACCTTTTTCGAGAAAAAAAGGTGCCTAATCCCCTGCGCGATTGACCAGGACCCCTACTGGAGGATACAGCGGGACATTGCCGAAGGCCTCGGCTACTACAAGACCGCGGCGATACACAGCAAGTTCATGCCCCCGCTGCAGGGCGTGACGGGCAAGATGAGCTCCAGTGCCGGCCAGGAGACCGCGATACTGCTCACGGACGACGAGAAGACCGTGAAGAACAAGATAAACAAATACGCGTTCTCCGGCGGAAGGCCGAGCGTGGAGGAGCACAGGAAACTGGGGGGCGACCCGGATATCGACGTGCCCTACCAGTGGCTCTCCATCATGTTCGAGCCGGACGACGCGAAACTGAAGCAGGTTCATGACGACTATCGCTCCGGGAAGATGCTCAGCGGCGAGATGAAGGCGCTGCTCATAGAAAAAATAAACGCGTTCCTCAGGGACTTCCGCGAGGGGAAAAAGGGCGCGGCCAAGGACGTTGACACGTTCATGTACAAAGGCAAGCTCGCGAAGGAGATGTGGGCGAGGACCTACGAGTAGCTGGTCTGATGGGGCGCCGAAGGGTCCAGACCGGAACGAGGCTTCCGAAAGCGCTCGCCTGCGGCATGCTGGAGGATGGGGGCAGGGTTCTTTTCCTTGTCCGCAGGGACGACAACGCAGTGGAATGGATTGAGATGCCGTGCGTGATAGTTCCGTCAGGCAGGAGCCCGTTCGCGGACATAAAGGAGGCGTTCCCAAGGCTGACAGGCATAGACGGCCAGGTGCACGAGATAGTCCTGGAAGGAAGGTACAACGCAGGCTCCAGGAAGCGCAGGTTCATGGTGCCCTGCCTTGTTTTCAAGGTGACTGCCAAAAGCATGAGGGCGAAACCGGCGCCGGAATTCTCGGGCTTCAGGTGGCTGTCCCTGGAGGACGCCAAGGACCAGAAACTCGGCAAGAACGCGGCATGGCTGCGCAGCGGGAAACCGGCTGTTTAACGGTCGTCAGAGATGTGGGATTGGCTGTGTATATGTTATTTAAACCCTTCTTACATAATCTAACAGCAAGGACAAATTATATTAATGAGAAATGGAGAGGTTGAGATACATGGCTGAAACATTGCAAACGAAGCTACCGAGTATCGATTCCGCGCGGGGAAACGCGGCAATGAGGTTCGCCAGGGTTACAAGCACGCTGGCCGAGGGCCTTAGATATTCTAGAGAAACAATGGCGCGCATATCCGCGGCCGAACAACATTTCGGCCTTTCCCTTGCGGCTTTGAAAGAAGTGGAGTGCAAGATTGACGGCGAAACCGGATTTGAAGGCGCCAAGCAGATGCTGGTGGAGCGCATCGCGAACCTTGAAAGCGACATCCAGGGACTGAGGCTGATGCGCGAGCGGATTTCAGGCTTTAAAAGCGATACCGACGGGGTTGTGGTGAATCTCCGCACATACGCAAGACAAAGGATTGAGGCGGTTTTCGGAGGCGCGCTGGCGAAATACAAGCGCAAGTCCTCGGCTTCAGGCGAAATGGGCACTGCTGGATTCGAGGCAGAGCCGGAACCCGAAGCAGTTGCCTGCGAACCGGTCTTCACGCTCATTGCCCTCCATGAAGACGACAGGAGCGGGTTAATTGAAAGGGGATTTGAAGCGGATTTGGATACTTTAAGCAAGGCGGTTGCGGTTCTTGAATACAGCACGGAACACTGGGTTTTGGCTGATGACCTGCTTGCCCAGGCTTCGGACACCATGTGCGGCATGTCATTAAATTACGAAAGGGCCCGCGATTCCATTGAAGGCAGCACTGAAAAAGCGCCCATAATGGCAGAGGCTAAAGACGGCCTCGCGCGGCTCATAGGGAAAGCATATTCAGAGATGGACCTGATGGAGACGCTTGGCCTGGGCGTGAAGGAAACCGTTGTGGGCGTGCTTGAAGCCCTGGACAAGTCCATGCAAGCAGTGCTTGACATGCTGGACCCGAAAGCAGTTGCGAAATTCCTTGCCCAGCGGACCGCATCGGCAGGAGAAAGCACCGCTGCGCCTGCGGAAGTACATGAAGTGGATTTGGACCCGACTCCTGGCCCCGTGGCTTTAAGCCGCGGCACGCCAAGTCCTGGTGTTTTAGGCGACCGCACGCCTGCTCCGGTTTTGGACACACCGGGGCCCGAGATTGCTGATGGCCTGGTTACGGACAAGGGACCGGACTTCGGCCAGCCTCTCGCCCTGGGGCATTGCTTTGATCATATAAATGAGGGCAAGTTCGAAGCAGTTGTGGCTTATTTCAAGGTATACGGGGACCAGGACTCGGAGTCCGTGTTCGAGCGCCTGAACCGCCACGCGGACCGCGGGATACCACAGGCATTGGCTGTGATTGGCGTGCTTGAAACGCTTGCAAAAGACGAGGGATGCCCTGTCAAGCATACCGCGACGGATATGCTGTACAGTGCTTCCCAGAGCACGGAGATACCGGCTGAAGTCAGCGCAGCGGCAAGCAGTGCATACTTTAGGCTGAGTCAACCTGCAGATGGGACCGCTGGACCAAAGGAGTAGTAACCATGGTACAGAGACAAGAACCGAGCGCTGGCAACGACATCCCCACAAAGCGCGAGAGGAGGAAAAGTTCGGAAGCGGCGAGGACTGCTTTCGCCAGGGAAGGCGCCGAATCTGCTTTTGCCGTCACGTTCAGGAGCATGGAAATAGGCCAAACCAGTGTTGCCGATGCCCTGGGGATAGTGAAGCGTGCGAACAGCGAGACGGTGCCAGAGCGCGTCAAGGCAGTCAAGGGGATGCGAATAACTTTCGCAACTCTTGATAATGCGCCGTATAACCAGAATGTTGCAGATTTTCTGGAGGGTGCGGCTTCGTTGATTCCTTCGCTTAGGGCTGACCTCGCAACAGAGGTCATAGCCGGTCTCGGGAAAGCCATGCAGAACAGGGCTTATTATGACGTCGCGCGTCCTGCGGTGGAAAAACTTTTGCAGGAACCGGACAGGCTGACAGGAAACCTGAAACCGTGTTTGGAGGCTTTGCGGCTGATGCCGGCCCCAAGAAACCACGGCTCCTTTGATGAGGACCATCCCACGCCGCTTGATGTTCCGGTAACCGGCCCGCGTGCGGCAAGAACGGATGGCCCGCCTGCCGTGATACCGCTGCCCGGCCCGGCCCCATGCCCTGATGGAATGATTATGGAACCAGGGCCAATAACAGCCGATCCGGCAGCAGAGAACACGGCATGGAAAAAGGCGTGGAAAGGGGCCGCGGTTGCAGTTGGAATCATTGCAATAGCTGGGCTGGGGGCATTTGGCATTTCCAAACTGAGGCACAGGGAGCCTGAATCCAAAACCCCGGCGGCAGCTACCAGCACCGCGCCAGCCCGTGAACCTGCGCCGGACGCCTTGCCAAAAACTCCAGACACGGGAACCGCGGCGACGCGGGACGACGGTTCTGCTGGTTCGCGCGAGAGGAAGATTGTTGTTTCAAAACCCAAGACAAGGATAGCCAGGGCAAAGCCAGCGGCCTTACTCCCACCTGATGCGGGAACCGCGGCAGTGCCTGTTTCAATAGCCAGGGCCGACGCTGGCGTCGACCTGGAAGCAGAAAGAATCGCAGCACAGCTCATGAACTCAACAAGCCTGGAAGAAACCGACTCGTTGTTCGGGCTTCTGGGGCCTGTTGCAGCCGGGAACCAAGACGCGGGACGCAGGACCACGGGTTCTCCTGATGCAGGATTTGCTTTATGCCAGGAGGCCTGCCGCATATCGGCGTTGAAAAGCGTCTCGTTGGGGAATGACGATGCGAAAGCCGTCAGGGCAATCACGCAGCTGGCTGAATTCGCACGGTATGACACCAGCCAGGACGCGGCGCATGCTGTGCTGGACAGGCTGGGCGAAAATCCAGTCATAAGAAACAGCCCAAAAAGGCTGGACGCCCTGCTAATGGCTCTGCAGCCGGCACGGAACTGATACTGAAACCATTTTATTACTTGTCTTCGAATGCCACCCATGGCACGTACAATCGTATTCGCTGTTTTGGCTCTATTCGTATTGGCTTCGCTATCCTCCGCAGGATGCGCGGCGGACGCCTACAACAAGGCCTGCGGCTCGTGCAGCTTCGATGCGCAGGGAAAAATAGACCAATCCTGCTCACAGGGATACCAGGCTTCCGGGACAGCGTGCGTTAGCACCACGTACCCGGCTGCCGCGGCAGAATACGCAGCCGGCAAATGCCCTGGCATAGACGCCTGCGCGGGCGCGCTTACGACATGCAAGGCGCAGATGACCGGCGGCAATGACTCTGAGGATTGCAACGACGGCGTAATGGCGCAGTGTTTCAAGGAGGCCGACACGTGCGTGACAAAGGCGGCGGCGGATTGCGGCGAGAAAATCCCCTGCATAAACGCGCCCGCGGCGTTCGTGCTCCTGGTTGGGGCCACGTTCTTCTACGGGAAAAGGAAGGATTCAGACTAGCTTGAACTTGAACCCGTAGTGTATCAGCCCTTCGGGGTCGTCCCGCTGGATTATGCGGAAAACCTTGTCCACACGCGAGCCGATTTTGACGTCGGATGCGCGGGCGTCCACTATCTGGCCCGTGACCTTCGCGCCCTCGTCCAGCTCTATTATGGCGAGCACGTAGGGCGCCTGGTCCTGGAATGCGACCGGCGGCGAGGTTATTTCCGTGAATGAATAGACCTTGCCCTTGCCGGAATAGCGGACCTCCTCCAGCCTGCCCCTGCGCCTGCATTTGGGGCACACCAAGCGCTTCGGGAAATAGTACGTGCTGCAGGTGGTGCATTTCACTCCGAGCAGCCTGTAGCGTGCCGGTATCTTGCGCCAGGTCAGCGGTATGGATTCCTTCATGCAAATCACTTGTTTCCAGCGGTCTTCTTGTAGTCGTCCTTGAACTGGGCTATTCCCTTGTCCGTGAGCGGGTGCTTCCACATCTTCTCAAGCACTTCGGCGGGTATGGTCGCGATGTGCGCGCCCGCGGCCGCCGCGGTCGTAACGTGGAGCGGGTGCCTGACGGATGCGACTATGATTTCGGTCTTGAAATTGTAGTTCAGGTACATGGAGACTATGTTTTCAATTAACTGCATGCCGTCCTCGGACACGTCGTCCAGCCTGCCCACGAACGGTGACACGTAGGACGCGCCGGCCTTGGCCGCCAGGAGCGCCTGGGATGTTGAGAACACGAGCGTCACGTTGGTCCTTATGCCCTTGGCTTCCAGAACGCGGACCGCTTTGAGCCCCTCCTTGGTCATGGGCACCTTTACAACTACGTTCGGGGCCCATTTGGCGAACTCCTCGCCTTCCCTGGCCATGCCTTCGGCGTCGTCCGCTATGCCCTCCACGCTTATGGGGCCGTGAACGATTTTCGCTATCTCCCGGATCACGGCCTTCTGGTCCTTGCCTGACTTCATGATGAGCGTGGGGTTGGTCGTGACTCCGTCGCACATGCCCAGCTCCACGGCTTTCCTTATCTCTTCAACGTTTGCTGTGTCGAGAAAGAATTTCATAGAAAACACCCGCTGCGTATTACGTATTAATGAAGGAATAAATCTAAAAACCGTCCCTGCTGCGGCGCGAACCCGGCCAACGACTGGCGAGACGGGCCGTTTCTATTTTTTCGTGACCTTTTCCTCCTTGAACACGAATTTGGCCATCAGGAAGACCACGAATGCGATTATCACGAAGTTGATGAGCGCGGACAGGAACGCGCCGATGCCGAGATTCGCAGGGCCGAGTGGAAATGTCGCGGCCTGCCAGTCGCCCTTCGGGAGAACCACTGCTACGACCGGCATGATTATGTTGTTCACCAGGGACTGCACAAACGCGGTTATGGCGACACCGATTACGAATGCCACGGCCATCCCCATCACCTTATACTCGTGTAAAAAATCCTTGAACTCCTGTAGAACGCCCACATAGCCACCCCTATTGTTTTTTCTTCTCCATCGCTTTTTTAACCACGTCACTGATTCCGGCTGCGTCAAGCCCGTATTTTTTGAGCAGCTCCATTGGCTCGCCGGACTCGCAGAACCGGTCATAAATCCCGTGGCGGATAACCTGGACTGGAGACTGGAGACCCGAAACCACTTCAGCCACCGCGCTTCCCATGCCCCCGTTCACCTGGTGGTCCTCCACGGTTACGATGAGGCCCGTCCTCCTCGCCCATTCTTCTATTGCGGCCTCGTCAATGGGCTTGATGGTATGGAGGCCGATCACCGCGGCGTCTATTCCCTCCTTTGAAAGGCTTTCCGCGGCCCTGAGCGCCTCGTATACTTCCGCGCCGCATGCGAAAATCGCCACGTCTTTGCCGTCGCGGTAGGCGTTCGCCTTCCCGATTTCAAACGGCGTCCTGTCCGTGGTGAAAACAGGCATCTTCTCCCTGCAGGTGCGGATGTACACGGGCCCGGGAAGAATCGCGGCCGCATGGGCCGCCTTCCGCGCCTCCTCGGCGTCCGCCGGGGCGAGCACGACCATGTTCGGGAGCACACGGGTGATTGCGATGTCCTCCAGCGCCTGATGGGACGCGCCGTCGGGGCCCACGGTGAGGCCGGTGTGCGAGCCGTGGATTTTCACGGGCACGTTATTGTAGCATATGGAGACGCGCACCTGGTCCCAGTTGCGGCCCGGCGAGAAAACGCCGTACGCGGATATGAAGGCGGTCTTGCCGCAGGCCGCGATGCCGGCGGCAACCCCGGCCAGGTTCTGCTCCGCGACCCCGGTCTGGACGAACCTTTTCGGGAATTTCTCCGCGAACCAGTGGGTGCGCGTGGATTCCGAGACGTCGGCAGTGAGCACCCAGACGTTCGGGTCCTTTTCGCCCAGCTCCAATAGGGCCTTTCCGAAACCGTCGCGGCTCGGGGCGGCCTTGGGCGTCGGCTCGAAAAGCGGGTCGGCCAGGTACATGTCAGCGCGAATTGCCATCCTAATCATCTCAGAAATCCTCGGTCTCCACCGCGTCCCTCTGCTTCTGCAGCTCTGCCAGCGCGGTGTCCAGTTCCTCCTTCTTCGGGGACTTGCCGTGCCACTCTGCCAGGAATTCCATGAACGATATCGCCTTGCCCGGAATCGTGTGCGCGATTATCATCGTGGGCTTCTCATAGACCGCGCGCGACTCCTCGCAGGCGTCTATGATTTTCTTGATGTTGTGGCCGTCCACGTCTATCACGTGCCAGCCGAACGAGCGGTATTTCTCAGCGAGGGGCTCCAGCGGGCATATCTCCTCGGTGTAGCCGTCTATCTGGATGTTGTTCCTGTCCAGTATGGCGGTGAGGTTGCCCAGCCGGTACTTCCCCGCGAGCATGGCCGCCTCCCATACCTGGCCCTCCTGGTGCTCGCCGTCTGAGAGGACGCAATAGACGCGCCATTTCCTGCGCTCGGACCTTGACACTATCGCCATGCCGACTGCCTGGGAAAGCCCCTGGCCCAGCGGGCCGGACGTGTTCTCTATGCCAGGGAGTGCGCCCCTGTGCGGATGGCCCTGCAGCCTGGAGCCGAGCTTCCTCAGGGTGAGCAGCTCCTCCTTCGGGAAATAGCCCGCGTTCGCAAGCGCGGCATAGAGGACCGGGCAGACGTGGCCGTTGCTCAGGACCATCCTGTCCCGGTCCGGCCACCCCGGGTTCTTCGGGTCATGGTAGAGCACGTTGAAATAAAGCGCGGTAAAGATGTCCGCAAGTCCGATTGAGCCAGCGGAATGGCCGGACTTTGCCTCGAAAAGCATGCACACGACATCCTGCCGTATGGTGTTGGCGATGAGCTTCAGCTTTTTCATGCTTGTTATCCTGAACCGGTCCGGCATTCAAGCACCCCGCAGCTCCTCAGTATCATCGCGATTGCGAGCTTCTTGTCATCTTTGGTGAATATCGCCGAGGACGCGGCGAGCTTGTCCGCCCCGGCCTTCACCGCCCTTGCCGCGGTCTCCGGGTTTATGCCGCCATCAACCTCTATTTCCATTGCCGGGAAGCGGGCGCGCAACTCGCTTATTTTCAGCTCCACTTCGGCCATGTACTTCTGGCCGTCGAACCCGGGGACCACTGTCATCGCGAGAATGCGCTTTGTTTTGGAGGCGAGCCCGATTATTTTGCCTGTTGGCGTTGCTGGATTGAACGCGATTCCCAACGCGCCTCCTGCCCTGCGCACCGCCTCCTCCACGACTCCCCAGTCCTTTACCGCCTCGCAGTGGACGATGTGGAGATAGGGGCCTGGAAGCCCCGCTATGTAGGATTCGGGATGCTCCACCATCCAGTGGAACTCATAGTGAACGCTTGATGGAAGGTCTGAGAAGGATTCGAGGCCAACGGTCCTGTTCGGCACGAACCGATTGTCCATGACGTCGATGTGGACGGTTTTCACGTGGGGCGAGACGGCAGCTATCCTCCGCAGCAGCTCGCCGCGGTCTTTCACAAGGATGGCTGGAATGACTTCTAAAGGCATAAGCTCAGTCCCCCAAACCCAGATGCCCTGCGCCTCTTGTTGCACGTCTTGTAAGAAGCCGGGGCATAACTGGGAGCTGGAAACCTATTGCTCTCCCTCACGTGTTATTGTATTTGATGGAAAAGGTGTTATAAAGGGATAGCACGGGGTAGTCGCGAGCGGCCCGCCGGCATGCAAATGCCGCTATCCGGGTGCTAGGGCCGCCTAAATTGTCCTTTTTCTATGGTTTCAAGGCTGAGGTGCATGCCCCAGGTCGTCCTGCCGAAGCAACCCCTGCTTGATTCGGCCTTGAAAAGCTCGTGGATGTCGTCGGGGTGAAAGCCGCTGACGCGCCTGAACCCGAATGAACCGGCCTGAGCCTGCGGTTTTTTCCCGTCCGTTGGTTTGAATCCGACCGTTGCCATGAAAACACCAGAACATCTGATTGAACGTACGCCTTTGTTCAGTTCCCCTTGCCGAATATGTGCACCACCGCGGTGGCGCCCGAGCCGCCCACGTTGTGCGTCATGCCTATTTCCACGTCCTTGACCTGCCTTCCTTCCGCCTCGTTGCGCAGCTGCCAGGTGATTTCCACCGCCTGCTTTACTCCGGTGGCACCCACCGGATGGCCGCATGCCTTGAGCCCGCCGGATGTGTTCACCGCGATTTCCGCCCCTATTGCGGTCCGCCCTTCCAGCGACGCCTTCCCGCCCTCGCCCTTTTTGAAGAACCCGAGGTCCTCAATCGCCATTATCTCCGCGATTGTGAAGCAGTCGTGGACTTCCACCACGTCTATGTCCTTTGTAGTGACCTTGGCCATTTTATAGGCTTTCTCGGCAGCGATTGTTGTGGCCTTGATTCCGGTCAGGCTCTGCCTTGAGTGGAGCGCGATTGTGTCCGACGCCTGGGCCGTTGCGAGGATTTCGACCGGCTTTTTTGTGAAGCTTGAGGCGAGTTCCAGCGGGGCGAGGACAAGCGCTGCCGCGCCGTCCGTGACCGGAGAGCAGTCAAAAACCTTGAGCGGGGATGCGACGGCCTTGGATTTGAGGACCGTGTCCATGGTTATTTCGTTCTGGTACTGGGCGTATTTGTTTTTCGAGCCGTTGCGGTGGTTCTTCACCGCGACCGAGGCCATCATCTCCTCGGTGGTTCCGAACTCGTACATATGCCTCCTGGCCATGAGCGCGTATATGCCCGGGAATGTCGCACCCAGGAAAAGCTCCCATTCCTGGTCCCCTGCTCCGCCGAGCACGTCCGTCACCATGCTTCCGTCAAGGTCAGTCATTTTCTCCACGCCGCCCACGACCACGATGTCATGGAGGCCGGACGCGACCGCCATGAACCCCTGGCGCAGGGCAAGGGAGCCGGACGCGCAGGCGCCTTCCACACGCGTGATTGGGATGGGATTCAGCCCCATATAATCCGCGATGAGCGCTCCTATGTGCTCCTGGCCTATGAACGAGCCTGACGCCATTGTGCCGATGTAGCCCGCGTCTATCTTCTCGCCCGGAAGATTGGCGTCCTGGATTGCGTTGAGCCCTGCCTCCACAACCATGTCCCTGAGGCCGGTGTCCCAATGCTCCCCGAACTTCGTCATTCCGCAGCCTATGATGGCGACTCTTCTCATGTGGATACCTTTCAGTGATGAATTCGTCTATGTGGAAAATTATCGTACGATGTAATTTTTAAACCATAGCCTGGCAATTCTGGGCATGGCAGACAGGATAACCGGGGAAACGGAAAAGGAGTTGGAAAGGAAGTTCGAGAGGCGCGAGATTGCACGGAGAGCCAGGGAAGAGGTGGAGACCCGCATCATAACCGTGATAACGACCGCGCTGGCCCTGGTGGCAGCGCTTTTCTGGCAGACGGCCATAACCGACACCATAAAGACACTCATACCCATAAGCGGCGCATGGGGCTACGAGATACTGGTCGCGCTCGCTGTGACGGTCCTGGTTGCGGTCGTCATATACGCGCTTACGAATGCGGTTGCGAAAAAGGAGCCGGCGCGCAAATGATGCTTAGGGTTTAGCCTAACCAATTCTCCTGCTTATAAATACGGGAAGGGCATCAGTATTAACCATGAAAAACCTGACGTGGATTTTCGTGGGGCTTCTGCTGGCCGGGCTCACTGGCGCATACTACGGCGCGGACTACGGGACCAGCGCGTATTATTCCGTTTCTTTTGACGATAGGGGTTTGGCGAACGCGGTGCTGCGGCTGGATTACACGAATAACGCGGATTCTGCCGCGAGCACCATAGACCTGAACATCCCGGGAACCGATGTGAGGATGGTCGGGGCGTACCAGAAGAGGGATTGTATTGAGAACGGAAGCGTTGATTACAGCAGCTGCTATTACAACTACGAATTCGATCCGGTAACATATGAGAAAGCCGGAGCCGGCAGCTACAGGCTGAAACTTGGCAAACCGCTGGAAAAGGGCCATTCCACGAGCCTGCTCATCCTCTACCGCGCATTCGGGTACGCGAAAAGCGGCATCCTTGGAACGGGTTTTGATTTCGAGACCCCAAAATACGGGTTTGACGTGGACAGCACGCAGGTTTCCATCAATGTGGACCAGGGACTTTACCTCAAAGAAGGCGGAAGCAGCGGGAACTACCAGCCAATTGCCACTGACATGAAGGCTCTGGAAAGCGGGAGCGGAGACACGCAGGCCGCGATGTCCGGGCTTTACTCGTACAGCTCGTATTCCTACGGCTATACGACGCAGAAGAGCACGCTGTTCGCAGGCGAAAGCATGGTCGTCAGCGGGAGCTATGGCAGGAACAAGATGCTGCTCTATGCGCCTGAAATCGCTTTCGTGCTCGCGCTCCTCGGGCTCGGCGCATACTTCGTGAGGAAAAAGGCGAGGGAAACGAACGCGGCGGCTTCGAAAGGACGGCAGGGGACCGCTTCTCCTGCGCAGGCGGCCGGTGCCCGGACGGTTCCGGCCCAGGCGCCTTTGGCCCAGGGAGTTGCGCCGCTCTCCGACTGCGCAGTGAAATCGTTCGTATATGCGGTTTCCTTCGCTGCGCTGGTCGCGGTGACGGTCGTGTCGGGTGCGATTATCGGGGTGAACATGCCGGACGCGCAGGTGGCGGGTTTCGTTTTCCTGGTCGCCTGGCTGGGAAGCGCATATCTCGTGTACGAGCGGCAGCAGCCTTGGGGAAGGGGAAAGGAGTCGGCTATGATGTTCATCGGCTTTTCCGTGATTGTCATACCCTTCATGCTCGGGGTGGCGCTGGTGCTCTACAGGGTGATAATGCCTTCTGACCTCTATTACCTGTGAGGGGATGCGCGCCGTGAATGCCAGGCATAGGCCGCCAGGCAGAGCGTGGCTATGAGGAATAGCATTGCGAGCAGCCCGACAAACACGCGCGGGGAACTGTCGAGAGCGGACATCGCGTACATTGCCTGGGAGCTGCCACCGGAAGGCTGGGCGCGCCGGCCTCTAAACCGCTGCCGGCCAGCAGGGGGAATGTCCTGCCCGGGTATTCCGGAACCGGCTCGATGAGATTGGCCTTTTCCAGCTGCGCCATGTGCTCCAGGACCGTCGGGGCGGAAAGCCTGAGTTCGGATGCCAATTCGCTCTGGGTCTTCTGCCTCTGGCGCAGGGCCTTGAGTATGCTTACGCGCGTCTGGCCGCCAACGGCTTTGAGCACGTCCCTGCCCACGACCAGCCCGTCGTCCATGAGGATACTCTGCGCAAATATGTTTTTAAAAACCAACGCCGGAACGTGGCGTATTCAAACATATCTTTTTAAATATAACCACACTAAGTATATTAACCTGTTAATCCATATTAATCCGTTGAACCCGAAACCCGGATGGTTTGATGCAAAAGAAACTGGCCGCCGCAACATTAGGATTGCTTCTCGCATTCTCAAAGCCCGCACTGGCAGGGGCGCCTGGCGTGGCGGCAAGAACTTCTTGGGGCACTGCGACCGCCAAAGGCCCGATGGCGGATGCCCTGATTGGGAAAACAGGCAGCGAGCGCAGGCTGTCTTCTGCATGGGAGGGCGGCACATGCGAAATCAACGGGAACACGCTTACGGTAAAAACAGGCGCGGGGACGAGCGAGAGCCTGCTGCCGCAATTCAACATAGACCGCGGCGAGATGGTTCCGATACAGTTATCCTGCTCAGGAGGCAGGACGCGGATTGCCTACCGGAACAGGATAGAGGTTTACGGCTCCCCGGCATCCTTGAAGGACGGCGCCGGCGCGGTGAGCCACGTGGATTTCAGGTATAATGCCGTGGAGGTCGCGTTTTTCGACAACGGCACGAAGGCGTATGTGGCTTTCGATAACGGGCTGACCGCGGTGGAATATTTCAATGCCGACGGCACCCTCGGGCAATGGGTTTCCAAAAAAGAACCGGAAAAGGGCCGCGCGGCGCGTGCGGTCATCAAAAGAAGCGGGCCTTATACGCACGTGCTCTTCCCAGAGACCGGCAGCTTCATGATTTCATACGCGAACTGCAAAGGGGTGCACGCGACGATAGAGGATGGCGTGCATGGCGGCGCGGCGTCGATTGAATGCACGGGCAGCCAGTGCGACGTGTTTGGCGAAGGGGAGGTACTCAAAAGGCTGATTGTCCCCTGCCCTCCGGAAGCCGGGGCTCAGGTGACGAAAAAGGCAAAATAGGAAGAGAGGGCAAATGAAGGAAGAAGGAAAACGGATAAGGGAGCGCCGGACTCCGCTGCGCTCTCAGTCCGTCCTCATTTTTTCGCTCTTGACGTGCTTTATCACCGCGGCGACGTCGTTAAGTTCCTGCGCGCTTGGCGTGTGCCCGTATTCCTGCTTATAGGCAAGCCTCAGGGCCCGCTCATTGAAGCTTTTCTGTTCTGTGGAACTCATTTTCGCGTATTCCGTATTGCTGCGCAGGGTGACTTCCCTCGGTTTCATGCCGGGCACTTCACTTACCCTCACGGTTACGTTGTAAGCCGCAGCGGTCGCGGGCGACTCCGATGCGCGGGCAAGCGCGGTTTCCTTCGGCACCATGTCCGCGAGGCGCCTCACCGCCGACTGCTCCGTCTTATCGGCCTTTTCCTGCGCCTGGGCAAACCGTTCGTTGTGAGCATCCGTAGTTCTGCCCCATTTGCCGTCCAGCTTCTCCACGCCGAGGGCGACCTGGGCGGACTTCACATTGTCAATGAAATTCTTATCCGCCTTGCCCGGAACCATGGGCTTGGGAGTGAAATCGCGCGAGCTCAAAACACGGGTCACTTTGGCTTGTATCTCATTCACCTGGGCAAACCGTTCGTTGTGAGTATCGGTAATTTTGCCCCATTTGCCGTCCAGCTTCTCCACGCCGAGGGCGACCTGGGCGGACTTCACATTGTCAATGAAATTCTTATCCGCCTTGCCCGGAACCATGGGCTTGGGAGTGAAATCGCGCGAGCTCAAAACACGGGTCACGTTATCCTGTATCCTCTGTATGTCCGCCGGCTTCATAGTGGCATAGAAACTGAGCGCCGGGTCCTGCGCCTGTGTCGGAGCCTCTTTAAACACACCAATCATCTTTTCACCATATATACTATGGTAGCGAACGCTTAAATAACCTACTGGCTGGCATGGCTCCAACGCCGCTACGCACGCGTCCCGCTCCTTTTTCGCCGTCCGGGCCACCCGCTTTGCTTTGCGCTCTCCCGCAGCCGCGTCATTTAAAAAAACACTTGCGGCTAATAGTCTTATCGGCGGTGAGACTGTGGAAGATGCGAAGGAAGAATGCGGAATTGTCGGCATAATGTCCAAAAAGGGGCGCAGCGTCACCCCTCTGATTTACAACGCGCTGGTGGCGCTCCAGCACAGGGGCCAGGACGCCGCCGGCTTCGCCGTGCTCACCCCGGACGGGAAAATAGAGGAGCGCAAGGGCCTGGGGCTGGTGCGCGACGTGTTCAAGGAGGAGGACCTCGGGATAGAGGGCACGGCCGGCATCGGGCACACCAGGTATCCCACGACCGGCAAATGCGACCTGTGCGACGTGCAGCCCACGCTGTACGCAGGCATAGCGGTGGCGCACAACGGCCACCTCGCGAATTATGTGGCGCTCAAGAAAAGGTTCGCGAAAATGGGCAGGAACTACATGAGCACGGTGGACACCGAACCCATAGCCATGCTGCTTGACGAGAAAAGGAAGGACGGCGCCGAGGGCGCGGTGCGCCATGTGATGGAGATGCTGGACGGCGCCTATTCCGACGCCGCAATATTCGAGTCAAAGCTGCTGGTGTTCAGGGACCCCCATGCCATCAGGCCGCTGGTGTGGGGCGAGAACGACGATTTCATCATGTTCGCGTCAGAAACCGTGGCCCTGGACATAAACAACATCCCCTACAGCGGCGGCGTGATTGCAGGCGGCGAGATGGCGCTGCTGGACAACGGACGCATGAGCAGGAAGAAAATCATGCCGAAAGAGACGCATCACTGCATGTTCGAGTACGTCTATTTCTCCAGGCCGGATTCCATTATAAACGGCCTGTCCGTGTATGACGCGCGCAAGAGGCTGGGCACGGAACTGGCCAGGGAGCATCCCGTGAAGGCGGATGTCGTGGTGCCGGTCCCGGACACCTCGCGCCAGGCCGCGGCGGCGTTCGCGGATGTGTTCAAGCTTCCGGTGGAGGAGGGGCTGATAAAGAACAGGTACATAGGCAGGACGTTCATCATGCCGAACCAGCAGGCGAGAAGCGAAGCCGTGAGGCTGAAACTCAACCCCGTGAGGGAAGTGCTGGAAGGAAAAAGGGTGGTGCTGATTGACGACAGCATAGTACGGGGCACGACGCTGCGCGGCATAGTGAGCCTGGTACGGGCCGCTGGCGCGAAGGAGGTGCATCTGCGGATAACCTGCCCGCCCATAAAGGCGCCCTGCTTCTACGGGGTGGACATGTCCACGTATTCCGAGCTCATAGCCAACGAGAAGACCGTGGCGGAGATAAAGACTTACCTCGGCGCGAACAGCCTCGGCTACCTTTCCATCGAGGGGTTGAAAAAGACGCTCGGCCTGCCGCTATGCACCGGCTGCCTGAACGAGGACTACCCGACCGGCGCGGGGAAGCAGCTGGCGAAGGAAAGGAAGTGGCCGAGCGAATGCGGCTGAAGAAGGGTTTCCGGTCTTGGGTACCGTGTCTCGTGTCCTGGGAGTGAATACATGAAGGCGACCTATGTTCTCATCGCGCTTTGCGTCCTGGCCTTCATCCTGGAGCAGGCCGCGCCTGATGCCGTGTACCCCCAGGTGACGCTCAGCCCCATAAACCTGCTTGCGGCCCCATGGACGATAATCACATCCATGTTCGGCCATGCGGACCTGGAGCACATACTGTTCAACATGCTCGCCCTGTTCATGTTCGGCAGCGTGCTCGAGAACCGCGTCGGCACGGGCAAGTTCCTGCTCATCTATTTCGTATCCGGCATACTGGGCTCCGTGGGCTTCATGCTCTTCAGCTCGCCCTTCAGCACCGCGCTGGGCGCGTCAGGGGCGATATACGGCATAATAGGCGCGCTCGTGCTGCTGGAGCCGAATCTCACGGTATATTTCTACTTCGTGCCCCTGCCCATGTACATGGTCGGGCCCATATACGCGCTCATAGAGCTGTTCTACATGGGCAGCGCCGATTCCATCGCGCACTCCGCGCACCTTCTCGGGTTCTTCGGAGGGCTCGCGCTCGCCATCAGGGAGGGGAAGGCGGGCTGGCCGCCCGAGCCGCCAATGGAGATGTGGAAGGCGCTGGCGATACCAATCGCGCTTTCCCTGGTGGTTGCCATCGGGTTCGGGGCGTATTACCTGTCCGACCAGCTGAACCAGAAGATTCTCGGCTGCATCAATGCGGAAAGCGTGGGCGCGGCAAGGGCGTGCTTCCTGGACCTTTCAAAAGAGTATAAAAACAGTCCGCAGCAACAGGGATATGTTTGCGGCGCCTACGGGGAGTTTTTCGCCGACGGCGCGTGCAAAGGTGTTTAGATGGCGGTTGTCGAGTTCCTCATAAGCGATTTCGAAAAGCTCTGCGGGTTCCCGAAGGAGAAGATAATGGAGGGGCTGACGGAAATCGGCGCGCCCTGCGAGGAGGAGAAGGAAACCAAAAAACTGCTCGTGGAGCTAACCCCGAACCGGCCGGACTGGTTCGCGCTGGAGGGGCTCTCGCGCTCGCTCAGGTCCTACTACAAGGGGGAGATAACGCACTACGCGGCGAAAAAAGGCGATTACGCCGTGGACGTGGACGCATCCGTGGAAAAGGTGAGGCCATACACAGTGTGTGCCGTTGTGAGGGGGCTGCGGTTCACCGACGAACGCATAATAGACATGGTCCAGGTGCAGGAAAAGCTTGTCGCAACGCTCGGAAGGCGGGCGAAGAAGTTCGGCATCGGCATCTACCCCCTGGATAAAATCGCATTCCCGGTGAAATACACCGCCATGAAACCCGAGGCGATACGCTACCGGCCCCTTGGATGGGAAAACGAGGCAACCGCGCCCGAGATAATAGAAAAACACCCCAAGGGCCTGGAGCACGGCCACATAATCAAGGGCTTTTCCCAATGGCCGGTGTTCGTGGATGCGAAGGGGAGGATAATGGCCCTGCTTCCGGTCGTAAATTCGGCAGAGACCGGCCAGGTCGGGCTGGAAACGAACGATATTTTCATAGAGGTGAGCGGAATAGACGGGAACTCCGTCACCGCGGCGCTCAACATACTCGTCACCATGTTCGCCGATATGGGAGGGGCCGTTCATTCCGTGGAGGTCAGGTATCCGCACAGGAAGATAACCGCGCCGGACCTGAAGCCGAAGAGGATGAAGGTCAACCTGAAGGACGTGAACATGCTGCTCGGCCTTAGGCTGGCTGCCAAAGACGTTGCAGTGCTCGCAGGCCGCATGGGCTATGAGATGGAAGGGAGCTATGCCCTGGTGCCGCCCTTCCGTGCGGACGTCATCCACGAGGTGGACGTGATAGAGGACATCGCCATCGCCTATGGCTACAACAAATTCGTGCCGAAACTGCCGGATTTCTTCACTGTCGGGCGCCGGAACACGGAACACGAGACCCTGAACGCAACCATGCGCGGCATGGGGTTCCTGGAGATAACGACGTTCATACTTACGAACAAAAACAGGGTGGCGAGGATGGGCTATGGGGGCGAGGTGAAGGAGATAGAGAATCCCTCTGGCGAGGAGTTCACCTGCCTGCGGCCCACCCTGCTGGCGGATTTGCTGGCAGTGTTCGAGACCAACAAAAACAAGGGCCTGCCCCAGAAGCTTTACGAAATCGGAATTGTCTATGAGGCGGAAGAGGCCAAAAAAAAGCTTGTTTTCGGCATCATGGACAGGAAGGTCGAGTATTCGGCTGCGAAGGGGCATTTGCAGATCCTGGTCGGTGAATGCGGCGGGGAGCTCACGCTCGGGAAGACCACCCACCCAGCGTTCGACCAGACGCGGGCAGGCGCTGTTTTTATCAGGAACAAGAAGGCGGGGATATTCGGCAAGATCAGGGACGAAATACTGAAGCAGCAGCGGCTCGAGTTCGAGGTCTATGCCTGCGAGCTCGACGTGGATGCGCTGGTTGAGCAGTAAAAAGACACCGATTTGTTGGCGCGGTGCTGGTTGTGCAGAAGAGGAACACCACACGACCGACGCAGCAATTGAAAGCCGGGTGTCTGCGTCTCCTTAGAATACCGTAAGAAAACAACGAATTATCGGCTAATGGGAAGACCTGCAAGCCTGCACAGACCCACCCCATAGTTCCACTATTGGGTTCCGGCTTCCAGTGTTTGTTTTCCTGCCAGGCAAGGCGCCATTCAAGGCCTATTCGAGTTCTTCAATGGAGTTCAGGTCCACCTTATAGGTGATGACCGAGCCCCTGAAAGAGCGGAAGAAGTCGTCTAGAACGCGGGTGTGCCTTCCGGACACGAGAATGGCCGATTTCGTCCTCCAGGCCCTGCGATCCGGAAACAGCCGGTTCAGCCTGTAGTAAAACCTTCTCTTGACACGGTTGAATTTCTTCTTGTCCTTGGCATCGACATCATAGAGATAAAGAAACGGCACGGAACCACCTCGCTTCTTTGTTTTTTTGTTTTTAATTTTTTTTAAAAAAACACCTTTTTGTGTTTTTTAAACGGCGTATGTACTGTATCTATAGATACAATATATTTTTATTTTATAAGGTCTTCCTATTAGTGGAACTATGGGGTCCCCTCCCCACTGTGTAAACAAACATTTTCCCTTTAACCGGCAATAGGTTATTTTCTTACTATATTCTAAGGTGACGTGGTCTGCAGCCTGCATTGCGCCACGTCGGCCATCACGATTCGGTTGGCCGTCCTTACCCCTCCTTCTTCATCTTCCCTTTCCACGCCGCGTAATTAGTGAGCATGTGCATCGCCTTCACGGCGGCAAGGGGCGAGTTGTAGGATGGCACTCCCTTGCTCTCAAGAGCCCTCTGGTACGCCTCGGTGTACGCCCCGCCGACCGAGATGGTCACCACGGCTTTCCTCCTGTCGTCGGACGCGCGGGTGAGCACGCCTATTATGCGCTCGTCCATGGGCGGAGTCTGCGTCAGCAGGACGATGGCAAGCGAGTCCACGCCCTCGTCCGCCATCAGCACCTCTATGGCCTTGTCGTAGGCCTCCACGCCGGCGTCGGCCACCAGGTCAAGCGGGTTGCCCACGTTCCCGTAGGACGGCAGGATTTTCTTCAGCGCAACCTTAGTCTCCTCGCTGTAGTCCGCGATTTCCATGCCTTCGGAGTTTATGGCGTCCGCGGTAAGCACGCCCATCCCGCCGCCGTTGGTTATCACCGCGACGCGGTTCCCCTTCGGCAAAGGCTGGTTGAATATCTTGACAAAATCGAAAAGCTCCTGCAGGTCATTGGCTTCGGTCACCTTTGCCTGCCTGAACGCGGCCTTGTACGCCATGTAGTTGCCCGCGATGTTCCCGGTGTGCGAGCGCGCCGCGGCCATTGCCTTTCCGTATTTGCCCGCCTTCATCGCGACGATGGGCTTCTTCGGGTTCACCTTTTTCATCCATTCCAGGAGCCGCCTTCCGTCCTTCACTCCTTCCAGGTATAATATGATTATTTCCGTCTCCTTGTCCTTTTCCAGGAACTCGAGCATGTCGCATTCGTTGAGCACAGTGCCGTTGCCGTAGGAGATGAACTTGGAGATGCCCATGCCGTAGTGCGCAGCCAGGTCCACCACCGTGGAGCCGACCGCCCCTGACTGGGTAACGAACGCGATGTTGCCCGGCCCCGGCCGCTCGAGCTTGAACGCCGGCAGGAAAATGCTGTCCACCCGCGTGTAAGGGTCGAATACACCGAGGCAGTTCGGGCCGATAACCGGGATATTGTATTTTTCCGAGATCGCCTTCATCCTGTCCGCGAGGTCGTTCCTTCCGACCTCCTCGAACCCGCCGCTCAGCACAATGACTCCCTTCACCCCCTTGCTGCCGCAATCCTCCAGGATGCCGGGCACGGTCTCTGCCGGCGTAGCGATTATCACGCAGTCCACGGGCTTTGGTATGTCGCTCACTTTCGGGTAGCACGGCTTGCCGAGCACAGCGGTGTATTTCGGGTTCACGGCATAAACGTCGCCCATGAACCTGCCTTCTATGAGGTTCTTCATGAGCACGGTGCCTATCTTGTTGGGCATGCTCGAGCCGCCCACTATCGCCACGCTCCTCGGTCTGAATAGGTATATTAGTTTCCTGAGGCGTTCGTTCATAATAGGCACCTTACCTTGTGAACCTCACGTCCACGATGTCGCCGCCGTTCTCGTCGAATATCACCGGGTTGAGGTCAAGCTCCTTTATGTCCTCCTTTGCCATGAATTTGCAGATGCCCAGCACCATGCGTTTGAGCGCGGCGCGGTCGATTGGCTTCGCGCCCCGCGCTCCCTCGAGCAGCGGGTGCGTCTTGAGCTCCAGTATCATCTCCTCCACGTCCTGCTCCACGACAGGGCATATCCTGGCGGTTATGTCCCTGAATATCTCGACATAGACGCCGCCCAGGCCGAGCACCACCATGTGCCCGAACTGCGGGTCCTTCCTGCCGCCGATAATGAGTTCTATGCCCTTGCGCGCCATCTTCTGCACGAGGATTCCGTCCACTTTGTGCCCCTTTGCGCCGTCCATTATCTCCTTGTAGGCGAGCCTCAGGCCGGCCTCGTCCCTTATCCTTATCTTCACGCCGTTGACCTCGGTCTTGTGGCTGATTTCCTCGGAAACCACCTTGAGCGCGACCGGGTAGCCGATCTTCACTGCGGCGGCCACGGCGCCGTCCTCGTCCGTTGCGAGTTTGTAGGGCAGCAGCCTGAATCCGTTCTTTTCCAGAAGCCTGAAATCCTCGAGCATTGCCATGGGGTTAATCAGTGCTGTTTATTTTTATTGCTTTTGGATGTGCTAAGAGAAAAAGTTTAATGAAAGAAAAAAGAAAATCGGCACTCCCAGTGCCGGCTTTAATGGAGGTCAAGCCAGGCATAGTACGTCTCGGTGCCTCCGACGGTATTGTTGGTCGGCATGATGAGCTCGTAGTTCCCGGTCTGGTTGTTGAAAAGCGTGCCAGCGCTTGCGATATCGGCGCAGAATGCGAAGTCGCTTTTGAGTGAAGTCGCGCTGTCGGACACCGCGCAGGTCTCGAAGCCGCCCACACCGGTTTTGTTCCCAACCGTGGTGACCGGCGTGCCGCCAATGGTGATGGCGCAGGCGGAATCCGTCAGCGTGTTGGCCGCGCTGTCCGCGTCACTCACGTTGAACCCCCACATCGTGTCTATGTCGGTTGTAGCAACGGATGCGACATTCGCCCAGTCGAATCCGCTTGCAGCGGGCACTGAGCATACTTCGCCGCCGTTTGCCGGAGCCCAGGCCCAGCTGTAGAGGCTGGCTTGCCCTACACCAGGGGAAAGCACCAGCGCACTGGTGATATTGCCCCAGAAACCAGCCCACTTGACAGTGGAGGTGTTTGAGTTCAAGTCCGCGTTGGTGACGTTGCCGCCCTCGGTCGTCACACTTGCATTAGTCGCCGACGTGTAGCGGCCAGTGCTAATAACATTCCAGTCTCCTGCGGGGCTTATGGCGAATGCCAAACCAATTCCGAGCAGAATCGCAATCAATCCGATACTAAGTTTCATGGTCGCGCCTTTTCCTTTTTTTGTTAAAATTTTAATGAAAGAAAAAGAAAACAGGCACAAAAGTGCCGATTCTAATCAAGCTCAAGCCAGGCGTAGTACGTCTCGAGGTTGCCGGGCGTCTTGTCCGTGGGCACGATGAGCTCGTAGTTCGAGGTCTCGCCTTTGAAGTCGGTGCTCGAGACTATCACGTTGCAGAACGCGAAGTCGGCTTTCGTTCCAGGTGTTGCGCTGTCAGCTATCGCGCAGGTCTGGAAGGCGTCTGCCGGGCTGCCGGTGTATGTCGCCGGAGCGCCGCTTACATCAGTGCTCGCAACAGTCATGCTGCCGCAAGTATCATTCAGCGTGTTGACCGCGCTGTCCGTGCCCGTGAAGGTCCACACGGTATCAATGTCAGCCGCTGCCGCAACTGCAACAGTGGTCCAGTCAAAGGCAGTGCCAGGCGTTACACAGAGCCTGCCGCCGTTCGTTGCTGGATCCCAAGCCCACTTGTAGAATATGTTCGTGAGGCCGCCGGGCGTGAGCACTATCCCCGCGCTGACATTGCCGTAGAAACCTGCCCACTTCGCGGTGGAGACGTTTCCAGCAATGTTCGCCGCGGTTACGTTGCCGCCCTGGGTCGTCAGGTTCGCGGCCGGCGAAGAGTTGTAGAAGCCACTGCTTATTTGTGTCCAGCTCTGGGCCGGTTGTATGGCAAATGCCATGCCCATCCCGAGCAGGACCATCATGATTCCGATTCCTAGTTTTTTCATGGTCGCG